>NZ_JWGY01000006.1:0-244455 GCF_000813065.1 Pseudoalteromonas sp. ECSMB14103 | reverse complement strand
AATGACACTAAAGTTGAGGCTAAAACTAATTCGATCATCATGGCTTATAACATGTTTATAGCGAGCTAATCGCGCGTATTTCTACCATAGCGTAACTCGTTTTCTTATTGGTTTATTTTTAACAAACTTGCCAACTAATTGCCAGTGTTATTAAAATTCATACATGCGCGTTTTCTTCTCAGTATAAAACGAGCGACTGGGTCGTTTTCTTGACTATGCGAGCGACTGAGCTATAACTGTATATACACACAGTATAAATTCAATGGATTGAAAATGAAAACTCGCTCTGCGTATTTAAATTACATTGCGGACTATATGCTCACTCGACAGTATTCACTAAGAACTATTAATGCTTATTTGAGTTGGATCACAAACTTTATTCACTTTCACAACAAACGCCACCCAAGCTCAATGGGAAATTCAGAAGTCGAAGCGTTTTTGGACCATATTGTATTAAAACGTAACATGTCAGCTAAAACACAAAGTGCAGCTTTAAATGCGCTAGCTTTTTTATATAAACATATTGTCAAAAATGAACTTTCGTTACACTTGAACTTTGCTCGAAGTAAACGACAACCCAAATTACCTGTTGTAATGATACCCGATGAGGTCAAACAATTGATGATTCATCTATCTAAGCGATATTACTTAATCGTGGGGTTGATGTATGGTAGCGGCCTGCGAGTGATGGAAGCTGTGCAACTGCGAGTAAAAGACATTGATTTTGATTATAAATGTATTCAAATTTGGAACGGGAAAGGCAATAAGCATCGTATTGTTACACTTGCAACTGAGTTACTCCCGTTACTTAGAAATCAAATAATGCAAGTTGAAGAATATTTGCAATTAGATTTACAAAACGAACAATACGCAGGCGTATGGATGCCAAACGCTTTAGCTCGTAAGTATCCGTCAGCTAACAAATCACTCGCGTGGCAATATTTATTTCCTTCCTATAAATTAAGTAGTGATCCAGAAACTGGCGAGATACGGCGTCATCACTTCCATCCTACATGTGTTAGAAAAGCGGTTAAAAAGGCATTAAAGCAAACCAATATTACAAAGATTGTGACGCCTCATAACTTTCGTCATTCTTTTACAACACACTTGTTACAAGGTGGAGCCGATATAAGAACGGTGCAAGCTCAGTTAGGTCATACAGATGTTAAAACCACACAGATTTACACTCATGTTTTACAGCAAGGGGCAAACGGTGTTGTTAGCCCATTAAGCAAAATTTTCTAGCGTAAAACCCGCCATGAAGCAAACAAATGGACAAAACACATATTTTCCAGTAGTAAGAATGTAAATCCATCAAAACCACAATATGCATAAAAACATATCACCGAGTATTTCAATATAGCCTTTTAGAGTGCAGGGACATTTTTTGCAGGGTAACAATAAAACTTTTTATATACCTCTTTTTGTTGCCGCGTACTTTTTCGTGCGTCATAATCTAACGCCTTATTTATTAGCGGACTTTTTATGAACTGGCTTGCGCAATTATCTACTCAACGAACACCTTGGCTTTTATTCACTGCGATTGTTTTTATGCTAGAAGTAACCGCATTGTTTTTTCAATATAAAATGGGGTTAGCGCCTTGCATTATGTGTATTTATCAACGAACCGCGGTATTAGGATTACTTGGCGCGGGTATTGTTGGGTCAATTAATCCACAAAGTAAAATAATGCGTATAGTTGCTTACATTGCTTGGGGAGTATCGAGCATTTGGGGGTATTTAATTGCCCGTGAGCACATAGATATGCAAACGACAACAGATCCGTTTGCGTTTAGCTGCGAGTTTGAGCCTAACTTTCCATCGTTTATGCCGCTGCATGAATGGATACCGAGCTTTTTTGAAGCCACTGGCGATTGCGGTAACATAGATTGGGAGTTTTTATCGCTCAGTATGCCGGCTTGGATGGAAATTATTTTTGGGCTATTTGCTCTAACATTTTTTATTGTATTAGGTAGTCGCTTAATACTAAAAAGAACGGTTTAATAATTATGTTTACCTTTTTTTCTAGTCAACTTAAACAGTTGCAACATTTAAAAATACGCGAGAGACAGCTTGTTATAGCACGGTCTTTATCAATGCTGTCACCTACCGACCGTGTATTACTGCGTATTATAAAAATATTGCTATTAAGCCCGTTATTTTTAATATTTACACTTTTTGAAGGTTGGATAATCATTCCCTTTTTAATAATCGGTGGGCTTTTTTATCCGTTATTAACCGCTCCGGTCGATATAAATTTTGCCAGAAAAAACTTAAACGAAGCACTACAACAACATGAAAAGGGCGCTTAGCGCCCTTTTGCTAAAGTTTAACTTTTCCTTCTAACTTACCCATTACTTTTTTGCCAATCCCCTTCACTTTGGCTAAGTCCTCAAGGCTTGTAAATGAACCATTTTCATCTCGGTAATTTACTATTGCTTGTGCTTTCTTTTTACCAATTCCAGGAAGTTTAGCCAACATTTTTGCATCTGCATCATTAATACTTACCGCTTCGATGGGAGCCATAGATTTGCTCACTTCAGGTAATTGCGCGTAAGAGGTAGTAATGGGTAGGATACTTAGCAAACTTGCTATAAGTAAAAGTTTAAATATCTTCATTTATTCGTCCTTATTGTCCATTTTAGAACATATTTATTTTAATTATTAGGGAAGACCATAAATGACAAACGCGAGGCTAGCCACTTTGGAAGTACCTAAATGCATTATCACTTTTATCCGAAATCCTTAAAATGCAGCTGGTACAACCAAGTGATATATTAAATAAAGTTAAGTTACCGTTTTTTGTCAAATTTAAGACACTTAAAAATTATAACTCTGCGCTTGCATATTTACTTGCAAACCTTTACTGTATATAAAAACAGTAATCTTATGGTTTTTTATAAACCACAGTGCCAAGCAAGTTTGCAGGAGAAATCATGGCTGTTGTTGTTAAATATGTTGTAGAACGAAACGGAGTCGAGCGTATGACGTTTACTACTAAGAAAGAAGCTGATGCCTATGACAAAATGCTAGACATAGCAGAATCACTTGAGCTGATGCTAGAAAAAGTAGACGTGCCATTGAGTGAGCAACAAATAGAATCGCTTGCGTTAGAAATAGCAAAAAGTAAAGACGACTTTATGTCGGTACTTAAAGGTGCCAAAGAGCCTACGACTAAAGCGGCAAGTAAAAATAAAAAATCAGATAACGTTGCATCTATTGACGATAACAACGCTAAACAAGCAAGCTAAACATTTTGCAAATAAAAAGGGAGCAACTTAGTTGCTCCCTTTTTTATAGCTTTTATAAAAACGAATATTAATTAAAGCTCTTTTTCAACTTCATCAAATAACGTTGTTATATCTGAGTTAGGCTCATTGGTTGCTAAACTTACAACTACAATAGCAATACTTGCAAGTATAAAGCCTGGGACAATTTCGTACATTACGCTACTTAAACTTTCACCGTTGATTGTGAATGGGCCGTAAATCCATAGTAAAACAGTAACTGCACCCACAACCATACCTGAAAGCGCACCCGCAAAGTTCATACGTTTCCAGTAAAGGCTAAACAATACAAGCGGGCCAAATGCAGCACCAAAGCCAGCCCATGCATTACTCACTAAGTCTAAAATAGAACTGTCTCTATCGTATGCGAGGTAAATAGCAAGTATTGCAACAATAGACACACTAATGCGCCCTACTAGTACAAGCTCTGCGTCACTGGCTTCTTTACGTAAAAATGTTTTGTAAAAATCTTCAGTTAGTGAGCTTGAGCTTACTAATAGCTGAGATGAAATTGTACTCATTATTGCAGCTAATATTGCCGCAAGTAAAAAGCCAGCAATAAGTGGATGAAACAACAGCTCTGACAGGATCAAGAATATAGTTTCAGGATCATCCACAACTATATTGTTTTCATAAGTGTATGCTGCACCAAAAATACCCGTACCTACCGCACCAATTGCAGCAACAATCATCCAAGACATACCAATACGACGTGCTGTTGGCATATCTTTAACACTGCGCACCGACATAAAGCGAACAATGATATGTGGTTGACCAAAGTAACCCAAGCCCCACGCCATTGCTGAAATAATACCTAGCGCAGACCCTGCGCCTATCCAACTTAGCATGTCTGGATTAACACTGTTTAGGGTTGACTGCAGTGGTTGCTCTAATAAAGAGTAAGCTACAGCGGGTACTAAAATAAGTGCAATAAACATAATACAGCCTTGCACGAAGTCAGTTAAGCTAACCGCTAAAAAGCCGCCAAAGAGTGTATACAAAACAACAACACCCGTTGTGATGTATAGCCCCATTTCGTAGCTTAAGCCAAATGAGCTTTCAAATAGTTTACCACCGGCAACAACACCTGAAGAGGTATACAGTGTGAAGAACACAATAATTACAACAGCCGACACAACACGGAGTAAATTTGATTCATCGTTAAATCGGTTAGAAAAGTAATCAGGGATGGTAATAGAGTCATTCGCTTTTTCAGTGTAAACCCTTAAACGCGGCGCGACTAAAAAGTAGTTTAACCATGCACCGGCAATTAAGCCAAATGCAATCCATGTGCTACTTAAGCCAGTAACAAACATGGCGCCAGGTAACCCCATTAAAATCCAGCCACTCATATCTGAAGCACCCGCTGAGAGTGCTGCAACACTTGGCGACAAGTTTCTACCACCCAGCATATAACCAGAAACATCACTTGTTGACTGCTTATAGGCATATAAACCAATACCTAACATAACAACAAAATATAGTGACAATGAAATGATCATTCCTGTTTCCAAATTCGCCTCCATAAAACAATTAAAAGTAGCAGGCTTTTGATCCGAATATTGACTCTTAAAATTTTATAATAAAGTCACTATTAGGATAAAAGCATTCCTTCGGACTATATCATGCTTGTAACAAAAATCTCTATTTGTTGTATTTTCTTAGTTTAAAAATAATCATGTTGAAAACAATTGCTAAAAAAACTTTTTTACACGCAAAAAAATAGCCAAACGCTTTTATTTAATAATGATATTTTATTATTTAGTAAAATATACAGCATGCTATTTTGTATGTTTTCTAATATATTATTACAATAGCGACTGACTCGACTGACACGGATTTTTTTATGTATTTTTATGCTGCGCGCCAACCTATTTTAAATCGTGATAAAGAGCTTATTGGTTATGAGCTTTTATTTCGTGATGGCGTAGATAATGTATTTCCCAATATAGATGGTGACGAAGCAACTACACGCTTAATTGAAGGCAGTCAGTTTAACTTTGGTTTAGAAGACTTAACCGATAACAAACCCGCTTATATTAACTTTACACTAGAAACCTTACTTAAGGGTTACCCTACCCTGTTGGGTAAAGACACCATTGTTGTAGAAATACTTGAGACAATTCAACCAGGTAAACGTTTACTTGCGATTGTTAAAGACCTCAAAGACAAAGGCTATACCATCGCGCTCGATGATTACATTCACCAGCCGGTATGGCGCCACTTTTATCCGTTTATCGATATTATTAAAATCGACTTTTTAACGTGTGATTTAGCAACAATAAAAACCATTATAAAAGAGCTAAAGGCGCACCCTCATATAAAGCTTTTAGCTGAAAAAGTAGAAACCTACGAAGCATATAGCTTAGCGTTAGAGCTTGGCTTTGATTATTTTCAAGGGTTTTTCTTTTCAAAACCAGAAATGGTGCAAAGTAAAGCGTTACCACCATCAGAAATGGCACTTGCAGAATTACTTTACCAAACGTCAAGCGTAGAGATGGACCTAAAAAAAATCACCGATGTGTTTGAACGTGATGTAAACCTGTCTTACAAACTACTTAGATACTCAAACTCAGCAGCCTTTGCACGACGAGCTGAAATAAGCACTATAAAACAAGCACTTATTGTTTTAGGTGCTCAAGAGATCAAAAAACTTCTCTCTTTGTTATTTGCTGCACAAGTATCGGCTGATAAACCGGTAGAGTTAATTAGGCTATCACTTACACGCGCTCGCTTTTGTGAGCTGTTAGCTATTTCACATGGCCAAATGAAAGACACCGGCATGGCATTTTTAACCGGTATGATGTCGTTAATGGATGCCATTTTAGATGAAAGTATGCAAAGTGTGATGCAAAAGCTTCCTTTGTCTAACGATATTAAGGCAGCTCTGTTAGATAACGAGGGGTTATTAGCGCAATACTTAAACCTTGTTAAACATTACGAAAAGGCTGATTGGTCACAAGCAAACGATATTTCAACAGCACTTAATATTGCCGATAAAGTACCTGATGCGTATCACGAGGCACTTAGTTGGGTGAACGAGCAGATGAGTTTGATGGTTAATACCTAATACTTGCAAAGCATTATTCTATAAAAACGCCAGCATTAAGCTGGCGTTTTTATTTTGATTTGGCTTATAAACTTTCTAAAAAGTCTTCATCAAAGTCGGCAGGCTCTTCTTTAATTGGCGGGTTACCATCGTAAAGTTCGAATAACTGACGCTGAAAATAAATATCTTTTACAAATAAATACGGGTCAAGTGAGTCATTTAAAAGCCCTTCTTGCGCCATTAATGAAGCACGCGCTTCTACCGCTTTTAACGCAAATACTAGCACCGTTTGTGGCGTAGTTAAGGCAATTTCAGGCAGAACAAAGTTGTCTACTACGTCACCGGTTAAGTTTCTTGCTGTAGTAGGCCCCATTGCAGGTAGCATTAAGTATGCACCATCACCAATGCCCCACACACCCATTGTTTGGCCAAAATCTTCATCTACTCGATTTAAACCAAGCGAGCTAGCAACATCAAAAATACCAAAAATGCCCACGGTAGAATTCACTAAAAAGCGCGCAAGGCTTACACTTGCGTTACCCGGTTTACCCTGTAGCCCAGCATTTACCATATCAACCGGTGCCGTTAGGTTATCAGTGAAGTGAACAATGCTTTGACGCACAGGCACAGGAGTCACAGCAACATAACCAACCGCTGCTGGGCGAAGTATGTAAGCGTCTAAAACATCCATATTAAAGTCATACAACGGACGGTTAATACTTTGCAGTGGATCTCTTTCATCAACTTTACTTTCTGGTACTTGCGCACAACCGGCCAGTATCAAAAAGCTTAAAAAAGCTAAACTTTGTCTTAACATTTTTCGTCCTTAAGGTATTAATGTATCTATTTTAAGTTGGTATTCACTTACACTTTCACGCTTTAATGAGCCAGAATGCCCTTCTAATTCGCCTGAACTTGGCATAACAGAATCATCAAGCGAAATACGCGCCGATATAATAATATCTTCTGCGCTAGACAAGTTCATACCTTCAACCATGGCAGTGCTGTCGTTTAACTCAACTGTTACAGGGAATGAATATGAAGTGAGTTTTACAGCAGCAATCGGCATTGGCGAACCATTTGCCGCTTTTGCAAATACAAATAAAGTCCCCTTTTCAGGCAGTTTATTTATAAGCTCACTGGCAACATTAACGGTAACAGCAATACTGTTGGCTTTAGTTACTGGCATTACCGAGCCTTCGCTTTGCATTTGCATTTGCAGTTCAATATCTGCAATACGCTGAGATATTAAACCATAGCGAGAATCATTTTTTTCCATACTGGCTAGCAATACTTCAAAGGCGGCTTTAGCTTGAGGCCAGTCTTTTCGCTCGTAAGCAATGAGCGCTAATAACGAAATAGCATCTAAGTTAGTCGGTTCTGCATTTAATACTTTAGACAACATACCCGCTGCACGCGTCATATTCGCTTCGCTGCCTTCAAGTAACAAAATTTGGCTGTAACTTATTAACACCTGTTTATTATCAGGGTTCATGCGCAGTGCTTTATCAAATGATTGCTGAGCCATATCAAATTCATTCAGTGACATGGCAACACGACCAAGTAACATCCATGCCATTTCGTCATCGCCTGAACGGCTTAACTTGGTGCGTAACGCCAGTGCAAATGCTTGTAGCTCGTTTTGAGTAAGCTGCTCGCCTTTTTGCATCACAGCGCGCTCGCCGTATTCGGTCAGGTTATCCATGGCATCGTGCCATGCTGAAATTTGCTGTTGACTACCCGTTAAACTGTAAAAAATACCGCTTAGTGCAATAACAAATGCGCCGCCTGTCAGGGCAAAAATACGGTTGTTACCTTTGCTAATTAATGATTTTTCTGGTGAAAGCTCATTAAGCAAACGGCGTTTTAGTTCAACTATCGATTCAGAATAGTTAGCATCATCTATACGTTGATTATCTAAATCGGTTTTTAAATCAACCAAACGTTGTTCGTAAATACTTATAAGCTCGGCATTTGCGTTGTGAGTAATTGTTTTAACACGCTCTTTTTGTAAAAAAGGCAGCATAACAAACGCCAGTGCAATCAGTGTGAGTAAAGCAAAACACGCCCACATTAAAATCATTTAACTTTGCTCCTGACGTTTATTTTGTTCAATTAGCTTATTTAAAAGTACTTCATCTTGGTTGCTCCAAGTCTGCTTTACAGACGCTTTACGCTGACGAATGACAATAAAACCAAACCCAACAATAACAATTAATACCGGCAATACCCAAAGCACCAGTGTTGCAGGGGTCACAGGTGGGTCGTAATGAACAAAGTAACCATAGCGGTCAATCATGTAGTCAATTACTTCATCTTTTGTGTTGCCTTCTTTAACTAGCTCTACCACTCTTTCACGTAGGTCTTTGGCAACAATAGCGTCTGAATCAGCAATGTTTTGATTTTGACACTTAGGGCAACGAAGTTCTTTTGTAAGCTCTTCAAAACGAACTGCTTGCTCGTCGGTATCAAATACGTAGCGATCAGTTTGCGCTAATGCACTCGTAGTCAGTAAAAGGCTGAGTGAAAACAATAGCCACTTCATTATTTTAGCTCCTGCATCATAGGTGCAAATTTAGAACGCCATACTCGCGGATTAATATCACCGGTATGGTGTAGCAAAATAGTGCCGTTTTTATCGATTAAAAATGTTTCTGGCGCACCCGACACACCCAAATCTAACGACAGCGTTCGATGTAAATCCAAAATATTAAACTGATAAGGGTTACCCGCACGCTCAAGCATATCTTGTACTTCAGTACGTAGTGCTTGCATGTCAAACGGACCATCAAAGTCGGCGTCGTAACCTTGCACATAATACAAGCCAATAATTTTAACGCCTTGCTCTCGCAGCTTTGTTAAGTAGCCCAGCTCAGCTAAACAAGTTGGGCACCAAGTGCCCCATACATTTAGTAAATATACCTCGCCTTTTAACGCTTCGTTGGTCCATTGCTTGTTGTCTTGCATTAAATCAGGAAGCGTAAAAGCAGGCATTTCATGGCCTATTCGCCCAGTTTGTATTTCGCGTGGGTTTGCAAATAAACCTTGGTATAAAAACACACACACAAAAGCAAATACTAAAAGGGGCGCTATGGCTAACAATTTACGGTTCATAACACACTCTCCGCTGCTGCTTTTCGAGCTGTTTTTGCAGATGTACGGTAACGTTTATCAAACAAAATCATGAACCCTGCAAGTGAAATTAATACACCTCCAATCCATAACCAACGCACAAACGGCTTGTGGTATATGCGCAGAGACCAAGCCCCTTGGCTTAATTGCTCGCCTAGAGCAAGGTATAAATCACGTGTGAAGCCAGCATCAATGGCAGCTTCTGTCATAAATTGCATGCCAATATCGTATTTACGTTTTTCGGCGTACAAACGAGTGACTACATCATCGTTTTTTAGCACCGTAACAACACCAGCATGGCCACTGTAATTAGGTCCACGAATTGTTTTAACGCCTTCAAAGCGATAGTTGTATTGATTAAGCTGCACTATATCGCCCTGCTTCATCGATACATCACGCTCAACAGAGTACGCAGAGGTTAACGCAACGCCCGCAATAACAAATGCCATACCAATGTGGCCTAGCACCATTGCCCAATAACTAACACCTAAGCGTTTTAACCCTTCTTTTAATGTGCCATGCACTGCGGCCTTAGTGTAAATGTCAATCAAGGTTGAAACAGCAACCCACACACCCAGCGTTGTTGCTAATAGCGTAAGTGGTGTCACTTCGTCGTAAGCTGAGAACAACCATACACAAGTAATCGCCACACTGGCCAAAATACCTACAACAATTTTATTTTGCAAAAACGCCCATTTGTTTTGCTTCCAGCGTAAAAAAGGACCAATGCCCATTAAAATAGCAAATGGCACAAGTAGTATTGCAAACATTTTATTAAAGAACGGTTCACCTATAGAAATACTGCCTAAGCCCATTTCTTTGTGCACCATAGGCAATAAAGTACCCAATAATACAATTAAGGTCGCCACAACTAAAAAGATATTGTTTAGCCACAGTGCCACTTCGCGCGATACAAATTTGTAGCGTCCTTCGCTATGAACTTGCGATACGCGTAATGCATAAAGCGCTAAACCACCGCCAACAACTATTCCTAAAAAGGCGAGTATAAACAGGCCCCTGTCGGGATCAGTTGCAAACGCATGAACTGATACAATAATACCTGAACGCACAATAAACGTTCCCAGCAAGCTTAACGAAAATGCTGCAATTGCCAGTAATACGGTCCACGATTTAAAAATGCCGCGCTTTTCTGTCACGCTTAGCGAATGAAGTAAAGCGGTTGCAACAAGCCAAGGCATAAGCGACGCGTTTTCTACTGGATCCCAAAACCACCAGCCACCCCAGCCAAGCTCTGCATAAGCCCACCAACTGCCAATAGTAATACCTAAACTTAAAAAGCCCCACGCGGTCATTGTCCACGGACGTGACCATTTAGCCCACGTGTTATCAAGCTTACCTGTTAACAGTGCTGCAATAGCAAACGAAAAAGCAACCGATAGCCCAACATAACCCATGTAAAGTAATGGCGGGTGAATGATCATACCGGGGTCTTGTAAAAGCGGATTCAAATCTCGCCCTTCTACCGGAAAATAAGGAAGTAAACGTTCAAATGGGCTTGATAATAGTAAGGTATACATCATGAAACCAACACCTAAAAAACCAAGCACGCCTAAAACACGGGCACGTAGAACCCAAGGTAATGACTTTGAGCGAGCAGCAACAACAGCAGTCCAACCTGCTTGCATCACTAACCAAAGCAATATTGCTCCTTCATGGCCGCCCCAAGTCGATGTTATTTTGTAATACCATGGCAGTGTGCTACTCGAATGATACGCCACATAAGATACGGTAAAGTCGTCAGTTAAACTTGCGTAAATAAGTGCAGCAAACGAAATTAATACAAACGCAAACTGACCAATAGCTAAAGAGGGGGCAGCACGCATTAAGCGAAGATTACCTGTATGCGCGCCCCAAAGTGGAAAAATACATAATAAAACGCTCAGCACCATGGCAAGCGTTAAAGAAAAATAACCAATTTCTGGGATCATAGCTAATTACCACTATCTAAGTTGTATTTTGGTTTTTCATGCTTAATACCTTTAACCGCTTCAGCAACTTCTGCAGGCATGTATTCTTCATCATGCTTGGCCAGTACTTCAAACGCTTCAATGACATTAGGCTCAATTAAAACACCTTGCGCAACAATACCCTGCCCCTCACGAAACAGATCAGGCAATATCCCCTGATATTTCACAGTCACTAATGGACCTGTATCAATTAATTTAAAACTCACTTCTAAGCTTTGCTCGTTTCTTTCAACAGATCCTGGGACTACCATGCCGCCAATACGAAGCTTTTGACCAATAAAAGGTTTTTCTTTGTTTGGGCCTTTGCCATCAATCAATTCGCTTGGGGTATAAAATAAGTTTATGTTTTCTTGTAAAGCATAAAGCACTAAACCTATGGCAGAACCCAAACCAAATAAAATAGCAACAATCACTAATAAGCGTTTTTTACGTCTAGGGTTCATGATGCTTGCTCCTGCTTGGCTTGTTTTATACGCTCTTCACGCACAATCTGTTGCTCTACTGAAGCCATAATATGCTTATTATCTCTTAAAGAGCTCACTAAAATACCCAGTAGAATAAGTGCGCATGTGCCAAATGAAAGCCATACATAAAATCCATAGCCTCCCATTGCAATAAAATCAGAAAAAGAGTCAAACTGCATAATTACCCCCTATTAAGCAACTGGCGCACCCATGGGCGATGCTTTTCACGTTGCAAAATTTCATTTTTAAGACGAATTAAAGTGACTGTGCCAACAAACGCTGCAAAGGCTAAAATATTTACCATTAATGGCCAAAACATGCTTGGGTCAACCGCATTGGTATTAAATTTAGTGATGCTGGCTCCCTGATGGAGGGTGTTCCACCACTCAACCGAAAAGTGAATGATTGGTAAATTGATCACCCCTACAATCGCTAAGATAGATGCAGCACGGCCCGCTGATTTTTTATCTTCAAAAGCGTGGTATAACGAAATTACGCCCAAATATAAAAATAATAAAATAAGCTCCGATGTGAGTCGTGCATCCCACACCCACCAAGCGCCCCACATAGGTTTACCCCATGCAGCCCCTGTTATAAGTGCTATTGCAGTCATACATGCGCCAACTGGTGCAATTGCTATAACGGCAAGTTCTGCGTTTCTGAGTTGCCATACAAGCGCAACAATGGCGGCAATGGCCATAGAGGAATATGCTCCCATTGATAAAATGGCAGAAGGAACGTGAATAAAAATGATACGGTAGCTGTCTTTTTGTTGGTAATCGGCAGGTGCAAAACCAAGCCCCCACACCCAACCAACGAGCATACTAACAACCGTAACTACGGCAAAATAAGGCAGTAACGTATTGCATAACTGGTATGCACGCTCTGCTTTAGCATAGGGATGTAACCACTTCCACATTAACTTATACTCACTTTTAAAGCTGACGATATGGCGATTGGTGCGCTAATAATAGCGATGACTAACATAGCACCAAGGATGGCAAGTTGCCCGCTATAATCCAGCGACATAACACTGGTATCGATAGCCGACGTTGCAAAAATTAGAACAGGAATATACAAAGGCAGTACGAGTAAACTCATCAAAATACCCCCTTTTTGTAGCCCAACAGTAAGCCCAGCACCTATTGCACCAATAAAACTTAATAACGGTGTACCCAATAATAACGTTAAAACAGTGGCCACCAGCGCATTACTATCTAAATTAAGTAATAACGCGAATAACGGTGTCATTAATACAAGGGGCAACCCCGTCACAACCCAATGTGCAGCCACTTTTGCAAGCACTGTAAGTGACAATGGGTACGATGAGGCAATTAACTGCTCAAGAGACCCATCATTAAAGTCATCTCTAAACAGTTTATCTAAACCCAACATGGTAGAGAGTAAAGCTGCAACCCAAATGATACCGGGCGCCATTCTAGCAAGCAGACCGGGCTCAGGACCTATTGCTAACGGAAACAAAGAAATAACAATTAAAAAAAACAATATTGGGTTTACAATTTCAGCTCGCTGGCGAAAGGCAAGCTTTATATCTTTAGTAAAAACCGCACTGAATAGTAACCAATAAGAGTGTTGACGAGTCATCAGTGGCGGTACTCCAATGTGATTGTTTGTAAATCACTAAAGTGAGCAGTTAGGTCTTGGTGGGTAGTTAATAATATGGCGCCATTATTATCTAAATGTTGAGTAAACCGCTGCTGCAAAAACGCAACACCGCTTTTATCGAGCGCAGTAAATGGCTCATCTAGTACCCATAAATTTGCGTCACTTAGCCAAAGTCTAACTAATGCAACTCGTCGTTGCTGGCCTGCCGACAGCATTCTAACTGGCACATCTTCAAGACCGACCAAGCCTAGTTTTGCTAAAATTGGGTAAAGGTCAGGCTCATTTGAATAACCGTTGATACGTAACCAAAAGCGTACATTTTCAACAGCGCTCAGCTGAATGTTAACACCCGTTTTATGGCCTATAAAAAGTAAGTCGTGGGCGAACTCTTCATAGTATTTATTTATTGAGCGTTCTTGATACAAAACCTCGCCTTCATCAGGCGCAGAAAAGCCAGCGATGATACGCAATAACGATGTTTTACCAGCCCCATTAGGACCCGCTAATTGCATGATTTGACCGCTTTTAAGGCTAAAATTAAGGTCCGCAAACAAACAACGTTCTTGCTTGATGCAGGAGACGGACTTAATGTGTAACAAGATGACGATTCTCTCTGCCAAAAATTAGGCGTTAGTCTACCATAATGATAGGGTAATACGAATATTGCTTTAAAATCGATTCACTTAAAATAGAGAAAACTTGATTTAAAATAATGAATACGCCAACGCAAATAACATTATCCAATTCATTGGTTATCAATTCATCAACTAATAACCAAACCAATGAGTTACCACAATTACCAAGTGAAGTACTTGCGGCTAAAAACATTCAATTTTCAAAAGACTCTATCACGCTAGAAGTGCTGGTTAATAAGCAATGGCAAACGCTCAGACTAGGCACAAGCAATGCCCCTCAATCTTTAGATAAAATTGCTAGCGCGCGCATTCAACTAAGCGAAGACGGAAAGCAGCTATCTATTTTGCCAAATGTAGCAACAATTAAACTTAACCAGCCTGCCCAATTACAACGCTTATTAAATTTTATTAGTACCGGCGCAGAGGTTGAAAGCAAGCCACTTTCAGTTCAGCTTGCTTTAGCGCCTACACCAAAGCTAATTATTGATAAGCTCAATGCTAATATTGCCATTAATAAAGATGTTGCTCAGCTTCTCAGCACAGAGCAACCTTTAAAACTAGCCATAAGTACCAACAGTAAAGGCGCACAAATTGATGTTATTAACCGCTTTGCTGATACCGTTCATACCCAGCCGTTAAGCCAAACAAAGCTAGTTAAAATGCTAGCAAGCTTGTTACCCAATGCACAACTACAGGCAACGCCTAAATTAGCTATTTTAACGCATCCGCAAAAATCAGGCTCTTTCACCACGCAAGTAACAAACACGCAGCTTGCTGAACTGCCTAACTCGCCCGTGAAAGTGACTGTTGCAAATCAAGCCGATAAGCTTGTAATAACAACACAAGCTCAAAGCGTAAAAGTGATGCTGAGTAACTCTTTCACTAAACCTTTTAATGAATTACTTACTGCGCAACACGCTAATTTACAAACCGCGCCAGCGCAGTTCAATAACACCACGAAAGTAAGTCCGCTGGTGAGTAGCCATAGCCCTATAAAGTCTTGGCTGCAAACTAGTTTTAGTGATTTAAAAACACGAATCAATGATGCAGTAAATTATTTTGAAAACAAATCGTTTGCAAACGAAAACAAAACTCAAATCGCACCATCACTCACCTTACAAAAACAGTTTATCGCCCCGTCCTCACTAACAAGTAGAATTAATTTAATTGAAAATGCAGGTATACAAGTTGCTAATAGTGCGCAAAAGCCAAGTACTGAACTTGTTAATATTTTACCTAAGCATTTCTCTCAATTACCCCCTATTGTGCAGTTAACACAGCTAATAAAAGCAAATGTTGCTGTTTGGCAGCCTCCTGGTGGCAAAGTTATCAGTAGTCATTTGCATATACCCAATGCTAATACAACAAATACACCAGAAAATAAGCAGCCACCAATCGAAAAAGTCTCAGCCCACAGTAAAACAGAGGTAGGTACACAATCAGGTGCACTGTTAAGCACTCAAATAAAGGCAGAACCCGCAACCAAAAATACAGAGCAAGTATTAAAAAACCAAACAGTGCAAGTCCAACCCACCTTGAGTAACGACCTACAAAAACAAACGACAATTAAAGAGTTAAATTCTCTTCCTGTTACAAAAGTGGGGCTTAGCCATGCTCAACAAGCTAATGCAGATAACAAACTGGCTACCCTCCCTATCCTAAAAGCCACTAGCCCAGCAACCCAACAAACACGTGCTGTAGCTTCTATACCAGCAAGTAACCCCCTATTTAGTGCAGTATTTAGTAACACAACGACTATTGCCTCACCAAGCCAAATGTTGCAACCTATTGAAGCTAAAATATTAACGCCGCTTTTAAAGCTGCCACCATCGCATAATTCAACTCACAAACTCACTGAAGAAAAAATTTCAGTGAGCAGTCAAATAGCCGATATTCAAGTTAAAGCGACTAAGCAAACACCTGACCTCAATGCGCTGGTTAATCAAGCTTTTAATCGTATGGTATCAAGCAGCAACGTTAGCCCGAATGCCGTACAAAGAGAGATATTAGCGACACTGCAACCTCACAGCCTCACGCATGACACCCTGCAAAGTAGCTTTACCAAAGGGCTTGAGCAGCTAGCGGTTAGTATTTTGGCGGCGCCTATTATTAACCAATCTGTAGCCCCTATTACCTTTGACTCAAAAACAGGCATTGATGCATTACTACAGGTACTTATGCCTACGTTTAAAGCAGGCAAAGCAAGTTCAAAAATACTAGAGCAACTTCAGCAATCACAAGTGCAAGCGCTTGCTGGAGAGCTTACTCAGGTTAAAAACACGCTCACACAGGTAAGTATTTCAACACCAAATCAGCAACCCGAAAGTAACCCGCTGGCACAGTTTTTACTTCCGATGAAATTACCCCCAGAAGCGGCACAAACAGAAATAACGTTAGGGCAATATAAAAAACCATCGGCCGATAAACTAGAGCCTAAAAATGTCTGGTTTGTTAGATTAAATTTTGATTATGCAGATCTCGGTCAACTACAAATTACCGCCGAGCTAATGGACAAGTCGCTCGATTGCCAATTATTAGCATCAAGCCAAGAAGTGAGTGCCATTGCCCACCCTCACCTTGATAACCTGCGCTCAAAACTGGCTAAACACGGCTTACAAGTTGCTGAACTAAACCTAAAACGAGGGGAGGCAACCCATGCTGCTTTTTATAAATCCCATGCAATTATTAATATTAAGGTGTAGCTATGAGTGATTCCCCTAAGAGCAAGTCGGCAATTGGCCTTTTATACGAAGCAGGAAGCACGCCTTCAGTGAGTGTTAAGGGGTTTGGGGAGTTGGCGGAAGAAATAATCGCTGCAGCAAAACAAAAAGGGATCATGATCCACGAAGATCCTGATTTAGCTAAAACCTTATCGCACCTCGAATTAGGTGAAGAAATTCCAAAAGAGCTTTATTTTGTGATTGCAGAACTGATTGCGTTTTCGTATGTATTACGTGGGCAGTTCCCACCAGGGTGGCAGGACTTTCAAGGTAAGCTAAATATAAAAGCTTAAAATTGAAAAAAGGCGCAAAGCGCCTTTTTCATTTACTTTGGTAAATTAGTCATTTTTTTCTGCTCAAGCATTTCTTTCCAGTGCATTACTTCGCTGGGTAAAATAGGGGTTTTACCTTCAAAGCCAGCCACTTCAAGCATTTCTTCAATACTTATAACACCTTTTTTGCTTTTAAATACGCCACGTACGTACGCAATCGCATGCAAACCACGATCAGAATGAAATTTCTGCTCGATGTAAAAATACTTATGATCCCAGCCCACTAACTTAGTGCTAATAGTGTATTTTTGCATGGGTTTAATATCACGAATGTAAGTAATAGCTGTTGCATTAACAATAGGAAACCAACGTCGTTTCATTATTTGTTTTAGCAAACCTACTCGCTCAGTCATCCACGTACGCGACAAGTCCATCATGGCCAAATAGCGCGAATTAGTTAAATGTAAATTAATATCACAATCTGTAGGAAGTGCTTTGTAATCAATATCTACCGTATCGAGTAAATCTTGATAGTGTTTATTACGCTTAATTTTAAAAAATAATAATAGGAGTCGAATATATAAGTTCACAACAAAGGTCTTACCAGCAAAATTTTACTGAGTGTATCACAAGCACTTGCTAAGACGTATGTTCTCCCTTACTCTTTATTACTCATATATATAAAAATAAAATGCTTATGAAACCTCTACTACATATAATTACGTTTATTGGATTACTCGTACCAAGCTATTCAGCGCTAGCTGATTTTTCATTACCCGGCAAAGGCACTATTACCTACTCAACGGGTATACAGAAAGAATTTGACTTTGGTTTTGCTTGGCAACAAAAAGCTGAACAATTTAAAATTGGCGCTAAAAGCTACAATATGCAAAGTATTCCAAGTTCATACTCAGTTGCAATTACACTATCAAAAGATGAAAGCCAGGTATGGGTTCAAGAGTTTAACAATGGTTTTATTGAAGGGTTTAATTGGCAAATTGGTGAGCATACTGTGTCACTAAAAAAACAAAAGTTTAGCGACCGAGTAAAAGGCGACTATGTAATTGAGCTTAACAACCGTAGTTACTTTTTTACGCGCAACAATGCCAGTATTGTTATTAACTTTAATGAAGACGGTATAGAAACGATTGCTATTGATGGTGTTACAAAAAACATGGGGACTAAAAGCTAGTCCCCTGTTTTAATTTTAGAGTCATCTAAACCTTAACGGTTTTTCTGTTTATACCGTAGTCACGCAACTTATTTGCCACTGCGGTATGACTAAGCCCTAAACGTTTAGCTAGTTGCCTTGAGCTTGGGTAAGCAGGGTAAAGTTTACGCAGCAACGTTGCCTCAAAACGCTTCACAGCTTGATCAAGCGAGCCTTCAAAGTCTGACTCCAAATACCCTAACTCATGTGTAAAGGTAGGTAGTTGTAAATGCTCTAAACGTAACTCGCTATCATCTAACAATGAGACTGCGCGGTAAATAGCATTTTCAAGTTGGCGAACATTACCAGGCCACGGATATTCTTGTAAAAAACTCAAACACTCTTGTGATAATAACGGAATAGCATGGCCATTTTGCTGGGCATATTTTTGGATAAAATGCTCTGCCAGAGGACCCACATCGGCTTTGCGGTCTCGTAACGGAGCAATTTCGAGAGTTAATACATTAATTCGATAGTACAAGTCTTCTCTAAACACACCTTCTTGTACCATTGCGGGCAAGTCTTTTTGAGTAGCGGCTACAATACGAACATTAACCTTTACTTCGTTCTCATCGCCTACTTTTCTAAACGTTCCGTCTTGTAAAAAGCGCAAAAGTTTAGTTTGTAACTGGGTCGACATTTCACCCACTTCATCTAAAAATACGGTACCGCCGTCAGCTTGCTCTAGTACACCGCGTTTAGGAGCTGCATTTTCTTCGTAGCCTGCATAACCAAAAAGCTCAGACTCCGCTACATCATCAGGTAACGACGCGCACGAAAGCGCAATAAATGGTTTAACAGAACGGTTTGACGCATAATGACACGCTCGCGCAAGTAACTCTTTACCTGTGCCTGTTTCACCCGTGATGAGTATGGGTGCTTCTAACTGTGCCATTTTTCGTGCTTCACGTACAACACGGCGCATAGCAGTACTAAAGTTATGAATGGTGGCAAAGCTTTCTTGTCCGTAGCGTCTAAATGCACTAACTTGCTGACCTAAACGGCTTTGCGACTTAATGTTAATAACCGCACCAGCTAAAACATCGCCTTCACTGCCTTGTGGCACGGCAATTGGTAAAATATCTGCAATAAAGTCTTCGCCAGCTACTTCAACCCGAGTCGTTTGGCCTAACACTTCCTTACCTTCTAACCAACGCGTAAAGTTAAAGCCCTTTAGTAGGTTATTTATGTTAGCGCCAATAACTTCTTTTTCACTTAACTGCAGGTCTTTACAGGCAGCATCGTTGCATAAACGGACCCAGCCCTTAGCATCAATAGAAATAACACCATCAGGTAATGCACGTAACAAGGTATTTAATTCGTTATGCTCTCGCTCAGAAGGGAGAAATGCGGTAGTGCGTACATCATGCACACCATCAATCAGACGGATAGAAGGCATGATTTTTTGAAACTGCTCAAACTCTATTTCTGGAAAGCTCACATACATACGGCAATTGACAGAATCGACCTCAATGCCTTTTAAATCAACACTGTAGTTAACTAAAATATTAAGGATTTCTTGGGCTATACCGATCCGATCAGCACAGTGAATATCTAGACGCATACATCCTCAAAGCAGGAAAAACTAAATTAGCCGAATAATACGCTAAGTCGCTTTGATAAGGTAGCTTATTGTAAACATTTTTGGACAAGTCTGCGTTTTAATTAACACATAAGAATAACAACATAAACACGCTACACAGCAGAGCTAGCCTGCTGCGTAGCTAAATTACTTTTAACCTTGAGGGTAAGCAGACCATTCTTCGCCATCAAGTTGTATGTAAGGTCGTTTATTCACGTACATCATGATTGTGCCCGCATTTTCGGCAACTTTTGGGGCTTTTGGCAAGTTTTCAACTAAATTGGCAATGCTGTTATTACCCCCAAAAACATTTGTCTCAAGTGTTTTTGCAACAATTTCAGATAAGGCAAAGTAACTAGTCGATTCGTTAATCATAATCTGCGAGTAGCTTTTAACGTCTGGGCCAATAAATTTAATAGCAGCTGGTACAGATACAATAGTAGGGCTTGGTATTTCACGAAGGCCAGCAAACTGTACCTTGTCACCTTTTAATGCTGCACCATGTTCGGGTACTATCATTAACATGACATTACGGCCGCGCTTTTCAAGGTTTTGAATAAAACGCTTAATATCAGATAATAAATTAGCGTGCCTGATTGGGTAACTTTCAAGGCTATTCATGCGTTTTTTATTGGCAAGCTGGTTACCATCGTGAAGGCTTGTTGTGTTGTAATACATTGCACACGGCTCACAATCTTGCGCTTCATTTTTAAGCCAACTATCTAGCACTGCACCGTCAGAATAAATAGGACTGTCGTCAAAGCCGTATTGCGCTACTGGAAGTGAATCAATATTAAGTGGTTTATCGTTTAGGCCACCAAAGCGATTAACCAAACCTTTAAAGTCATCGAAGTGGCCATCGTGGTTCATCACAACGCTGCTTTGATACCCTAATTTTTCTAAATTTTTAAATAGATAACATTGCTCTGGTGCATCACTAAATAAAGCCGTTTGGCTTGTTTGCCCACAACTTGCGCGTAAAAGCCTAATAGCTGCAGGCCCGCTGTATGATGTTGCTGAGTTAAAATCTGAAAACACCACATCAAAATCATTAAACATATCTTCAACACTAACGCCAATAGCGTTCAAGTCATCAATCGCCATTGAACAAATATTTAAAACGATGACATCGAACAGTTCGCCATTAACTTGCGAAGGAAAATGGCTAATTAAATGGCTTTGTTGTTGATAAAAGTCTGACAATTTTTGATCAGGTGTTTGGCTTTCGCGCGTGATGACTTGTGCTTGATTAGTAGGCTCATTTCTAATTGTTGTATTTGTAGAGTAGGCATTTACTACTGTGCCTGATTGTTCACCCTCTCCTTGCCATCCTATCAAAAGCAGCCCAACAATTGTTATTGTTGTAAAACGTAGCCACTGAGATGTATACCAAAAACACACGGTAATAACGAATAATGCCAATAGCATATCTACACTGATGACACGTGCTAAAAGTTCAAAAAAATAGCCAAAACTGAAATCTTGAACATTACCAGCTTGCTTTGTCAGCCTATTTATTGGGGGCAACCAAGAGTCTTGGTAAAGTATGACAATCGCAAAAATACCACCAAGTACATGTTTTAACTTTTCAATAATCGCTTTTTTAAATTTGATTGCTAAAAGTGCTGCAAGGGCTGCATTGGTTAATACATTAAAATCAATTGCGCCGTAATAAAACAAGGCAAATTTAGCTAAGAAATAAAGATTCCACGCTCCTAAACCTGATAATTTCACTGCTCATCCTTCTTTTTTTTATTCGGTGTATAAGGTTCAAGTACTTCGTGTTTAAAAGTAAGCTTGTAATAATATGTTTTTACTCTGGCCAATATTTGAGTTGCCGACATACAAAGCACAATACCGACTATAAGTGCCAAAATAACGGTAATAAAAAGCTGATTAATACTCATTGGTTAAGCCTTTAACCTCATTACAAATGACACAGCATCGGGGCGCGCATCATTTGTAAACTCAGGGGTGTCTAACGACTCAGTAATCCCTTTTGACACACCGGGTTCAAACTTATAGCTATCATTCTCTGTTAACTGTTTAGAATAGTCAGTAACCTGTTTACCGCTATAAAGCCGCCTTAATTGCTTACATTCTTGCTGTATATGAAAATGATCTGAAATAACATTTTGCTGCACAAAAAAGTCACTCGTTTGTAGCTTGAATAAATGCTTAATTGCATTATTTACGTCGTTCTCTCTACACGCATGCAAGTACAAATACACGGTGTTATCTGCAAGGCTAAATACATCCCCTTCACGCTTAATATGAAACAAGTGTAAAGGGTGAATGGGCTCTATGCGGGGTAATAACTCAAGCTTAACCAACACGCCGCTAACACCCAGATTAACAGCCGAGTCACTATGAACCTCTACTTGGCGCGTAAATTCATCAAAAGGTAAATAGCCTTTAGAAAACGTATTTTCAGTATATTTCAGAACGTGCTCGACAGATGGCGGTAACGGTCTAGAAAATTGAAACCCTTGAATAGATTGAATTTGAGATAATAATCGCGAAGGTTCAGAAAAGCTATACAAAATAAGGTTAACGCCTAAAGTTAAAAATAAACATTCATCTTGATGGCGAATAACGCCATCAACATTTTGTACTACCAATTTCAACCAACGACCGCAGCTTTTCCTCAGTTCAAAGCACTGTTTACCAAGCAGTGCTAAATCTGTGTAACGCGTAACAGCAAACACCAATGTTGCCGCTTTTAATTTGGGGCCTTTGTCAAACAGCTCATTATTGTCTTTTGCGGTATAATAATGCGTAGGCAATTTTGTACCGATTGGCACCGCGCTTTGCACTAACCAGACATCGTCCTCATCTGGAAAATGCGAGCCATTGAATACTTTTAGATCGTTTACAGTTCCCTCTTGTACCAAAAACTTATTATCTTCAAGCGACAGTTGAAACTGCATATCAGCAAATACACCCGTAGTGTGGTGCCAATAATCGTACTCTAAAACGCGGGTAGCGGAATCATTATCTACAAAAATTAATCCATCAAAAGATTTATTAAGCTGCCTTATTAAAAATCGATAGTGTGTTACTTCTGGACCAGATAGCAAAAATAATAAGGTAACCCCTGTTTTTTTTGCAAACTCACTGTAATCGTTCATTATTGTTTTTGTGCTAGCTTCGGTTGCTGCACTAAGTAGCTCTGTGTTGAAGTGGATAAACACTAGCGCATTTTTTAATTTTTTATACGCGCCTATCTCTTTAATTATACCTTTGTTTATTCGCTCTATTGAGTAATGCTGTGTCTCAGATGAGAGAGAGAATGGATGAACTTTACTACGTTTGTACGCAGTATTAATTGCTGCAGAAAATGACGACTCAAAAAAAGATTCAACGTCTTGAGAAACAATGTAAATATCGTTTGCGCAATTTTGGTTAATTGCATGTAAAGCAAATTCAATTACAAAATTATCTAAAGGCGCTAAAACAGCATAACTTGAAGCCGATTTTAACTCTTTTGCAGCCGGCTCTAAACCCGTTATGTTAAAGTTATGCACTTAAAAAGCCCTCAAAAAAAATACTTTTTTACTAGTTTTGCCTGCTATTCTATATATAATAGCCAAATATTGTCCACTTTTAATAAAAATAAATATTACGCTTACAAAGGTTGTAATGAATAATTTAGCTACAAAAAGCTCACAAATACTCACATCAAGTGACATAGAAAACCTAGCTCGCCGTTTTGGTGGGAAAAGTGACGACTATATAGAAATTATGAATACACAAAAAAATCAAAAAACAATTAACAAGTATGCGCTATTGAAAGAAATTGATGACGCATTAAAAACATCTAAAGAAAAAAAATAAAAAAGGTAAACTCCATTGCAAAGGATTTTTATTAAAGGTATCAAAGGCGGCATAGGTAGCACATCAGTTGTTGCAAACTTAGCGTGCGTTTTGAAAAAATCTGATGTTGATGTGGTTGCCATAGACCTAGATACTAAAAGTGACCTTGGTTTACACTTTGGCCTTAAGTGGACAGCCACAAAAGGTTGGAGCAACGAGAGCACTTTTGACGATGCGTTATTACATTTTCGCAAAGACAGTGATGGCGTTCTTTTTTTACCCCATGGCGATAATGAATCAACGTTAGATGAAATTATATCCACAATTAACAATTGCAAAAATCTGGATTATAAAGAATCTGCTTGGATAATATTCGATTGCCCTTCACACATTAATATTTCTCACTACCCGTTGGAAGAAAACGATATTGTTATTGAGCTAGTCACTTGCGATGCAATTTGTCATAGCCTCATATACAAGCGCCTACAAACCCTTAAGTCAGTAGAGTCAAGTTGGAAACACTTTTTTGTTGTTAATCGTTACAACGCAGCCTCAGTGTTAGAATTTGATCTATTTTCTCTTTGGCAATCTACATTGCCATTTATGGCGCCGTTTTTTATCAACAGTGATGAAGTTATTAAAGAGGCCACAGCTAATCGTAATGTAGCCCTTAATTGCGCACCATACAGTGTAGCGAACGATGACTTTGAAACACTGGCTGGTTGGCTTGTAAGTAAGGCGGCGAACTGACGATGAGCTTTACTCTTTTTTACAAAAGGCCCATACACAGCACATTGTATATTCTATTGAGTATATTATTCACTGATAAGCTTGTGCGTTACATTTTATTTAAATTTCATAGTTACTTTAACCAGCACAAGGTTAATGTAATTGAAGCATTTTTAATGCCCTTTATAACTTTGTTCGGTTCATTATTTGTGAATATAAAAAAGAACAAAGATAACTTTGAGTTAGCGTTATATAACTATTATCCACACTTAAGGCTACCATACAGAACTTATATCTATTCCAATATTATACGCTTTGTTATTCAGAGCATATTTTTGCTTTTTGCTGTTCATAAACCCAAAAGAAAATCAGTGTCTATAAAAAAGCATGCTGTAAATTATTTTTATGACGGGGTCAGTTACAGCCTAAGGCAACTTCGTTGGTACGACCTTAAATTAGGCCGATTAATAAGGCGCCTTTTTTCCAAAAACAACAAGCCTAAAAAAAGTGCTTTTAAAACAATGGCCGACGCTCGTATTTGGCAGAACAAACTTATTAAATACATCGTTGTTGCACTGATATTATTCTTGCTTGCCATATTTGTTACCATTCCCTTTAGCCTTGAAGCGCAAGCAGTGTTTATTAGCTTTATTTTACTGGTTGCTTACGCGCTCAAACGCGTTAAAGGCCATATGGCCACGATTGTAATGATTACCTTATCTGTCACTACATCTTCGCGGTACTTGTGGTGGCGATACACTGAAACACTTAATTGGGATGACCCTTTAGCACTTACATTAGGTGCAGGCTTGTTACTAGCAGAAACATACGCATGGATGGTACTTATTTTAGGTTTTTTTCAAACCATTAATCCACTTGAAAGAAAACCTGTCATGTTGCCAAAAAATACTGACCTATGGCCAACGGTAGATATTTACATTCCTACTTACAACGAGCCTTTAAGTGTTGTAAGGCCGACTACCCTTGCCGCATTAAGCATAGATTGGCCAGCAGATAAGCTGAAAGTCTATATTTTAGATGATGGTAAACGTCCTGAGTTTGGTGAATTTGCTAAACAAGTGGGTGCGGGTTATTTAACAAGACCAGATAATAACCATGCAAAAGCCGGAAATATGAATAGTGCTATGCGCTACACAGATGGTGACTATATTGCCATTTTTGATTGCGACCACGTACCTGCTCGTTCATTTTTGCAAATGACCATGGGACAGTTTTTAAAAGACAGTAAAGTGTGTTTAGTACAAACACCACATCATTTTTTCTCCGCAGACCCATTTGAGAGAAACTTAAATAACCACAGTCAAATTCCAAATGAAAACATGTTGTTTTACGGGCTTATTCAAGACGGAAACGATATGTGGGATGCTACGTTCTTTTGTGGTTCGTGTGCGGTACTCAAAAGAGAAGCGCTTGATGAAATAGGTGGCTTTGCTTTTGAAACCGTCACCGAAGATGCCCATACTGCACTGCGAATGCAACGCGCAGGTTATAAAACTGCCTATATAAATATTCCTCAAGCTGCTGGCCTTGCCACTGATAGCTTATCGGCTCATATTGGCCAGCGAATACGTTGGGCACGGGGCATGGCGCAAATATTTAGGCTCGATAACCCGCTGTTAGGCAAAGGCTTGAACATCCCTCAGCGACTTTGCTACTTAAACGCTATGCTGCATTTTCTATCAGGTATTCCGCGCATTGTATTTTTAACCGCGCCCCTAGCACTCATATACTTTAATGCATACATTATTTACGCGCCATTTTTAGCTATTTTTATCTACGTTGTACCTACACTTATTCAAATAAAAGCAACTAACTCACGAATACAAGGTAAGTATCGCTATTCGTTCTGGGGCGAAGTTTACGAATCTGTGCTTGCTTGGTACATATTAAAGCCAACAACAGTTGCTTTGTTTAATCCAAACAAAGGTAAATTTAACGTTACCGAAAAAGGTGGATTAAACGATAAAGAGCATTATGACTGGGGTATTTCTAAGCCATATTTGGTTTTACTCGCTATTAATTTAGTCGGTATGTTAGTCGGTATTTTGCGCCTGTTTTTTGGCGACCCTACGCAAGTTGGTGTACTGCTGATTAGTATGGGGTGGGCGCTTTATAATATTATCATTTTGGGTGCTGCGGTTGCCGTGGCAGCAGAAGCACGCCAAGTTAGGCATTCACACCGCATTAAAGCGAACTTCCCAGCGGGAGTTCGTTTAGCAAATGGCCACACGTTAAAAGTAAGAATTACAGATTACTCCGATAACGGCGTAGGAATAGAAACCGACCATGCACATGCTTGTCGTGTAAACGATAAAATAGAATTATTAATGAGCCGCGGTAATAAGCAATTTTCGTTTACTACCCATGTTTGTAATACTCGTGGTAATCAAATTGGCTTAACCATTAAAGATTTATCTCTTGAAAAACAGCGCGCGTTTATACAATGTACATTTTCACGAGCTGATGCGTGGCTTGACTGGCAAAATAACTTTAGACATGACCGCCCATCTTACAGTTTTAAAGAAGTGCAAAAAACAAGCCTCAGAGGGTTTAGTAACTTGCTCTTCCACGCACCAAGAGTGCTTCAACCTATCATTCAGTTTATGACTAATTTAGTTGTATACGTAAACTCATTTACTCCAAAAAGACCAATAGTGCATAATAATTATGATTAAAAAGTTGCTTAATATATCCCTAACATTGTCGCTTATTTGTTGCGCTTATTTTGCGCATGCAATTGAGCCATTACAAAATAAATCAATGTTCATTAATGGATACCCTGAGAGCGCTCAGGTGTCGAGTTTACGCTTAGAGTTTGAAGCGTTAGGCTTTACAGGCTTTAGGCTCAACGGGGTAAATAATAACTCCCGCGTTGACTTTACAAACCGAATAGATAAATTGAGCACCAATTTAAAGCTTAACTTTTCGTATACTAACTCGCCTTCATTAATCGCGAATGTTTCGCACTTAAAAGTATACTTTAATGATAATTTAGTCACTGTTTTACCTATTAACGAACAACTTAGTATTGTAAAGAACACAGTGCAGCATAGCCTCGATCTTAACGCTAAATACATTCAAGATTACAACCAAGTACGCTTTGAGTTAGTTGGTTATTATGACCTTCGTTGTCAAGATTATTTCAGCCGCACCATTTGGACTGAAATTAATAGATCAAGCAACATTATGCTCGACCAAAAGCAGCTTGCTATTGATAGTCGTTTAGAATACCTTCCTGAGCCGTTTTTTGATGAAAAGGATTACAACAAGCTTAACCTTCCATTTGTATTTGCTAAAACACCCAATACCCAAGCTATTGAGGCAGCAGCAACGCTATCGAGTTGGTTTGGAGCCCAAGCTGATTGGCGTGGATTTAATTTTCCCGTAACGTTAAATAAATCGCCTGATCAACACA
Organism: Pseudoalteromonas sp. ECSMB14103; assembly: GCF_000813065.1. Taxonomy (NCBI): domain Bacteria; kingdom Pseudomonadati; phylum Pseudomonadota; class Gammaproteobacteria; order Alteromonadales; family Pseudoalteromonadaceae; genus Pseudoalteromonas; species Pseudoalteromonas sp. ECSMB14103. The sequence goes on along the minus strand of NZ_JWGY01000006.1, from coordinate 216,509 downwards.
GTGTGGTTTTTATTACTAATGATTCAAAACCTGATTTTTTGAAAGATTACCCAGATGTTGAAAAACCAACAATTGAAATCATTTCAAACCCATTTAATCGTTATTATAAAATGTTACTCATATTGGGCCGTGATGAAGCTGATTTAAAAACAGCGGTGACTGGCCTTGCATTTGGCCACAAAGTAATGACAGGAAGAAGCGCAAGTATTGAAGCCATAAATCAGTTGCCACTTCGAAAAGCGTATGATGCACCACGCTGGCTTAGAAGCGATCGTCCAGTGCATTTTGACGAGCTTATTGACTACCCTACACAACTACAGGCGCAAGGCCTTAATAATGGTCCTGTAAAACTAAACATTCGCTTTGCACCTGATCTATTCACGTGGCGTGAAAGAGGAATACCTATTACTCTTCAGTACCGTAGCACGCCAGAATCAGAAGCCATCGACTCTCGTTTAAATATGCTAATAAACCAAGAATTTATAAGTGGTTTTTTACTCGATAAAAACAACGATTTATTACAAACAACACAAGCGTTGTTGCCACTAGTTGCCAATACCGACACCACACAAAGCACAGAAGGCTTTTCTGTAAATGGCATTAATTTAGCTAACAGAAATGAGCTTAACTTTGACTTTAGGTTTGGTGTACTCAAAAAAGGCGAATGTGCTGTTGCACCTCCTGGCGGTGAGTTTGGTGTTATTGATGGCGATTCAAGCATTGACGTAAGTGAATTTGATCACTATATCGCATTACCAGATCTGAACGTATTTGCTAATAGTGGCTTTCCTTTTACCAAATATGCTGATTTACAACAAACACTTGTGCTTATTGATGAAAACCCAACACCAAATGCTTTAACCGTTTTATTTAACTTAACGGGTCACTTTGGCGCGATCACCGGTTACCCAACCCATAGAATGAGTGTTGCTCATTTAAATGAGGACGCTGATTTAGATGATAAAGACATACTCGTTATTGCTAAACCTAACAGTATTGCTAATGACTTAGATGAAGATGCACAAACAAATGTTTTGCTTAACAATAATCAGCGCGCAATTAAACAAGCAATTTATAATGGTGCATACGACGAACAAACGACCGATAAAGTAGAGGTTAGTATTAAAAGTAGTGGCGATATGGCTGTTATAACAGGGTTTCAATCACCGTTTGATTCAGACCGCTCTATCGTCTCGTTGAGTGCTACGACGCAAAATGCATTTACTATACTTGACGATGTTCTAATGAACTCAGAAAAATTAGCTCAAGTAAAAGGTAGTGCAGCCATTATCAACTCACAGGGTATTAAAACCATTCAAGTAGATGAGCAATACTTTGTAGGCCATATCCCAGTCCATACATTAGTGTGGTTTCACTTATCTGATCATCCATTTATTTTGGCATTACTGTCTATTTTAACGCTATTGCTGATCTCATTTATCTTATGGCGATTATTACAAGCACTAACTTACAAGCGTTTAGCTGAAGGAGACGAATAATGAAATCACTCGTTAATATGTTTTTTACTGTGATGGCACTATTTGCTTTTAATGCCAACGCACAAGTTGAACAGTGCCAACCTTGGCAGTCGTGGCAAGTGTTTAAAAATCATTTTATAAGCCAAGACGGCCGCGTTATTGACTTGGGCAGTGAGCAAAGTATCACAACCTCTGAAGGCCAATCATATGCACTATTTTTTGCGCTTATTGCCAACGATAAAGCCGCTTTTGATTCTGTTTTAAATTGGACCCAAGAGCATTTATCAGAGGGCGATTTAAGTACGCGTTTACCAGCATGGAAATGGGGGCTAGATAAAAACCGCGTAGGGGGGATTTTAGATTCAAACCCTGCGTCAGATTCAGACCTATGGATTGCCTACAGTTTATCGCAAGCGGCAATTTTATGGGATGAACGCCGCTATAGTATTTTAGCCGCAGTGCTTGCTCAGCGTATAATCAGAGAAGAAACCGCCTACATAACGGGCCTTGGCCTTTCTTTACTCCCCGCACCTGCCGGTTTTGAGTTTGACAATGAGCGCTATAAGCTAAATCCTAGCTACTCGCCGTTATTTATTTACCAGCAATTTAAAAAGCTTTATCCACATTCACCGTGGCACCAACTGCACGAAGGATCAGCTAAGTTAATTTTAGATACTGCACAGCAAGGCGTCAGCCCTGATTGGGTTATGTTTGATTCAAACCGCGGTTTTTACTACGACAGAAAAAATACAGATTTAGGTAGTTATAATGCAATTCGTGTTTACCTTTGGGCAAGTATGATGGCAAAAGATGCACCCTACAAACAAGAGCTTATTGCTCAGTTTACACCGTTTGTGGACACCATTGAAGAGCGTAGCCATGTCCCTTTAAATACGTATGCTCAATCAGGTAAATCTGAAAAAAGAGGGCCTTTGGGCTTTAACGCTGCCCTGCTGCCTTTGTTAGCAGAGCAAGGTAATGATGAGCTGGTAATGGCTATTCAGCAAAAGCTAATGATTGATAAGTCTTTTACACAAACACGTTATTACGACAGTGTATTGCATTTATTTGGTGAAAGTGCTGTAAACAAGCGCTTTAAAATAACGGCTGATGGAACGCTACAACCTACTTGGAGCACTGAATGTCGTTAAGGTTGGCCTTAGCTTGTACATTGGCACTAAGCACTAATTTAAATGCCGCAACAATAAATGATATTGATACACAATCGGTTGATTGGTTATTAAACCAAATTAGTATTGGTGAAGCACAACAAAACAAAAGACTTGTTGAAGATAGTCTGCAAAAATTGGTTGCAATTGCCCCTACGCGAATAGAAACGCAATGTGCGCTTGCACATTACGACTTTACGAATGGCAATACAGACCAGGCAAACTTGTTATTAAATAAGCTTGATAACCAACTAACACAACAAACACCTTGCGTAAAAAAACTCAAGGTTATGTCTCGTATTCAAGGTAAAGACAAGGCAGTAATTCAAGAAGCAAAGCTCCTTGCTCGTGCCGGCAGATATGAACAAGCACGTCAAATTTACAATAAAATATTTAATGATGTTTATCCTACTTTAAACTTTGAGCTTGAGCATTTAAGCTGGTATGCACAAGACAGCGCTCAATGGCAAGGGGTTAAAAATGGTTACAAGCAATTATTAAAACGCTATGACAACCTAGGCACTATAGAAGTTGCTTATGCCAGACATTTGCTAAGACGTAACCCACGCGATAAAGCAGCTATGCGTATTTTAGGTAAGTATGGATCGACATCGGGTTTTAGTGATGAAGTTGAAGGTATTTGGCTCTCTGCATTAAAAAACATGCCAATAAACAGTAATACTGACATGCAATTTCAGCAATACTTTATACTTTACCCGTTTAGTAATAAGGGAGAGTTACAGTATCAAGACTTTAAAAAGCAATTAAAAGCACGCCAAAAATTATTAGCCGATCCTGCTTATCAGCTTTGGTTAAAAGGCAATAAGCTACTCGAACAAGAAAGGTTAAATGCAGCAGAACCTCTTCTATTAAAAGCCTTAAAAGGCCGCCCTACTGACGGCGAAATCATGAACAGCTTAGGCATACTTTATCTACAACTAGGTGAGCATGGTAAAGCCTATAATTATTTTACACGTGCACAAAAATACACTGCCGACTTTGCAGAGCGAAATACCCTTAAAAGCATGGCTAAAACAGCTAAGTTTTGGCTGTATATTCGCCAAGCAAGAGACGCTATAGATAGCAGTGAATTTAGAGTTGCTAAATTAAAACTCGATTTAGCCGCCGCATTAGAAGAAGAACCTAATACCGTATTGGCAAATCGTGGCACCTTACAATTTACCCAAGGGCTATATTCACAAGCTGCGCTTACCTACCAAGTGGTGCTTAAAAGCGAGCCGTTAAACGAAGGCGCCCTATTTGGCTTACTTGAAATTGCAAAGCTTGAACAAAGTGAAAAAACGCTCACCTCTTTTTTTAATCGACTTTCATTTTCACAAAAAGAAATATTAAGATCGTCATATTTAAGCTCATTAAGTAGCGTGTATAGAACTAAGGCAACAAAGCTAACTGAAGCTGGTGAATTAGAAGAGGCTGAAAAAATATTAAAAGAGGCTATTCAAGCAACACCAGAAGAGCCTTGGTTATATTACGACTTAGCGTTTATATATCAACAAAAAGGACTCACCGACAAAGCCCGCTCATTGTTTAATAATGTATTGTGGCAATTTCCGCTAAATTCACAGCTTAGGTATAGCCATGCACTGTTTTTGCGTGCTTTAGACGATTACCAAGGTGCGCTTGCTACGCTTCAGTATATTCCATTTAAATCTCGCGATGCTGACATTGTATCTCTTGAACAACAGTTACAACTTAATGAGTCTTTAGCACAAAGCGAACGTTTTATTAATTCTCAAAATAAAGCGGCTGCTATTTATCATTTAAGTGCGTTAGAAGCGCAAAATTTAACGCCACCAATGAAAGCTGAGCTAGCACGAAGCTGGTTTAGCATAGATGAACAGAACCACGCTTTAAAACTCATGCGTGACGCCTTAGCTGAAGACACCTCATTATCAGCCTATTGGCATATGTTGTATGGAGAATGGCTTTTAGCACAGGGTAATAAAGCTCAGACTACGGATTGGTTTAATCACTATCGGCTTCCTGAAAATGCCTCTGAGAGTGAAATAGATCAGTTTGTGCAATTACAAAATGCCTATTATTCTGAGTATTTTAGTGGCAGTGATCTTATTGCGAAGCTAAATCAGCTTGATCAAAAATACCCAAGTTCATCAGCTACAACAACTGCGCTAATAAATGCAAACTTAGCACTTGAACAAAACCAATCTGCGATTATTTTATACGAACAAAAAGTAAAAAATAATCAGCTAATTGAACCTCAAGCTTTAATGGCAATATCTAAAGCCTACAGAGCGCTTGGTGATGATTTCCAATCGAAAGAGGTCACACAACTCGCCATTGAACAAAGTACAACGCAAGAAAGTTATTTTCAGCGTCAAATTATGGAGTCGTTAAACGATTTTAACTACGCAGGTGATGCCCTTTACTTAGCTGAACAGCTTATTCAAAAAGCACCTAATGATTTAGAGCTTCGTTATTTAGGCGCGCAAGTTGCTGCTAATTTTAATGAAACAGAGCAAGCACAAACGTGGTACGCACAAACGCTTTCACCTAATCGTCAACTAAATGAAAAAGAACTCTACGCATCACTTTCGCGCATTAATGAAAACGACGAGTGGTATATAAACGGTGCCAAACGAGAACTACTCAGCCAACAAAACAAAAACCAAGCCTACATTGCTGTTGGTGTAAATTTTAGCGGACAAGTAAGTACTGAAAGTGAGGCTACATTGGGCGCTGGTATAGTCCCTATTGAAGCGTACTTTCCGCTTTGGCAAGGGCAAGGCTTTGTAAAAATAGATCCTACAAGTATTAGCGCTCAAACAACACGATTTGACGAGCAATTTGCTGGCAGTCGATACGGACAAGGCGCTTTGTGTATATTTACCTGTGGTATTGACGAAGTAAGTCCTGAGCAAGATGGCGTTGATATTGGTATTGGTTGGCAAAACGAAAACTGGCGCGTAGATATTGGCACAACACCACTGGGCTTTTTAATCGAAGACATTGTATGGGGTGTTAATTACTCGGACGACTTTGGTGACTTTGGCTATAGCATTGAGTTAGAAAAACGACCAGTAACCAGCTCAGTACTCGCCTATGCAGGCCTTGAAGACGTTAATACTGGTAAAATTTGGGGGGGTGTTCGCTCAACCGGTTTAACCGCTAATGTTTCTCATGATTTAGGCGGCAATTGGGGATTTTGGTCTAGTGCTGACTTTACATTGTATAAAGGTCAAAACGTAAAAGATAACCAGCGCTACCGCTTGATGGGCGGCACCTATTATCGTGTGATAAGCAATCAAGACCGCGAATTTACAGTGGGTGCAAGTTTATTGCATTGGGCCTATAAATTTAATTTAAGTGAAGAAACCTGGGGCCACGGCGGCTACTACAGCCCACAGAACTATATTGGGTTATCGGTTCCTTTAACCTATGATGCACGATGGGGTGATGACTTTGTATACCGCGTAAAAACAGGCGTGTCGTATTCACAAACTAAAACGCAAGCAATCGACTTTTTCCCTAATGATCCTGACCTTCAAGCAGAGGCCTTTGTGCGTCAACTTGAAACCGGTGTAGATCCTGCCTTTGATTCAGATACCAGTGCGGGCGTATCGTACAACTTAGAAGGCAGCTTTGAATACAGAATAACCCCACATTGGTTCTTTGGTGGTTATTTAGCTATTGACCGTTCTGACTTTTACGAACCTAATTTTGGCCAACTGTATATCCGTTACTACTTCAATCCTGTTTACGGGACGCTCGAATTTCCGGGTACACCTATTATCCCTTATGCTGAGTTCTAACTTAGCATAAGGTGATACACCGCTCAGTACTTCCCCTCGCCTTGAGGTATATGTATACTTGTGCGCAATTGTAGCTAGGATAAGGGTGTGTCTCTTACCTTGTGGTGTTATAGCCATACAGCAAATCATTATCTTAGATACAAATAATATACTGGTGGTCGAGCACTTTAACCTTATAAACAGGCTAACTTAGCTAAAGCAAAAAATTATAAGGCCATCACAACAATTCTTTAAGTTAGGAAGTAAATATGAGTTCAGCTCCAGATAGTGGCTGGTTTGGCCACCCTAAAGGACTTTCGACATTGTTCTTCACTGAAATGTGGGAACGAATGAGTTATTACGGTATGCGAGCTATGCTCGTATTATTCATGACAGCAAGCTTACAACAAGAAGGCCTTGGCTTTACGGTTGCATCAGCGGCTGCAATTTATGGTTTGTACACAGGTGCAGTATACTTTTTAGGCTTACCTGGCGGTTGGTTAGCAGATAGATTATTTGGCGGCCAAAAAGCGGTTTGGTACGGTGGTATTATCATTATGTGTGGCCACATTATTTTGGCCGTTCCACATGAATATTCATTTTTTATTGGTTTAATTTTTGTTGCAACAGGTACGGGCTTACTCAAGCCAAATATCAGTGCAATGGTAGGCCAGTTGTACAGCGATGCTGATGAGCGTCGTGACGGCGGTTACGCTATTTATTACATGGGTATTAACTTGGGTTCTTTAATAGGCTACTACGTATGTGGTTACTTTATGGAGAACGTAGGTTGGCACTGGGCATTTGGTGCAGCAGCTGTTGGTATGGCCATTGGTTTAGTACAATACAAACTTACCCTTAATAACTTACCAGAGCACAGCGCTTTACCTGCTAATCCATTAAGCGCTAAAGGCACTTCACGTACTTGGGGCGCTATCGCGTTGTTTGTGGCTGTTGTTGCGGGTGTTACCATAGCCGCTATGACGGGTGCCATTATTATAAACCCTTCAGTTGTAGCCGGTTATACAGCTGTTATATTTACTGTTATATTCTTTGTGTACTTTGGCCTTATTTATTTTAAAGGCAAATTAACAGGCGAAGAAAAACAAAGAATGTGGGCACTATTTTTAGTCTGTGTTGCCTCTGCATGTTTTTGGTCTGGTTTTGAGCAAGCTGGCTCTTCATTAAACCTATTTGCCCGCGATTACACTGACCGACTTATTGGTACTTTTGAAATTCCAACTACGTGGTTTCAATCTTTAAATTCAATATTTATTATTGTCTTATCGCCATTTTTTGCTGCGCTTTGGATAAACCTATCTAAAAAAATGATATCGCCTACTTACAGCGTAAAATGTGCATTTGGCTTGATCATCATGGCCTCAGGCTTTTTAGTCATGTTTATGGCAGCACATTATGCAGCAGAAGGCTTAAAAGTAGCGCCTTACTGGTTGGTTACTACGTACTTTTTACACACAGTGGGTGAGCTTTGTTTAAGCCCTGTGGCATTAAGTGCAGTGAGTAAACTGTCGCCTCGTCGCTATACGGGCCAGTTAATGGGTGTGTTTGTTTTAACTTACTCTATTGGTAATGTTATCTCGGGCATACTTGCAGGTAACTTTGATCCTAATAACGTTCAAGAAATCCCTACCCTATACTTACAAATTGCATTATTTAGCATTGGTGTAGGTATTGTTTTAGTGCTTATGAGCTTTAAAGCGAAAATATGGGAAAAACAAGGATTAGAGACCTAATTCGGTTAATCCTTTTGTACTAATAATTATTTACTGCATATTCCAAATGTAGTAACAAATAAAAAATGCCCCCATAATTGTTATGGGGGCATTTTTATACAGCTATGCTCCCATACTTTTAACTGATATTATGCATTAATAAATTGTTAAATTAGACACCCGAGGACTGCTGTATATGTTATTGGACAAGTTATTAAAAATAGCTGCAATACCATTTTTGCTCTTTATGTTAAGTGCATGCGGTGGTGCGAGTGATGCAGTAACGGTTAACCCAAATGATCCTGTTGAACCCGAACCAACCCTACTTTCTTTAACTGCTGCTAACGGCTTAAACTCAACGTTAGATAACGGGGGTTTTGAATTAATTATCCCTGCAAATATAGCTTCATCAAATAGCGAAATCACTTACGAAAAAACGACGCTAGATGATGCCAACGCACAGTTAAACATTATCTCTGATTTACACACTCTTATACCCGACCCTGACATTTCATTTTCAGACTCCTTTACTATTAGAATAAAAATACCTGAAGACTATGTACTCGGTGGGCAATTATTCATAGCCAGACAGTTAGGCCTAAATAGGTGGGAAACGATTACTAACTCAACCGTAAGCGATGATTATGTCAGTGCACAAGTGAATCAAGTCGGCACTTATGCAATTCAAATGCAGCGTAAAGAAGCATTCGCCGATATTGGTCCAACATGTGAGGCGAGCGCAACAACACAATCGGTACGCTTTGTTCATGTAGCAGACTTACATGCTCGTTTTGGGTATCAGGAACAATACTTTAGCCGTATTAAAGCCTATTACAATCAAGTCGCCAACCAAACACCACACACCCTATTTACCAATGGTGGTGACGATTATGAAAAAGGCACGGTAGCAGAGCAACTTTCACAAGGTACAGCAACCGAAGAAGCCATTAAAGCGATGCAGTTTGACATTCGTGTTGTGGGAAACCACGACTATGCATGGGGACCAGAAAAACTACTGAGCTATTCGCAAGATGATAAAGCGATTGTGCTTGCAAGTAACACTCGCTATGAAGGGGAGCAACTTCAAGATTTTGCCGCTGTGAGCTTTGCAAAAGTGCAAGTGGGCTGTGTTACCTTAGGTGTATTTGGCATGACGTCGGTGCCATGGAATGAATTAGATGAGCCACAGCAAGACGATCCAATCCCAGATTTTATAAAACAATTTAAAATGAGCTGGGAGTGGCAACAAGTCGCACAAAGCATTGTAAACCAATACCGTGATGATGTTGATTACATGGTAATGCTAAGCCATCTAGGAGTAGGCCTAGACACAGATATGGCAACTGACGTTGCAGGTATTGATTTAGTATTAGGGGGCCATACCCATGGCGGCGAAAGCTTTGATACACTAGAAAATGGCGCCATTGTTATTCAACCTGACTTTTATGCAAAAGGGATAACCGACTTAACACTTGAGTTTAATTTAGCTGATAAAACATCACCTGTTGTGAACTATCAAACGATTGCCACTGAAACCATCACTGAACGTGATGAACCAACAAAGCAAGCCATTGATGAAATTATGGGCCGTTACGCGCCTGATGCACAAACCGAAATAGCTATTTCAGAAAACTACCCTAGTGCAATTGAGTTAGCTGAAATAACAGCATTAGCCGCGCAACACGAAAGCTCAATCACAGCTGCACTTTTAAACCCCGAACTGGTTCAAAAGCGTTGGACACCCGGCACGCTCACACAAGAAGATTTTCACGAAGCATTTTACGTAGAAAGACAGCCTTCAAATACACCCGGTTTTAACGCAATATATAAAGTGACAGTAACAGGTACAGACTTAACATCTATGTATGCAAGCCAACCTGACTGGTTTTTACTCACACCCGAAAACATTCAAGCAACCAGCAATTATGATGTCGCTTTATTTAAAGGCGCAGCGCTTAACCCTGAATTATTTTTTAATGGTGTCACATTTTCAAACGTAGAACCCATTGCCGAAGCATGGTGGTTACTAGATCAGTACGCCCGATTTAGAACAAGCCAGTGCTTATACCTAGATACCAACAATCAACTGTTTTCATGTACAAACGAAGAAAACATAACGGTATGGAATTTTGATAATACAGCAAGCCCACTTGCAGCAGATTTTGGACCTTCAGTACTCAGTTACTTCGATCCTGAAGAAAAAGACTGGGGCCCAGAAGAAACTCAATATAAAACCACTGCCGAACTGGGCATTAGTGATTTGAGTGATGGGCCGTCAGGTGTAATGGCATTTTCAAGGCATGCACCAACCGAAGGCCTACATATTAACTTAAACACACCCGCTAACGGCGATTATGCCGCTGATGGCATGGTTTCAGACTACACACTTGTAATGGATTTATACTGGCCAGCAGAAGGCCAAGATATTTACCGTGCGGTTGTTCAAGCGGATACCGTTAACTACTTAACCGACGATGCCGACATATTTATTGACCCAAGTGGGGGTTATGGTAAATCAACCAGCGACAGCGGCTATTTTGGCAATACACAACCCGACTCTTGGCATCGTGTCGCTTTAGTATTTTATACTGCACCTACCAATGGCGTATTTGAAGTGTACGTAGATGGCGAACTAGTGGGTGTAAAGGAAGATGGAGAAATAAACAACCGCTGGGCACTCAAAGACGCAGTACTGCTGTTTAATGATAACAACTTTGAAACCGAGCCAGGCTACTTAAATGCTATGCTTTATGCCGGTCGTGCAATGAGCCGCGACGAAATAAAAAGCTTAGGTAATGCGCAGCAAAAACTCACTTACGAGCAAGCAACACGCGTACTTAATCAAACCATTGAACGCCATTACCAAGCTGCGCCTGAAATAAAACCAAACTTGTGGTTACAACAGCGTAGCAAGTTTTTTGGTGAACGCGCCAAAAATGTAAACAATTAATTACACTTAACCCTATTTCATACCACTTCAAAAAAGAGAGTTTAGCTACTTAAACTCTCTTTTTTATTACTATAATTCATAAGCTTAATCAAAAAACAGCCACTAAAACTGTTTACTTTTACAGCGTGAAAATTTTCTACTGTATTGACTCAAAACAACTTGGCCACAAGCGTCCTATAAAATTTACACACCACTCAATTACTAAATACCCGGCTGCTCTTCCCCTAAATCTAATTCTGGTTAATTATCTTGCCATTAACACAACAACAAATAATCACAGTGCTTACATTGTGGGAGTAATTAAAATGAGTGAAGTAACTAACTATTTAGGTTTAGTCGGTATTGAATTTACTGAATACGCCACGCCTGATGCAGATTACATGGACAAAGTATTTACTGACTTTGGCTTTTCAAAGCTTAAAAAGTTTAAAGGCAAAGACATTGTTTATTACAATCAAAACGACATTCACTTTTTACTGAACAACGAGCGTGAAGGTTTTTCAGCCGAATTTGCTAAAAGCCATGGCCCTGCAATTTGTTCAATGGGTTGGCGTGTTGAAGATGCTCAAAAAGCATTTGAAACTGCAGTAGAGCGCGGTGCAAAACCTGCAACCGATTCTACACACAAAAACCTTCCTTACCCTGCAATTTACGGTATTGGCGATAGCCTAATTTACTTTATTGACCAATTTGGCGATAAAGGCACCATTTATGAAAGTGACTTTGAAGATTTAGCAACGCAAACGGTTGTTGAAGATAAAGGCTTTAAGCGCATCGACCACCTAACTAATAATGTTTATAAAGGCACAATGGAAACATGGGCAAACTTTTATAAAGATGTGTTTGGTTTTACAGAAGTACGTTACTTTGACATTAAAGGTCAAAAAACGGCGCTAATTTCATATGCGCTTAAATCTCCATGTGGCACCTTCTCAATTCCAATCAATGAAGGTAAAGGCAACGACAACAACCAAATTGACGAATACTTAGGTGAATACAATGGCCCAGGCGTTCAACATTTAGCATTTTTAACTGACGATTTAGTTAGCTCGCTAGACAAGCTAGATAAATCAACTATTGCAACGCTCGATATTATTCCTGAGTACTACGACACCATTTTTGACCGTGTGCCGTGGGTAAAAGAAGACAAAGACAAAATTCGCGAACACCAAATACTGGTTGATAGCCAAAGCGAAAATTGTTACCTACTACAAATTTTCTCTAAAAACTTATTTGGCCCAATTTTTATAGAAATGATTCAACGCGTTGATGATGGCGGTTTTGGTGAAGGTAATTTCCAAGCGTTATTTGAATCAATTGAACGCGATCAAGAGCGCCGCGGCGTTTTATAATCTTTTTGAGTAAATTAAAAGCAGCGACCTTCGCTGCTTTTTGTCGTTTTAATATTTAAAATGTATGGCTCAAAGTGCAAGTATGCTTAAATAAATACTTCGTTGTTGCCATACAGTTAAACCAAAGGAAATGTAATGAGCCTAATTAACGAAACCCATGATATTAATTTAACAAGCTGGGTAGAGTCAGCGAATGTCGCCAATTGCGACTTCCCTATTCAAAACTTGCCATTTGCCGAGTTTCGTCGCAAAGGCACTAACGAAGTATTTCGTGGTGGTGTTGCAATAGGTGATCAGGTTATCGACCTTGCAAAACTAAATGAGCTAAATATATTTACAGGCGACGCTAAAATAGCACTCGATGCAGCGAGCGAGTCAACGCTAAATACATTTATGGGTTTAGGGCAGCAATACTGGTCAGCACTTCGTTTAGCCCTTTCAAAAGCATTACGCGAAGGCGCTGAATGTCAAAAAGATATTGCGAGCGTATTAATATCGCAAGCTGAAATTGAATTTTCATTACCATGTCGTATTGGTGACTACACCGACTTTTACACCTCTATTTATCATGCAACGGCAGTAGGTAGTTTATTTCGCCCTGATAACCCACTATTGCCAAACTATAAATGGGTACCAATTGGTTACCATGGCCGTTCTTCATCTATTGATGTGTCTGGGCAAACATTTCACCGTCCTAAAGGACAAACTAAAGCACCTGATGCTGATGTACCCTCATTCGGCCCATGTAAACGCCTTGATTACGAGCTAGAGCTTGGCATTTACTTAGGTAAAGGAAATGCGCTTGGCGATGCAATTGCAATCGAAAATGCAGAAAATCATGTATTTGGCTTTTGTGTGTTTAACGACTGGTCGGCACGTGACTTACAAGCTTGGGAATACCAACCATTAGGTCCGTTTTTAGCGAAAAACTTTGCATCAACAGTGTCTCCTTGGATTGTTACAACAGAAGCACTCGCACCGTACAGAACAAGTTGGACCCGTGATGAAAACGATCCTCAACCTATGGAATATCTAGAGTCTGCCGCTAATCGCGAGCAAGGTGCATTTGATATTCAAATGGATGTAAAAATTCAAACCGAAAAAATGCGTAGCGAAGGGCACTCTCCTACCCGCGTATCTACCTCTAGCTTTAAGCACTCTTACTGGACTGTAGCTCAAATGGTCACTCACCATACGGTTAACGGGTGTAACTTTATGCCGGGTGATATGCTGGGTTCGGGTACGCAATCGGGCCCTACACATGAAGAAGCGGGTTCTTTACTTGAACTTTCTCGTGGCGGTAAAGAAAAAATAACGCTAAGCAATGGCGAACAACGCAGCTTTTTAGAAGATGGCGATAACGTTATTATGCGCGGCTGGTGTGAAAAAGAAGGCTTTGCGCGTATTGGTTTTGGTTCAGTTGAAAGCACGGTTTTAGCCGCAAAATAATCTCAATCAAACATACTTAAATGAAAGGGCTGCTTTTAAAAGCAGCCCTTTTTTATTAATTTTTGAACAGTTACAATTTTTTTCTGGCTTTTTAAGCTCAGATTGATACATTATTCCGGTTAGTAGCCAGTGTTTATATGCCATGTCAGTATTTATAAAGTCTTACAAAAAACTTTTTCCAGCTCGCCAACTCCTTATTCGTCAAAATGGCGAGGTTAAGCATGTTGTTTTAGCGCCTTGGTTACAACTTTTTGCAATAGTGCTTATTTTAGCAACACTTGTTTGGGTGAGCATTTCTAGCTTTCGTGTATACACACAAACTAACCATATCTCTGACATAGAAAAAAATCAGCTTAACAAACAAGTACTATGGGAACAAAAAGTTAGCGAGCAACAACGTCTTCACGAGCAACAACTCAAACAGCTAGTAACTCTTGAACAAAAACAAGCGCTACTTCAAAGCATGATCGAATCTTTACCTGCTTCAATCAGTCAAGACGTTATTCAGTTAGGTGAAGAGCTTGAGTCACCTATTAACGAAAATAAAAGCGAATTTCATGAACCCTTAGTTGATGAAGACCCAAATGCTAAGCAAGTTGATTTAGGTAAGCCTATTAGTTTTGAAACACGTTTGGCACATTTAAATGAGCAATACGAACAAAGCTTTAATTACCTAGACAAAAAAATAAACGAACGACATAACGCTATTTTAGCCATGCTTAAAGGCGCAGGCCTTGATGCCGCTTTGGAAGAACACCTAGCAATTAACTCTTTGCATATTGCTCAAGGTGGCCCGTTTGATGTATTCGATGAAACAAATATACCCGGTCATTTTTTGGCTATAGTTGATAAGTTAGTCGCGTTAAATAATCTAGAAAATTTATTAACTGAATTACCTAACACCCTGCCCTTACCCGCTGCAAAATATTATATTTCAAGTAGCTTTGGCTTACGCAAAGACCCAATGAATAATCGCCGAGCATTTCACAAAGGCGTAGACTTAGCGGGTTGGCACAAAACCGAAATTTTTGCTCCGGCCGACGCTGTGGTTCTTCGTGCAGGGCGTAATGGCGGATATGGTAACTTTATTGAACTTGAACACAAAAATGGCTTAGTAACTCGCTTTGGCCATTTAAATAAAATAAAAGTGAAAAAAGGCCAGCACATTGCCAAGCACGATGTAATTGGTTTAATGGGGAGCACTGGTAGAAGTACTAGCACTCATTTACACTACGAAGTATTGGTTAATGGCGAACAAGTCAATCCTCTAAAAATAACAAAGGCGCTTTCTCGTGTTCGGTAGAAAAAAATCAACAAGTACTAACCTAAGAAAGGTTAATCATACCCCCTCTATTATTTCTGAAGATGTGCGCCTTACTGGCACTTTAATAAGCCAAGGTGAGGTTCAACTTGATGGTCGCATAGATGGCGACATAAAAGCCGAGCAGTTAGTTATAGGCTCCTCCGGTGTAGTTGAAGGAATTGTTGAAGCAGTAGGCATTGTTGTTAAAGGCACTGTTATTGGTTCTATCAATGCAAGCGAAGTAAAAATACAAAGTGGTGCTCACGTCCATGGCGACGTATTTCATGATTCATTGAGTATAGATGCTGGCGCTATAATTGAAGGCAACTTAAAGCAACGCACTGAAAAAGAGACGGTAGAGTTAACTGCTGAACCAATTGAAAAAGAAGTTAAAACACTGATTGAAGAAGATGACAGCGGCTTGTCGTTTGTAAATAAACAAGCCACGGATAAAAGCGAGCGGTAGGCTATTTTTTCTCAGTAATATACATTGTAATATCTGCAGTGAACACGAGTTCGTTGCGGGTATTATAAAGCTTTACTGGTACTACTAAATCTTCTTTATCAATCCACTGGCGTGGCAAATCAATTTCAGCAATAGCCGTAACGTCTGTATCAACCTTTGCCAAATATTGTACGGTCATTCCCTTGGGTATCCAACGATGGGTTTTTACCGGTACAGTCGCGTCAACCATCACCCCTGCACATAACTCAGCCAAATTACACTGCGCAATTGCATGAATGGTTCCAATGTGGTTATGAACACTACGACGATTTTTAACAACAGCACTACAGTGCCCTTCTCGCAGATCTAATACGTAGGGCTTCATTGAGCCAAAGTAAGGTGCTTTAAAACAAACAGCTTTAGTAAAAAGCCAATTGCCAAAGGGTAAGTTTTTAAATTTATGCCACGTTTTAACTAGTGGTGATTGATTTGCCATTTTTATTATCCAGTTACAGTTACTTTATTAACGCTAACACATCAGACCAGTTTAAAAAAGCCGTTTTAATTACTGCTTTTATTATGTGTTTAACAAAAAATACGAATGACGACGTATGCATAGGCCAAAAGCCCTTTCTTTTTTACGAGTGCCCCCCTAAAATACGCGAAAAAGGAGACTCAATGCATACACAGCCCGCAAAACCTAATCTAACTTTATTACTTATCTTAGCGTTGCTCGTTATTTTTTGCCCTATGGCTATTGATATTTATCTGCCCGCTTTTCCTACCATAGCAGAGCAATTCTTGGTGACTGAGCAACAAGTGCAGCAAACTGTTGCCATTTTTATGTTAACCGTTGGACTAGGTCAATTAATTGCAGGGCCATTAGCAGATAGATTTGGCCGAAAGCCTGTCGCATTAGTGGGTATTAGCTTATATGCAGGCTCTGCGTTACTTGCTTACTGTGCCCCTTCGTTTGAAGTATTACTTTCTGCTCGTGCATTACAAGGGTTAGGTGCATGCGCCACATTTGTTGTCGCTTTCGCTATTGTAAGAGATAAATTTGGTAGCGAACGTAGCGGCCAAATTATTACCTACTTAAATGGCATTGTGTGCTTTATTCCTGCGTTAGCGCCCATTTTAGGTGCTTGGTTAACTGTTAAGTTTGGCTGGGAAATGAACTTCTTATTTTTAACTGGGTTTGCATTGGTAGGCTTTATTGTTACGTTTTTCTTTTTTAGAGAAACACGACCAGCCGATAGCGTTTATAAGGGGCATATTCTCGATTTAAGACGCTTTATACCTATTATTTCAACGCCACTATTTTTATTTAATAGCTTGCTTTGCATGGTTACTATGTCGGTTATTTTAGTGTTTGTCACCCTCGCACCTGGCTGGATAATTACTGAACTTGGCGGAAGCGTAGCTAATTTTACATTTTGGTTTTCACTTAATGCCGTTTTAAGCATTATTGCCAGTTTTATTATGCCACTGTACATCAAACGCCACCCCAAACGTGCTTTAAAAATAGGGTTACTGCTATTGGTTGGCTCGGGGTTACTTATGTTCCTGTTTAGCCAATATAAATCAGCTTTGGCGTTAATGATCCCCATGTTTGTGGCTGCATTTGGTTTTGCGCTCACTCTTGGCTCTGCAGCAGGAAGAGCATTAAGCTTGTTCCCTAAACAAGCGGGCACAGCTTCAGCGTTGCTTGGTGCAATGCAAATGAGTGGGGCAAGTTTGCTGGTATTTATTACTCAATTTTTACAGTTGCAGACCCCTATATTAATTGGCGTCCACTTTTTATTATTGGTCCCTTTTAGCTATTTATTGTTTCGCAAAGCGCAGTTTTCATAACCCCCCCCCCAACAAAAATACATCATTAATGGGTAAGTAATTTTTATTTACCCCTTTCACTGCACATTAATCACCCAATCAGAATTATTTCATTTTTATTAACAATTCACTATTGCAATCTAGGTACAACTGCTCTATCGTTGAATTAAGTTAACACATGGTTAACAAGATAATTCTAGGATGTAAAAATGAAAAAAAATAAACTTGCCTTAGCATTAATTTTATCTGGTCTATGTACTGCAGGTAATGCAAGTGCACAAAACGATCGTTTCATAATTCAAGTCGATAACAACAAAAAAGGTGTGGTAAAAGCACTTACTAAAAAACTCGGTGGTGATATAAAAGTTGACGGTAATGGGTTTATTGCCGCTAAATTTACTGGTCACGATTTAACAAGCTTAAAAGGTTTACTAAATAACCCTCACATAAAACTTATTGAAGAAGACCAAAAACGTGTTCCTTTATCATTATTCAATGATGACGCCGGCAATGCAATGCAACAACAAATTACACCGTATGCTGTTTATCAATCTCAAGCTGATCAGGTAACATTTGACGCGAATGCGGGTATGAAAGTATGTGTTATTGACTCCGGTTTAGACAGCACAAACCCTGATTTCATTTGGGGAAATATCACTGGCGATAATGACAGCGGCACAGGTAACTGGTTCGATAATGGCGGACCACACGGGACTCATGTGGCGGGTACTATAGGTGCTGCAGATAACAACTTAGGTGTTGTAGGCATGGCACCAGGCGTTGCTATGCACATAATAAAAGTGTTTAACGAATCTGGCTGGGGTTATTCATCAGACTTAGCACAAGCTGCTAACTTATGTTCTCAGGCAGGTGCAAATATTATCAGCATGAGTTTAGGTGGTGGTGGCTCGAATAGTACTGAGTCAAACGCTTTTGCTAATTTCACTAACGCTGGAGGCCTTGTAGTTGCAGCGGCAGGTAACGATGGCAATAACGTTCGTTCATATCCAGCTGGTTATCCATCAGTTATGATGGTAGGCGCAAATGATGCAGATAATCAAATTGCTGACTTTTCACAATTTCCAAGCTGCTCATCAGGTAAAGGTAGACGTGTTACAACTGACGAAACAGTATGTGTTGAAGTGACTGCTGGTGGTGTAGATACGCTTTCAACATACCCTGCTGGCATGGCATCCGCAGCAAATATGTCTGCTGACGGCACACCCTACGCTTCATCCGCAATGGAAAATACTGGTCAAGCATCAGCATCTGCGTACTTTATGGGAACTGCACAAAATATTGATAATGGTGCTGCTGGGAAAGTATGTTTAATAGACCGTGGTGTCGTTTCTTTTTATGACAAAGTAGCAAACTGTGAAAACTCAGGTGGAATAGGCGCTGTTATCATTAACAACGAAGCTGGTATGCTTTACGCAACACTAGGCGATACAAACAATACAACAATTCCGGCTGTGGGTGCCGCATTTGAAGATCGCACTGCACTGCTTGGCAGCACAACGATTACAATAGATATTGGCGCATCAGATTATGGATTCATGAGTGGTACATCAATGGCAACGCCTGCAGTGTCGGGTATTGCTGCTCTTGTATGGTCAAATCATACTGACTGTACGGGTACAGAGATTCGTGATGCTCTAAAAGCAACTGCACAAGATCAAGGCGCAACAGGGCGTGATGATTACTTTGGACACGGTATTGTAAAAGCAGCCGATGCTGATGCCTATTTAACTGCGAATGGTTGTGCAGGTAGTGGTAATGGGGGCGGCGGTACCGACCCAGAGCCTGTAGGTGACATAACGCTTTCTGCTTCAGGTTATAAATCAAAAGGCACCAAGTATGTTGACCTTAATTGGGCTGGCGCAGCAACAAGCCAAGTTGATGTTTACCGCAACGGAAGCAAGGTGACAAGTACAGCTAATACTAATAGCTTCACTGATAGAATATCGACCAAAGGTGGCGGCACATATACCTATCAAGTATGTGAAGCTCAAAGCACAAGCGCTTGCTCTAACAACTCAACCGTTACTTTTTAATAAAACGTAACTTAAAAAAGCGGGCAACAGCCCGCTTTTTATTTACCTAGTTGCTTGATAAACTCACTCATATTTAGCAATCAATTCTAATAATGATTAATCCCGATTTTCTCTTCTCTTTTTTAATTGCTAGTTTTTTAATGGCGGTTGCCCCAGGCCCCTCGAATGCATTTTTAATGGCACAAACATTTGCAAATGGCCGCACTGCGGGTATGCAAAGTGCGTTTGGTTTTGCATTAGGTGGGGTTGTACATACCTTTTTTGCAGTAATAGGCTTAAGTGCTATTTTAAAAGCATCACCAGTTGCCTATAGTGCTGTTCAATATGCTGGTGCAGCTTATTTGTGTTATTTGGGCTTTATGATGATAAAAAGCACGCTAAAAAACACGACTACTGCCACCCCAACTCAAAGTGAAGATAAGCCACACGTAAGCACTGCTAAAAAGTCTAATGTTATGTTTCAAGCCATGATGACCGAGGTACTTAACCCTAAGGTCGCTTTATTTTTTATTGCTTTTATTCCACAGTTTGTAGACCCGAGCTTATCATCAGCCACTTTTCAGCTCGCATTTTTTGGCCTGCTATACCCTATTTTTGCTTTTCCAATAGACTGCACGTATATTTATTTTGGCGACAAGATCGCACAGTTTTTTAGGCAGCATCCAAATAGTCAACTTTGGATTGATAGAGTAACGGGAATAATATTTATTGCTCTCGCTATTAATCTACTATTATAACTTTCCTAAATTTTGCTAACAGTTGGTTTAACTATGAGCATTTAGGCACAAATAAAAAGAATTAATATGGAACAAAAAACGCAATCTCTCCCTGCAAAAAAGAATATTGCCCTTGTTGCTCACGATGGCAAAAAAGCCGCACTAAAGCTGTGGTGCGACAAACATAAAAACACACTGAGCAAACACACCTTATACGGCACAGGTACAACGGGGCATTTAATTCAAAAAAGTACAGGGCTTGATGTTGTTCAGCTTTTAAGTGGCCCAATGGGTGGCGACCAACAACTGGGCGCCAAAATAGCAGAGCATGAAATTCATGTTTTAATATTTTTTTGGGACCCTTTAGCTTCTCAGCCTCATGACCCTGATGTAAAAGCATTACTGCGCTTAGCGGCAGTGTGGAATATTCCTGTAGCGTGTAACGAGGTAAGTGCTGATATGCTGTTAAGCTCTCCTTTAATGGAAAACGAGCTTGAGCGTACCTTGCCAGATTACGAAAAATACCTCGCAACCCGACAAATAAGTCTATAAGCCTTTTAAGTTACTTATAAAGCATGCTGGCCCATTTAGTCAGGCCAGCAGTTACGCTACCAAAATGGTCACCATTGACCATATTAATATCACCTAAGTGCTCGCTAAGTGCTGCTTTAATTAGTGGAGACTGCGCACTGCCCCCCGTTAAATAGATAACGTCTGGTGTTGTTTGTGCATCGTTTATTGCTTGTTTTGCCAAAGTGACTATTTGGCTAATACTACTCTCTACAGCTAGCGATAAATCATGAACAGATAAGTTTTTACTAAGTTCAGTATCTAAAAAGCGCAAGTCACAGTTAAAGTCAGGTGTTGACGAAAGGGCTATTTTTGCGGCTTCACCTTGTTGAACAAGTTGATGCCCTTGCTTATTTTGTTGTAAGTGAATTAAGCGTTTATAAAGATCTGGTGCACTTACATCCCGCAACTGTGCATTAAGCTCTCGCGCCTGACTTTCACTGTAAAATTGGCTTTGCAAATTAACATCGTTAATTTTACATGCCTGCCAAAATGGCTGATTTGGCAAAGGCAATCCCGACTTAAATGTACTGCCAAGCCCTAATAAGGGCATTAACCCATGAAAGCTCAATGCAATATCTAAATCGTTTCCGCCAACGCGTTTACCGCTGTGGGCTAAAAAGTCGTTATCGCGCTGACTATTCCCTCTAAAACTTGGACCCATTTGCACAAACGAACAATCACTGGTCCCCCCACCAATATCTATAACCAACACTTTCTGATCGTGTGTTAAATCACTTTCGTAATCGATACCTGCTGCTAGCGGTTCGTATAAAAAATTAACGTCTTTAAAGCCTGCACGTTTTGCAGCTCGCTCTAAAATACCCACAGCTTGCTGGTTCGACTGTTCACCGCCTACCGCCTGAAAGTTTACAGGGCGGCCAATAACAGTTTGAGTAAGTACTTTTTCTAAAGACTGCTCTGCGCGTTGTTTTATTTTTAAGATCATTGCCGTTGCAATGTCTTCAAAAAAGTTAATTTGGCCTTGCTTTAAACCGGTTGCACCAAAAAACGATTTGGGTGACTTAACAAAGTATCCTTCTTCAGGAAATTGAACGTATTCACTAATTGCTTCACGACCAATAAATAAGGTCTCATCTGAAGGTTGTAAATCAAGGTCTGATTTAATTCGAGGCAGTGAGTTTAAAAGGGCTTGGCGCTGAGATTTAAAATCTTGTTCATGCGCGGTTCCTTTTAAATGCTTAGCAACAAAATCAACCACCAAAGCACTGTGATGAGTATAAAGTGTAGAAGGTAAGTAATGCTTGCCTTGCTCTAAAGGCACTAACTGAACATTATTATTGTTCATTACACCCATAGCACAATTTGAACTACCGTAATCAAAACCTACAAACATATACCACCACACGTTACCAAAAAGGCCGCGCAATTTAGCATATTTAAGATCACTTTTAAATTGCTATATGCTTTCTCGCACTCTTAAAAAGCTAGCAAAGCGAGGAAGGCCATTTTTAGTCAACCCATGAAAACGATAGGTAACGGTGCTACCAATGGCCGGTGGGTTTTGACGTTGTGCATCGCTAAATCCTGTACCAATTGAAAATAGCTGCCCAGAGGCTGACTTAACGCGCAGCGCACCAAGCATCCCCGTGTATTTCCCTTTACCCGGCAAATGAGCTATGACAACCGCCTCAGCATCAAGGTAAGGCTTTAACTTTAACAAAGCACCACTTCGTCCACTTTTGTGTTTAGCATCAGCTAAGTGCAACATAACGCCTTCAGCACCCTGCGCAGTTATGTTATTAAAATAGTCAGAAAGCTGTTTGTTATTTTTAAATCGACGCTGTTTAACAGCTTGGATATGGGGCTGATTAATGTGTGTAACAAGTTGGGAATAATTTTTATAACGCTCGCTAAAAACTAAGGTTTTATCTGGCATATCAAATATCTTGTAAGTGACGGCTTGCCAGTCTTTGTTATTTGGGATTCTAGTTCTTACTATACCGCTTAATGCAGCAAAGTGTTCTCGTTTAGTCCAAAGCTCGCCATCTAACCACGTATTGGGCAAGGATGCAGTAAACCAATGTGGTGCATTAATTATATTCCCTTTGCGAGTAACAAACTGTGTGCCCGTCCATATGGCTCTTACACCGTCAAATTTTTCGCTGACTAAATACGCACTAATATCATTGTGCTTTTCTTCATCATACACTTTGGCTAATAATACAGAAGGCTGAGAAGTATAAGCCGGGCAACTAAACAAAATAACCGTAATAAATAACATCCATTTTATAGCAATCATTAGCGCATCCAAGCTAGGTAATAGTGACTTACACTATAGTTGAGATTGCACCCATTGCCAAAACTCATCAAGGTTACCCATGCAATAGGTCGCTTTGCTAAAGTCATGATCTTTAGTGTGGCTATTAGCAATAGCAACCACCCTTAAACTTGCATTATTTGCGGCGCTTACGCCTGTAAATGTATCTTCTACGGCTATCGCATTTTCTGACTTTACGTTTATTTGCTTTAAAGCGAGTAAATACGGGTCGCCTGCAGGCTTAGGGTTAATTACATCGTCTTTAGTAACAAGAGTATCAAACAGCTCATAAAACCCTAACCCTTTTAGAATTGGCATAGCTTCGCTTGTTGCACTTCCGGTGACAAGCGCCATTTTTAAGCCACTATTTTTAACCGCTTTTAGCGTTTGTTCTACATATGGCATAAGCGGTGGTAAGTTCGTTTTGACGTATTCACCAAATAATCGATATTTTTCAGCAGCTAAAAACTCAGCACTAACTGATAAATTATTCTCACTTTTAATTTCAATTGCCGCTTCTAGTGTAGAACGCCCTGAAAACCGCTGACAAAATTCATCTTCTAAATAACTTACCTCAAATGGCGCTAACAGTGTGCTCCAACATACAAAATGCATCGCTTCTGAATCGACTAGCGTGCCATCCATATCAAATAAAACGGCCTGTAAGCTCATGATCTCTCCTTAAATTAAAGTGCTAAAAAAAGGTGCTAGAGCACCTTTTTTGTTTTTTCATTATTACTGGGTTAAACCCGCCGGCGGCTCACCAAAAGCTTCTTCACCGGTTTCAATATCAACTAACTCATAGCCACGGGCTTTACGAACCACCTTAAGCACAGGTTTTTCAAAAGCAGTTTTTAAGCGCTCCGAGTCATCTTTTAATTCATCAAGCGTTGTACCAAACGGTGCTGCGCCTGTTTCTGACCAGTTAGTTACTTTACCATTTAGGTTATATTCTACTTCGTGTATTTGATATTGCGCCGCTTCATCTTTTGTTGCTTCACAAAAAATCACACGGTAATTCCAAAATCCAGCCATTATATTTCTCTATCAATAAACCAATTATGCGCTACTTTAACAGCTCTAAAAGGGATCACAAAATAAAAAGCCTGCACAAGGCAGGCTTTTAAATGTAAATTTCTAATCTATTAATTAGAAAAATTTAACTTTAAATTCAGCACCAACATAACGCTCTTCATTAACAATACCCGTGTTATTGTTAAAGTCGATAGCGCCTATTGCTTGTTGCTCATCAAATAAGTTACGAACAAAACCAGCAACTTCATATTCGTAGTCACCTTCTGCCCATCTGTAACCTGCACGAAGACCAACTTCAGTTAAAGGCTTGCCTTCAAACTCTACCGATTCATATAAGAACATGTTAATTTTGCTGCGGTAAGATATATCACCGTTTGCAAAGAAATCACCATCTTCAAGCTCTTTAGTGTAACGAAGCGTAAAGTTAGAGATCCACTCTGGTGCATGCGGTAAGCTGTTACCGTCTAAAATCGCACGATCTTCAGGCCCAAAGGCACCTGCAACTTGGAAAGTTGGATCTGTCACTGTACATTGGCCACACACAGCTACCGCTAAGTCATTATCTTTAAGCTCAGTTTTGTTATAGCTTAAGTTAAATGTTGCATTAAGCTCGTCGCTTAATACCCATTCAGTGTCTAACTCAAAACCGTAGCCTGTCGTTTTGTCTGCATTAATTAAGCGGTTAAAGTTTGCACCACCACCTACAGCGGTCAATTGCTGATCGCTCATTGTGTAGTAGAACACAGTTGCATTTACACGACCTTGTCCGTCTAGCACGTCTGATTTAATACCTGTTTCGAATGAAGTCACTGTTTCAGAATCAGCGGTTGTTACTTCATCACCAAACAAAATACGACCTTGCAAGCTTGGTGCACGGAATGTGTTAGCTACACGGCTGTACCAGTTTACGTCTTCGTTTACTTTGTAGTTAGCAGATAAATCCCAGCTCACGTGGCTATCGCTAACATCTTGCTCGATAAATAAAGCACCACCGCCAATAGGGCTTAGTGTACGATCTGCAGAGAAGTCTTTTTCATCATCAGAGTAACGAAGGCCCGCTGTTATTTTTAAATCATCAGATACAACATAATCAACAGAGCCAAATACTGCCCAAGCAGTTGTATCTTGTTGCTGTTTAACATACCCATTTAAAGCGCCGGCCGGTGATGAAAACGTGTCATAGCTAAAGTTTTCAATTGTTAGCTCTTCGTCAAAGTAAAAAACACCTACTTGATAGTTTAAGTCGCCATCAAAGTTACTTGATAAACGAAGCTCTTGAGTAATTTGATCTTGCTCAGGAATACCATCAGCACTTTCTGAAGGGAAAGGAATAAAGCCAGGCCCCATGTAATCAGGAAGGAATACAGCACCGTAACCACCGTCAATATCACCACGAGAGTATATTTCAGCGCTTTCCCATGCAGAGATAGACGTTACAGTGTGGTTTTCAAGATCCCATTCAAGTCTTAGGCTCATACCCTCAGATTCTACTTGTTGAGTAGAACGAGCACCGGCATCTTGGTATACAACATCGTGCTCGTAGTTATCGACTAATTCGTTAGAACCAGACTCAATAACATTTGCACGGAACGCGATAGGTGAACCATCTAAATCACGTGTGTGATAGTTTAATAAAGCAGAAAAATCATCGCCTTCGTATAAAAACTGAATACGTGCTGCTTTTTCAGTATAACCGCCCTGTTGATCTTTAGCTTCAAAACCAGGTGCTTGGTTATCAATGTAATCATCTTTATCTTGCCATAATAATGAAACGCGAGCAGATAAACGATCTGTTAACGCACCACCTACAGCACCTTCAGTATCTACAGCGCCACGGCTACCGTATGAAACCGCACCGTAACCGTCAAACTCTTGGCTAGGTTTAACTGAGTCAAATTTAACAAGGCCTGCAGGCGTATTACGGCCAAATAAAGTACCTTGCGGACCACGTAATACTTCTACGCGTTCAACATCAAATACAGGAAAGCCTTTTAAAATCGCATTTTCTTGAACAACTTCATCAACTACTAACGATACAGGTTGAGACGCATTTAAATCGAAATCTGTGTTACCTAAACCACGTACGTAAAAACGTGGGAAAGAACGGCCAAATGAAGATTCGATAGACAAGCTCGGAATTTTTGCGTTCATAAAACGAATATCCATGCCTGCCGAGCTGTATGCATCAAGGTTATCACCTTGCAGTGCAGATACAGCTACAGGAACCTCTTGAGCATTTTCTACACGTTTACGCGCAGTAACTTGAATAACTTCTAATTGGTTATTTTTTTTAGCCGTTTCTTCTTCAGCAGCAAATGAAGAAACAGAAGTGCCAGCAGCAGATAATAGTGCGGCATTGATGATTGTCGCTATTGCAGATTTTTTAATTGCTTTCATGTCGGGTTTTAACCTTTTGTATGCACTCTTGTTCAACGGTTTTTTGTGTTGCGCAATGTATTCATTGCGGGCTCGTACAATTTTTCGCGACTTGGCTATATGCGCGCGGACCTCATTATCGAGAGTACAAAAACGAAATAATAAGGCTGAACGAACGTAAGAGATTATACCACTGTGTAATAAATTTACTGCATAAAACTTTTCAATTTCTGAAACTTTTTTGCAACATTTAACCACAAGATAGCGACTTTTTATTACTTTTTAGATGTAAAAACCCAAATATAAGGACATATGTCCTTATCAATAAAACTACAAATAAAGTAGCAGTTTTAACGTTTTAACTAAAAAACCTAACTTAGGAACAGTTTTTGCTAAGGTGAAAAACCGCACTTGGCGGTTTTTTCCTCAATGCTTTATCACGTTCGTTTTAAGGCTATTTCTCCATCTATGTGAATGTCTCGTTGAGGGAACGCAATCACTACATTATTTTGCTCAAATACATCGTACAGACTAAAGCGAATATCACTGCGCACGGTTCTAAGCATGGTTTCAGATTCAGCACATACCCAAAAAACAGCGTTAAAAACTAATGAGCTATCGGCAAAGTCGTCAAAAAGCACTGCCGATTTTGGTGTTTTTAAAATCGCTTTATGCTCATCAAGCACCTGTTGGATGAGTTTTTTAACTAAAACTACATCCGATCCATAAGCAACACCTACGCTTACCGACGAGCGTGCATTCCCATCAATTAACGTCCAGTTTGTTACGGTGTTTTCTAATAATTGGCTGTTGGGGATCAACATATGTACGCCATCATTTCGACGAATCCGCGTTGAACGTGTATTAATAGTTTCGACGACACCCTTGGCACTGCCTACTTCTAAAAAGTCACCTATTCGAATAGGACGCTCCCACATTAATATCCAACCGCTTATAAAGTTATTAATTATATTTTGCGCACCAAACCCCACACCTATTGCAATAGCACCCGATACAAATGCAAAAGCCGTCAATGGAATATTTAATACTTCTAGCGAGGTAAAAACTAATATGGCGATACTTAAAATAAAATAAATACGCGTGAATAAATGAACAGCATCTTGGCTTATTTTTTTGGCGAGTAAAGTTCTTTTTATTAACTTACCAATGTGTGTCACCACAAACCACATTGCAAATAAAATAAGCGGCACCTGAATTATTTTTGCCACTGTCAGTTGTATATCGTTGTAACTAAATACAACAAAAGAAAGGATTTCGTTTATTTGTTCTAAATTCATTTATTTTCCAATCAGGGGGTCTTTAATATTATTATAGAGTGAATGTGTTTTAATTAACTAACATTAGCACGCCACAATGCAATTTAACTGACTTTAAAAATTACACTTTGTTATTTTGCAGTACTTGTGCCACCAAAAAACAAACAACACAAGCTACTTTTACCTACCTAAACATCTATTTTTAGCTAATTTGCGTTTAAATCCTGCTTAATCTCGATAAACTTTATTGTATATAAATCAAAATTTGGTAAGTTAAGTGGGTTTTTCGACTCGAAAAGCCTATCCCGGCTAATCTTTCTATGGAGTTATTATGCGTAAAACCCTAATCGCCACTACAATTGCTAGTGCATTATTACTATCTGCCTGTTCAGAAAATAAATCAGAAACACAAACAATGGCAAAAGAAAGCGCAGCACAAGTGCAAGACGTAAACGCAAGCAATGTGTTATTCAAACCAAGTCCTTTACAATACATGGCACCTGAGTTTGATAAATTTGGTACTAAAGATTACGAAGCTGTCTTCGACGCGGGTATTGCAGAGCATACAGCTCAAATTCAAGCAATTGCTAATAACCCAGAGCCAGCAACATTTAAAAACACATTAGTTGAAATGGAACTATCTGGTGAGTTATTGAACCGTGTATCAACGGCATTTTATAACTTATCGGGCTTAATTTCAGATGACGAATACCAGCGCATTAGTAAAAAAATGGCGCCAGTATTATCGGCTCACTCTGATGACATTTATTTAAACGGCGCTTTATTTGAGCGCGTTCAAACAATCTACGATAACCAAGCAACACTAAGCGCTGAAGATCAACGCCTTGTTGACTTTTACTACAAGCAGTTTGTAAAAGCCGGTGCTAAATTAAGTGACGAAGAAAAAGCAAAAATGCGCGAAATTAACGCACAACTTGCTAACTTATCTACTGCGTTTTCGCAAAACGTTTTAAAATCGTTTAAAGAAGATGTGATTGTTGTTACTGACAAGTCTAAACTTGCAGGCCTTTCTGAAGGTGAAATTGCAGGTCTAGCAGCTGCAGCTAAAAAAGCAGGCAAAGAAGGTTACATGATCACGCTTGTGAACACCACGCAACAGCCTATTTTATCAAGCCTTGAAAACCGCGAGTTACGTGAGCAAATTTTTACTGCGTCAGCAAACCGTGCAGCACAAACAAATGGTCCTATCATCATTGAAGAAACAAACTTACGCGCACAAAAAGCAGAGCTTTTAGGCTACAAAGATTGGGCTTCGTATGTAATGACCTCGCGTATGGCGCAAACAACTGAAAATGTATACGGCATTTTAGATGACCTTGCCCCTAAAGCAGTTGAAAAAGCGAAAATTGAAGCCGCTGCTATTCAAAAAGTAATTAATGATTCGGGCGAAAACTTCGAACTTAAACCTTGGGATTGGGCATTTTACGCTGAAAAAGTACGTGCTGAAAAATACGACCTAGACCCTGCGTTAGTTAAACCTTACTTTGAAATGAGCTCAGTAATTAACGATGGTTTATTCTTTGCGATGAATAAACTATACGGTATTACGTTCAAAGAACGTCAAGACTTACCGGTTTACCACGAAGATGTAACCGTTTATGAAGTATTTAACGCTGACGGCAGTGCAATTGGTTTATTTTACATGGACCCATACGCACGTGAAGGCAAGCGTGGCGGCGCATGGATGAGTGCATACGTAAGCCAAAGCGGCTTAAAAGGCACTAAACCTGTTATTTACAACGCGCAAAATATTCCAAAGCCTGCTGAAGGCGAGCCAACGCTTATGACCTTTGACGAAGTGTCGACTATGTTCCATGAATTTGGTCATGCGGCTCACGGTTTATTCTCAGATGTTAAATACCCAAGTCTTGCAGGCACTGCAACAGCGCGTGACTTTGTTGAGTTTCCATCTCAAGCACATGAAGATTGGATGATTGAGCCTAGCGTACTTGCTAATTACGCTAAGCACTACAAAACAGGTGAGCCAATTCCACAAGCATTACTTGATAAAGTATTAGCATCGCAAAAATTCAACCAAGGTTTTGGTACGACTGAATATTTAGCGGCTGCTTTACTGGATATGGAATGGCACTCATTTGGTTCAGATAAGAAAATCAATGATGTTCAAGAGTTTGAAAACGCAGCGCTAAAAGCTCATGGTATTGATTACTACCCTGTACCACCGCGTTATAAATCAAACTACTTTAGCCATACATTTGCCGGCGGTTACTCTGCAGGTTACTACGCCTACCTTTGGACTGAAGTATTTGCAGCCGATGCATTTGCACACATGGAAAACAACGGTGGTTTGACACGTGAAAACGGCGACAACTTCCGTAAAGAAATCTTATCAAAAGGTAATAGCCGTGACTTAATGCAAAGCTACATTGAGTTTAGAGGTCAAAAACCAACAACAGACGCACTACTTAAGCGCCGTGGTTTAGTAGAATAATAACTTAACTTATTATTTTTAATATAAAAGCCCGCTTGCGGGCTTTTATTGTTTATACCTTAATTTATAACAGATAAACTTAGCCAATTAGTTATTACACAATGATGGTTATGGGCTATTTATTTGCAGTGACCCTACTTTGGGCATTTTCGTTTAGTTTAATTGGCGTATATTTAGCTGGGCACGTTGATGCATGGTTTAGCGTATTAATCCGTATTGCGCTAGCTACATTGGTATTTTTACCGTTTATCAAACGCCTTCCTCCCGCTACCGCAATTAAGCTTATGTTGATAGGCGCTGCGCAACTTGGGGTTATGTACAGTTTTTACTACCACTCATTTTTGTTTTTAAGCGTCCCTGAAGTATTGCTTTTTACGGTTATGACGCCGCTCTATATTACTTTATTAAACGATACCCTTAACAAACAGTTTAATCCGCAATTTTTTATTGTTGCCTTAATTGCCGTGCTGGGTGCAGTAGCAATTCGTTATGAAAATCTCGACAATGACTTTTGGCTAGGGCTGTTGCTTGTACAAGGAGCCAATTTAAGTTTTGCAACTGGGCAAGTTACTTACAAACGGTTAATGCAAGGCAAGCAGCTTGACGACAAGGCGGCATTTAGCTGGTTTTTTATTGGCGCCCTTATTGTTGCAGGCTTATGTTACGCATTATTTGGTAACTCGAGTAAGCTGCCAAGCACAAATACACAATGGGGGATTTTAATTTATTTAGGGATAGTGGCCTCAGGCTTGGGTTATTTTTTATGGAATAAAGGCGCAACGCTTGTCAATGTTGGGGCGTTGGCGGTCATGAATAACTTACTCATCCCTGCCGGTATTATTGTTAATATTGTTATTTGGAATAGAGATGCCGATATTTTTAGGCTAAGTATTGGTGCAGCAATAATGCTTTTAGCGTTAGTGGTTAATCAAATAATGGCGAAAAAATAAGTTCACTTTTCTGTCGTTTAATTGTCATTAAGAGTTACTAAGGTAGTGCAACTTTTATTTTTTAAGGATAAACAATGAAGCGTATTACCTTATCTGCCAGTTGCCTTCTAATTGCTGCACTTACCGGTTGTGACGATGAAGTTAAAGTAGTCGAAAAAGACGTTTTAGTAACAAACACTGAAGTTGAAATTGTAGAAGTACCCACGCCAGTCGTTGTAGAAGTTGCCCAAGGTAGCAATGTTCAACTTGGCACACGCCCTGATTATTTAATTAACGACATGGCGCCAAGCGAGTTAAAAACACAATTAGTATCATGCCAAGATGGCCCATTTTATACGACAGACTTTTCAATTGGGCATCGCGGTGCGCCAATGCAATACCCTGAACATACTAAAGAATCTTATATTGCAGCAGCGCGAATGGGCGCAGGTATTGTAGAGTGCGATGTAACGTTTACAAACGATAAAGAACTAGTGTGTCGCCACTCACAATGTGACTTACATACCACCACTAACATTTTAGCTATCCCAGAACTTGCCGCCAAATGCAGTGTGCCATTTACCCCAGCCAATCCAAATACCGGGACTCCCGCTTCAGCAAAGTGCTGTACAAGCGATATTAGCCTGAGCGAATTTTTAACCCTTGAAGGAAAAATGGATGGTGCGAACCCTAAAGCCAGCACAGTGGCAGAATACCTTGACGGCACCCCAAATTGGCGTACCGATTTATACTCAAAAACAGGAACGCTATTAACCCACAAGCAAAGTATTGAGTTATTTAAAGAGTTGGGTGTAAAAATGACCCCAGAGCTTAAGTCGCCTCAAGTTAGCATGCCTTTTGATGGTATGAGCCAAGAACAATACGCACAAAAAATGCTTGATGAATACACGCAATTAGATGTTCCCGCAAATCAGGTATACCCACAATCGTTTAATTTAGACGATGTTAAATATTGGATTAACACCAACCCTGAATTTGCAGGTCAAAGTGTTTATTTAGATGGTCGCGATAGTGAAGCTGGTTTTGACCCGAGCAATCCAGCAACATGGCAACCAAGCATGGCTGAACTGGTTGCTGACGACGTTAAAATACTTGCGCCTCCCATTTGGATGATGCTTACCATCGATAACGATAACAATATTGTTCCTTCACAATACGCAATTGACGCAAAAGCGGCAGGTTTGAAGCTCATAGCATGGAGCCTTGAGCGCTCAGGGCCGCTAAATGAAGGGGGTGGTTATTATTACCAGTCTATTGCTGATGTAATCAATAACGATGGCGATATGATGACTGTAGTTGATGTTTTAGCAAAACAAGTGGGTGTAATGGGTATATTTTCTGATTGGCCGGCCACGGTAAGCTACTACGCAAGCTGTAATAAAATGCCAGCTAGCATTTAAAAACGCATTTCAGCGGTCGTTTATTCTGCTGCCCTCAGTTACCATAAAGAAATTACCCAACCTTTTTAACTGAGCGCTTTTATGATCATCCAACAACATAATACCGACTTACCAACGCCAACAGGCCTAATGCGAACCACAGTGTATCGTCCACAAGCCGATGGGCAGTTTCCTGCCATTGTTTTTTATTCTGAGATTTTTCAGCAAACGGCTCCTATTGCTCGAAGTGCCGCACTTTTGGCAAGCCATGGTTTTGTTGTACTCGTGCCTGAGGTATTTCATGAGTTAAACCCTATCGGGACTGTACTTGCTTACGATGATGCAGGTAAAGACAAAGGCAATGCGGATAAGTGGAAAAAACCGCTTGAGCATCATGATAGCGACACACAAACATTAATCGATTTTGTAAAATCGCAGCAGTATTGCTCAGGTTCAGTGGGGGCGATGGGTGTATGTATTGGCGGACATTTAGCTTACAGAGCTGCACTTAATCCCCAAATTAAAGCAGCGTTTTGCTTATACGCAACGGATATTCACAGCAATACATTACCAGCTCAAGAAGGAAACAATTCATTTGAGCGCATGGCCGATATACAAGGTGAAATACATTTTATTTGGGGTAAACAAGACCCTCATGTACCACAAGAAGGCCGCAGTAAAATTTATCAGCAATGTGTAACGACGGGCATTAACTACCAGTGGCAAGAAGTTAACGCGCAACATGCCTTTATGCGTGATGAAGGTGAGCGATACGACGGCGCATTGGCAATCGCAATGTACCAACAAGCCGTGACGCTATTTAGTCGCACTTTATAAACACTTAAAAAACGTCTTACTAAGTACTTTTCAGCATACCCAGCGCGGTATGCTGCTTTACAAAGTACGCTTTTAAATAATCAATAAATAACCTAAGTTTTTTAGAGCCTGTAGCACCTGGCGGAAACACCCCGTAAAGCTCAATATCTTTAGTTTTGTAATCGTCTAATATGATCTCTAGTAGCCCAGCTTGCACCTTTGGCCAGGCATCATATAAGGGAATACGGCCAAGACCATGCCCTGCCTCTACAAATGCCGTGCGTGCTGCCGCATTATTTGTGCTTAAACCACCTTGCATTGTAATGTCGTGTTTTTTGCCATCTTTTTGAAGCGTTAAAGTTTTACTCCCCAACTGATACACAACCCATTTATGCGCTTTTAACTCAGCTGGCGTTTTAGGTTTACCAAAATAGTTAAAGTAATCTGAAGAGCCACAAATACAGGTACTCATTGTGGTCAGTTTTGTCGCTTGTAAGTTTGAGTCACTTAACGCAACACCACGAATGGCAATATCAAAACCATTTTTTATTATATCTACTACGTCGTCGGTTAGCTGTAGGTCGATTTCAATTTTTGGATATTGGCGCTTAAACGTATTTATAGCGGGTACAATTAATTGCATCCCTACATTAACGGGGCAACTCACTTTAAGTAAACCTTGCGGCTCGCTTTTTATATTCTCTATTTGTTGATTAGCGGCATTGGCTTGCTCAGTGATAACGCGACAACGCTCGTAGTACGCTATACCGGCCTCTGTAAGTGTCATCGTGCGAGTAGAGCGATTTAAAAGTGTAACTTCAAGCTGGGTTTCTAATTTTTTTAAGTGATAGCTTGCCACAGCGCGTGTTAAACCTAATTGCTTAGCGGCGGCTGTTAAACTTCCCTGCTCTACAATTTGTGCAAACACCACCATACTTTTTAATTGCTCGAATGACACTTTCATGGCTTTTCCGCCTAGTTAAAATTCAACCCATTCATTGTATCAATTATTAAACCAATAAAGTCAAATTTATCATCGTTGTTTAAAGTAATTTAAATGCATATAGTAATGATACGAGTTTGGTGAATACCAAATACTAATTAACTCAATTATCGAAGGAATATAGTTATGGCTAAAAAAATACTTATGGTACTTACTTCACATGCGGATCTTGGTAACACAGGTGAAAAAACCGGTTTTTGGGTTGAAGAATTTGCAGCACCTTACTATGCATTTGTCGATGCTGGCGCTGAAGTGACACTTGCGTCTCCTGCTGGTGGCCAACCGCCAATTGACCCTACAAGCACACTTGCTGATTTTCAAACCGATGCAACTAAACGTTACGATGCAGACAGCGCAGCACAAGCACTAATGGCCAACACACATGCACTAAGCGAAGTAAACTCAAGCGATTACGACGCAGTGTTTTACCCAGGCGGCCACGGCCCATTATGGGATTTAGTAGATAACACCGATTCTGTATCACTAATTGAAAGTTTTGTTAAAGAAGAAAAACCAGTTGCTGGCGTTTGTCATGCAAGTGCTGTGTTTTTAAATATTAAAGATGCAGACGGCAACGCATTGGTAGCAGGTAAAAAAGTAACTGGTTTCACCAACAGTGAAGAAGAAGCTGTACAACTGACCGACGTAGTTCCTTTTTTAGTGGAAGACGAGCTAATCAAAAAAGGTGGCGACTACCAAAAAACTGAAGATTGGGGTGTACTTGCCCTAGAAGACGGTTTGCTGATCACGGGTCAAAACCCTGCAAGTTCAGAGCTTGCTGCTAAAAAACTATTAACTAAATTGGGTTAATAGCATTTAAATACTAAAGGCCAACGCGGCCTTAATTAAGCACAGCATTTGAGCTGTGCTTTTTATTTGCTTTTCATTACCAAATACAATTCCTATACTGGCAACTGTTTAAGGTCAATTAGGGAAATTTATGACAACCAAGCCTACGTCTCTGTCATTACTAACAACGACTCGCTTTGCTATATTTAGCATTGTCGCTGCTTGCTTTGTACTTCAAGTTATTAATAGCCTTCCTGGTATAAACCTTAATGGTTTAGGTATTTACCCGCGCAGCATACAAGGTTTAATAGGCATACTTTGCGCTCCCTTTTTACACGGTAGCTGGTGGCACTTTGCCAGTAACATGCTGCCTTTTGCGGTGCTCAGCTGGCTCATTTGTCAATACAGTGTTAAACGGTTCTACTCTGTATTTATTTTCACCGCACTTTTGGGCGGGTTATTAGTTTGGGCATT
Source organism: Pseudoalteromonas sp. ECSMB14103 (assembly GCF_000813065.1). NCBI lineage: Bacteria > Pseudomonadati > Pseudomonadota > Gammaproteobacteria > Alteromonadales > Pseudoalteromonadaceae > Pseudoalteromonas > Pseudoalteromonas sp. ECSMB14103. The sequence continues at coordinate 180,834 of NZ_JWGY01000006.1, read as the reverse complement.
TGGCCGTAGTAGCCTTCATGTTGGTTTGAGCGGCGTAATATACGGGTTGTGGGGTTTTATTCTCTGCTATGGCGTGGTCAGGCGTTCGCTAAAATCAATCGTAATCGCTATCGTTGTTGCCATACTTTATAGCGGATTTATTTGGGGCGTATTGCCGCAACGCTTTCATATTTCGTTTGAAAGCCACTTATTCGGAGCCCTAAGCGGGTTGTTTTTGGGTTATAAATTAGCAAAAGCAGATAGACAAAAAGGTTTATAAAAAACTATTTTAAGTGAATCAATCTAACAGTGAGGTTATTTATGAGCGATACAAACGATTACACACCAGCTAAAGTGTGGACGTGGGAAAGTGAAAGTGGCGGTAAGTTTGCCAGTATTAATAGACCCATAGCTGGGGCAACTCATGACAAAACCTTGCCTATTGGCGAGCATTCATTTCAACTGTACTCGCTGGCAACGCCTAATGGCCAAAAAGCCGCTATTATGTTTGAAGAACTTTTAGAGCTTGGCCTTAATGATGCGCAATACGATGCTTATCTAATTAATATTGGCGAGGGAGATCAGTTTGGTTCTGACTTTGTTGATATTAATCCAAACTCAAAAATTCCTGCGTTACTCGATCACTCAACAACACCGCCAACTCGTGTATTTGAGTCGGGCTCTATTTTACAATATTTAGGTGAAAAGTTTGACGCACTTATACCCAAAAGCCTTGTAGCAAAAACCGAGTGCCGTAACTGGTTATTTTGGCAAATGGGCTCTGCACCCTACTTAGGTGGCGGTTTTGGCCACTTTTATAGCTATGCGCCAAGTAAAATGCAATACCCCATTGACCGCTTTACTATGGAAACCAAACGCCAACTCGATGTACTTAATCAGCATTTGAGCAGTAAAGACTATATGGCAGGTGATGAATATTCTATTGCCGACATTGCTATTTGGCCTTGGTATGGCTCACTGGTTTTAGGCGACTTATACGATGCTGCTGAGTTTTTAGACGTTGCCTCTTATACGCATGTTGTTAGATGGGCCAAACAAATTTCTGAGCGTCCAGCGGTTAAAAGAGGTCGTCGTGTTAATCGCACATGGGGGCCCGAGGAAGAACAGTTAGCCGAACGACATAGCGCAGACGACTTTAAATAAAGTGCTAGAATGCATCAAAAAAGCCAGCTTAAATGCTGGTTTTTTATGTCCGCTATAAATATGGCGGTACTAAAATGATCACATTAACCTGCCTGAAAGTAGAATATTTAAACATATCAACCTAGTATAAATTTACTTACCTAAAAGCAGTGTAAAGCCGTGGTCAAACTAACAAAAGAGCAAATTTATAAGCGCCTTAACAATGAAGAAGATGCTAAAGCTTGCAAAGAAATTGATGAGTCTGCATGTAAAGAGGTGCCCGGTAACTTCATTATTTTATTACTGAGTCAGCTGTTTAGTAAGTTTGCAGACGCACTACTCAACCCCAAAGTTACGCTTCCCTGGTTAATGCATAGCTTAAACGTACCTGGCAGCTTTATAGCGTGGCTTGTGCCAATAAGGGAGTCTGGCTCTTTACTTCCGCAGTTGGCTATTGCCGATGTGATCCGCAAATTATCTGTTCGTAAATGGGTGTGGGTAATTGGCGCTATTGCGCAATCGATATGTATATTAGCCATGGTAGGCGTTGCTTTTGTATTAGAGGGAAAACAAGCAGGCTTCGCTATTTTAGGTTTGTTAATATTATTTAGTATAGCGCGAGGCTTTAATTCAGTCGCAGCAAAAGATGTACTGGGTAAAGTGATCCCCAAAAAACAGCGAGGCAATATTAGCGGCTTAGCGGCAAGTATTGCAGGTTTGGCAACCCTAACCTTTGGACTACTGATGTGTTTTTTTTCACAGCAGAAAGAACAAAACACAGTATTAATTGCCTTGGTATTGGGCGCAATAATGTGGATTGTGGCGGCCTTTTTTTATAGCCGCATAAATGAATACAAAGGGGCCACCGATGGTGGGAAAAACGGGCTACTGCATGCATTTACAAAACTTAAACTCCTTTACCAAGATAAGCAATTTGCCCACTTTGTTGTCACACGTGCTTTTTTATTGTGCTCAGCTTTAAGCGCGCCATTTTATATTATTTTAGCGAGTCGCCAATCGTTTGAGTTTTCGTTACTTGCAACATTTATTGCTGTATCGGGCTTAGCCAGTTTAGTGTCCGCGCCAATTTGGGGGCGATTAAGCGACCTATCAAGCCAACGAGTTTTAGTGCTTAGTGCCATGCTAGTAACTTTTAATGGTTTAACGGTATTTGTTATTGCAACCTGGTTTAACCATTTATTGAGTGCTTGGTGGTTGCTGCCTACACTTTACTTTTTACTCTCTGTTGCTCACCAAGGTGTACGCCTTGGCCGCAAAACGTACTTAGTCGATATGGCACAAGGAAACAAGCGCACCGACTATGTTGCAGTAAGTAACACGGTTATTGGCGTGCTTTTACTCATGTTAGGCAGCATTGGATTACTTGAGAGCTTTTTATCTACCGCTGAACTTATTTTGCTCTACAGCCTGCTTGGGTTTTGTGGCGCCATTAGTGCATTATTTTTACCTAAAATAGAGTAATCCTAACCATACCAACTTGCACAAACACCTAAAACAGCTTACGTGATTAACCTGAATACTGGACAATAAACCTATCCCTAGCAGATATGCTCAGCGCTTAGGCTAATTAAGCTAACTAGCATAAACATTTTATTACAATTACTTACACCCTAACGTTAGTTTTTGCCGTAGGCTGAAAAGAGTTAAATATTCGCCTACTTAAAATTATACAAAGGGATTTACCATGTTAAAACCGTTTAGTGCATTACTTATATTGCTTGCACCTAGTACTTTATTAGCGCAAACCATGTCGATTAAAACCACTGAAGGGTTAGTAACAACCGGCTCGACAACGTTATTTGCTTTTAACAAAGAGCTTAAGCAGCTAGAACGCATTGATTTACTATCAGCACAAAACTCTCAGCTCGTTCTGCCTGACAATGCAATTGGTTTTGACGTGGCAACACTTGCTAATACAAATGATAAGCAAGCGCTTGTGGTAGCTAGCGATGGCATTTACAAAGCGGATAAAGAAAAACCTTCACTTTTATTTGCATATACATCAGTAATAAACCAGTTAGAAGTAACAGAGTTTGAAAAAATAAACTTTATCATTGATGCCAACAAAGATGGCCTAAGTGATATTTTGCTCCCAGACTTAAACCAAACAACCCTTTATATTCAAACTAACAACGGCCAATTTACCCCTCATACTTTTGAAAAAAAGACGCAGTTTACTGGTGACTTTTCAAAAGATGGTCTCACCCTTGAGGTTGATATTAATAACCAACCTACAATTACGGATTTTAATCACGACGGCCTAAATGACTTAGTGTTTTTAAATAAACAAGGCGCCGATGTGCTTTACGCAAATACTAATGGTTACAACAAAGCCATGGCTGACGTTAATTTTAATATTGAGTTGGGCGAGCTTAGTAACGGTGAAAAACGCAAAATAAAGCAGCTTCTTGATATAAACAACGATGGCTATTTAGACTTTATTACCAAGCAATATAAGCCAGTGGAAGGTATGGATTCGCTCGATATTGACATAGCGCATAACCTTTATTTAGGTAATAAAACAGGGTTTAGTCAAACACCTATTAAATTGTTAAATACCAGCGGCCCTAGTCAGCTTGTATTTGAAACAGACTTTAATAACGATGGCTTAATAGACCTGCAAACAATGGACTTAGACATTGGCCTTGGCACTATTGCCTCTATGGCTATGGGCGGTGGTAAAACTGACGTAGATGTAGAAATGAATATTTATAAGCAACAAACCGATGGCTCATTTGCTAGTAAATCAAGTATAGAAATTGACCTTGAGATGGAAATAAATATGAGCAATGGCGATGCAACCCCACCTTTATACATAGGCGATATAAACGGGGATGACAAAACTGATGCGGTATATAAATACAGCAAAAAAACGCTCTATGTTTACTACGGCGAAGAGGACAATTTGCTGAACAAAAAGCGTAAAAAAATAAAGTTAACCCTACCTAAAAAAAGTAAAGATATTTTGTTAGTTGACATTAACCAAGACGGTAAAAAAGACTTTGTATTTAAATTTACCGAAGAAGATGGCACCAGTAAAATTAAAACCCGCTTAAACTAACCACCTACACAAAAAGCCCAGTATTACTGGGCTTTTAATGTCAGCTTTTACACATACTTACGCTTTAATACTGAGTAACGAATCAGATTCAGACAAGCCAAACTTTTCTTGAACAGCCGATAGTATAGCGTCTTTATCTTCATCGTTTATTTGGCTTGAATACTGCTCGAGTAATTCATCAAGGTAACTTACTACATCGTCTGTATTAACTTGCTCTAGTGAATTTTGTGGCGGTGGAGGCGGTCTTTGCCCTTCAGGTCGGCCAGCATCACCAATACTTTTAGCATCAAATTCAAGCTCGCTCATTAATTCTGCTAGCTCTTTAGTGGGTGAAATACCCTGCTCTTCAAACGCAGCTTGAATGCTCTTTGCATCTTCAGAGGTTAAGTTTTCGGGATCAAATTGCGCTAGCGTTTCTTTTACAAAATCACTTTGTTCTGATGTTAGCGATACAGCTTGGCTTTTTTGCTGCGGCATAAAACTAGTAGCGTTATTGTTTATTGAATTGATCATGTTAGTTTCCTTTCAACGTTCACGACGAGGTGGTTTATGTTCACTTAATTCTTGCTCGCTGATTTCCCCATTACCGTCAGCATCAATTTCATCAAAAATAGTCTGTGCGTCACCGTGAGGTGGCTTTTTAGTATTAAATTCATCAAAACTAATTGCACCATTGCCATCGGTGTCGAGAGTTGAAAAGTCTGGCTTAGGCGGTTTGTTATTACTTCCTTTTGCAGCAATATTGGCCGAAAAAACAATGCTAAGTAATACAATTATTGCCGTTGATGTTAAATGCTTCATAGTAATAACCTTATATTTAGGGCGTGTTGATACCGTAAACTTACACCTTAAAAACGCAAAAAATGTGCAAACAATAAGGAAGTATTAAATAATTTAAAAAATTGATTTGTTCTAGGGCGTTCTGGTTGCTCAATTTACAATCAGCAGATAAGCTAACACAAGCATGTGTAAATGCGCGTAATACTGCCCTTAATTCTCAAAGCTGATATACTGCTTGAGCATATAAAACAACTAATTACAGAGCACTTTCTTAAATAATGATTAATAACCAACTCCACTTAGCAGGCAAGCTGTGAAAACACCAAAACGCTTACAACCCCTTATCGATGACGGTTTAATTGATGAAGTACTTAGCCGACTAATGAGCGGTAAAGAAGCCGATGTATTTGTAGTTCGCTGTGGTGAACACATTCGGTGTGCAAAGGTTTATAAAGATGCTGTTAAACGCAGTTTTAAAAAAGCCGCACAATACCAAGAAGGCCGAAAAGTTCGCGGTGGTCGCCAAGCTCGCGCAATGGGAAAACGCTCAAGTTACGGGCGCCAGTTAGAAGAAGAAATTTGGCAAAATGCTGAGGTTGATGCTCTTTCTCGTTTAGCTAGAGCCGGTGTGCGTGTACCCGATACATATTTTTGTGTTGATGGTGTTTTACTCATGGAGCTTGTGTCTGACAGCGAAGGCGATGTTGCGCCGCAGCTAGGCCATGTAAGTATGAGTAAAGAGGAAGCTATAAAACAACATACACTGATGATGCATTACATTATGCTTATGCTGTGCGCGGGTATTATTCATGGAGACTTATCAGAGTTTAACGTGCTTGTTGACGATAAAGGCCCTGTGATTATTGATTTACCGCAGGCTGTAAATGCGTCTGCTAACAATAGCGCTGAAGCCATGTTTGCTCGTGACGTAAACAACATGCGTCGTTACTATAGTGAGTTTGCACCTGAGTTGTTAAATACCCAATACGCTAAAGAAATGTGGGCGCTATTTGAAGAGGCAAAACTTACACCTAATTCTATACTCACCGGTGAATTTGAAGATAACAGCGAAGAAGCTGACGTTGATTCAGTACTAGACGAGATACAAGCTGCAGCCGATGAAGAGCAAGAGCGACTAGCGCGCATTAACTTTTCAGACGAAGAATAAAACGCCAACGTTTATGTTAATCGCTTTGCTCCCTTATTGCGGGTGTACAAAGCGATAACCTACCCCATAAACAGATTGAATCACACTCTCTGTTTTAGTTAATTCATCCAGTTTTTTACGCAATTTTTTTATGTGGCTGTCAATCGTTCTGTGACTCACAATACGCTGATCGGTGTACATGGTATCCATTAAGCTATCTCGTGAATAAATTCTACTTGGGTTATTAAACAAAGGTTTAAACAACTGAAACTCAAAGTTAGTTAGCTCAATGTCGTTATCTTGGTATTTTACTTTATAGGTGGTTTCATCTAATTGCATTACCGATGTTTGTACTGCTGAAACGTTGAGACGCCTTAAAATAGCTTTTACCCGCGCAACCAACTCTGCGTAACTAAACGGCTTACAAATATAATCATCTGCGCCTAACTCAAGCCCTAGCAAGCGATCTATCTCTTCTACTTTGGCCGATACCATAATAATAGGCACATTGGAAAAACGCCTAATCGCTTTACATAATTCGATTCCGCTTTGACCTGGTAACATTACGTCTAGCAAAATAAGGCTTGGCCTATTAATTTCAAGCCATGGAAGTACGTCATTCCCATGGTGTATTTGATGAGTATTAAAATGATGATTCATTAAAAAATCACTCATTAAATTAGATAATTTTTCTTCATCTTCAACTATTAAAATGTGTTCACTCATTGGCACCTCTATTCGTAACGTAAATTCAAACCACTTAATAAAGTAGGCAATTTAAAGATTAGGTTTAAACATTGTTAAATGGTTGGCAGGCGTATAATAATAGCTAAACCACCTAGGTCCGCTTTTTCTGCGACTATCTCACCATTATGACCTTCAACTATATGTTTACAGATTGATAAACCAAGGCCTGAACCACCTTCTTGGCGGTTACGCGCACCATCAACTCGATACAGGTATTCAAACAAATGCGCTAAATGTGAAGACTCTACCCCAACTCCATTATCCTCAATACTCAGCTCAATAAATGACTGCCCTTTTTTACTTATGTTTTTAGCAGTTATTGAAATAGTCGTGCACTGAGCATAATGAACTGCATTCATTAAAATATTATCAAACAACTGCAGTAGCCGTGTTTTATCAGCCTCAACATTAGCGTATTGAGCGCTATTTAATAGATAAAGTTTGATTGTATGCTGCTCAAATATAACCTGATATTTTTGCTCGATTGTATTTAACAGTATTGTTAAATCGGTTGGCTGCATGGTGTAATGCATCCCCCCTAATTCGGCACTATTTAGCATATGTAAATCATCTATTAGGCGCTTTAAATGCATCGCCTCATCATTAGCTGAACTAATATTTTTGGTATTAGGCTCACGTACCCCAAGTAACATTGCTTCAAGTTCACCCAGCAAAATACTCATTGGTGTTCTTAATTCGTGAGAAATATTAGCTAACCAGCGTTTACGTACTTGCTCATCTTTAGCTAGTGTAAAGGCCAGTGTATTAAAATCTTCACTTAATTGGCCTAATTCGTCTTTTCTATCAAGAGTCAGCTTAGTAGTGAAGTGACCTTGCGTAAGCTGATGCATCCCGGTTGCTATTTTTTTTACCGGGCTTACTAAATGCCGTGATAGTAAAAAAGTTAACAGCAACGTAAATAAAGCAGCAGCTATAGCAATAAACCATAAGTAGTCTGTTTGCTGTTCTAAAAAATCAAGCTCGTAACCATCAACCAAATTATCTCTTTTTGAAACAGCTAAATAACCAATGACTATATTGTTAACAGTAATTGGCGTATTGATATAGGTGAGTTCATCGAGATAACGCCCTCTTATCGGTTGCTTATTTTTATCAAGTAACGCGTAATGAGCAATATCGTTTGGTCTGGGAGGGCCTTTCATATCAAAACGACCGCGTTCAGGTGGTGGTGGCCTCATTGACCGGCCTCTAGGACTTGGGCGCTCTGCAAATTCAGAAAATTGGCTGTTTTGTAACTCGGCTTCAACAAGGCGTCTAAAACTTTTATTGTCACGGATGACTTCGTCCCACGAGGCACTGCTTTCATATTGCTTTGCGAGCTTTGCTACAAGCGGCTCAAGTGCTTTTATTTCTTTTGCATTCACATAATCAATAACACCTTGTCCTATGCTCCATTGTATAAGCACCACCAGCCCCGCAATAATGCTAAAGGTAAAGCTAAACAAAATTAAAAAAAGTTTATTGTGAATTTTCATGAGGAAGCGTTCACCTTAAAATTAAACCGCCACTTATAACTTGGTCATATTTAAATAAGTTTAACAACTAAACGTGCAAACAATGTGCACCTACTTAAAAAAATTGTACAAAAAAGGCGACCTAAGTCGCCTTTGTATTGTTTAGTTTTTTAAATGTTTATCAAAAAAATCTAAAAAAGCCTGCAGCGTTTTAACGCGATGTGCTTGATGCGATAAATAATGATCGCCATCTTCTAACTCAATATAAGTAACGTCTTTATTTTCATCGTCTAATTCATCTTCCATTTCCCGGCTATGGTAAACAGGCACTACACTGTCATCGCTGCCATGAACTAATAATATAGGTCGGTTAATCTGCTTTGCATACGTTACAGGAGAGTTAGCTTCTAGCATATCGTCGTCTGTACCAAACTGCTTTCTGACTATTTCTTTATTGGTAAAGTAACGCGCTTTAAAAACAAGGTGTTCTAAATCACTTACGCCTGCAAAACTGGCAGCACATTTAAATGTTTCAGGGTGCTTAACAACCGCCATTAACGCTGCATAACCACCATAACTTGCGCCACCAATACAAATTTTTTCAGGTTGTGCAATACCTTGTTCAATAAGCCAATTGGCGCCATCTTGTAAATCGTCTTGCATGGCTAAACCAAAACCCTGAATAGATTGCATTAAAAACTCATAACCATATCCGCTTGAGCCTCTAAAGTTTGGCTGTAATACAGCGTAACCATGATAAGCCAACAATGCAGTCCAATAATCAAAGTTAGCGTAATCTCGCGCCATTGGACCACCATGCGGAAATATTATAGTGGGTAATTTATCGCCCTTTTTATACCCTACAGGCAACGTTAAATAACCTTCAATGGTTAATCCATCTCGCGCTTTATAACTAATGCGTTCTTTACCGCCGTATACTGTTTCATCAATTTTCGGATAAGCATGAGCAAGTAAAGACAATTCATTTTTTGTTCTATCGCCAAGAAGGTACATGCCAGAGGTGCTGTCTGAGGTAAAGTAAACAATATACTTTTGTTGGTCTTCGGTGGTGCTTACAATGTCAAGATCGTACTCATCTTTAGCGAGCGATGCACGTAGCGAACGGTACAATTTATCTAAATCTGCATCCCAGTAGTTTACCCCGTCCTCTAAATGAGAATCAGTAAAGCCTGCAACCTCACCTGTTTTGCTAGAATAAAAAATAGAACCATCAAAATCGTATTTATCATTACTGTAAATTAACTCGCGCTCTTTAGTAGTTAGGTTAAGTCTAAACAATGCATCTCGCCCGTTGTGCAAAGCCGAGATATATAAAAGGTTAGGGTTTTTATCAAACCCTAATATAGAAATACTTTGCTCACTAAATACTTCGTAATCAAATAACGTGTCCCAGTCTCCGGTCTCAGCGTTAAGTAATTCATAAGTAAATTGAGTATCGTCCATTATTTTAGCGATTCGCACATTGCCTTGTCTGTCGGAAAACCACGCTGTAACATTATTACGAGGCCTTTGTATTTGCGTTCTGCGCAATGTGGTTAGGTCTAACTCGTATACCGCAGGAGTATTAGCTATTTTAAAGTCACCCTGCACTAAAATTTTATTTTTTTGCTTAGGTAAAAAACTAACAATTTTATCGGCAAACTGTGGCTGTCTCTCGCCACGAGCGGCATTTCCCCTCATAGCCAACTTAATGCCTTTATCGTTAGTTAAGTTATAAGCATACATAAGAGTTGAAGTATATTTAGCACCACCAAATTGGTACTTTATATGGCGTGCACCAAGCAACAGAACATCATCATTCGCCCAGCTATACCAGTCAAAAAATACAGTTTGGTTGTCAGACTGTAAAATAGGGGTAATAACACCTGTTTTAAAGTTTTTTACCATTAGAATTAAAGTGCCTTTGTTGTTTCTTACAAAGGCAAGGTTTTCACCATTAGGCGAAAGCTTTACTTGGCTAAAGTCTTTTAAGCCCGCAAAGGCTTCTATCGGCAATTTTTTATCTTGTTCGGCGAGAGTATTAAAGCTAATAAGTGTGATCAATGCAGCAGCAATAAGTTTACGCATCAAAAGTCCTTTTATTTTTATGTTTTTAAATCAGGTCCTTATTCTATAACTGAGGGCGCTTAAGAACAAATTTATCTTTTGTCGTACTAAAGTAATCGCCACCCATTTTCCCTACAGCCTCTAATCGAGCAGGATCAATATAACCGTTTACTAATATTTCATCATCAACACATATACCAACAATATCCAATAACATCATTTTTCCGCCACCGGCTTTTTCTGAAACCGTAATTACATCACGCAAGGTACATTCATAGCGAACTTTAGAAGCCTCTACACTTGGCGGACTCACTAATAAACTTGGCGTCTGTTGTATATTTACTTCATCAAACTCGCTCACGTTATTGGGGTAATTGGCACAGCTTTGGTTCATTTGTTCAACTAAGCTATGGCTAACAATATTGACCACACACTCTTTAGTCGCCAGTAAATTAGTTAACGTGTCTTTGTTAGCGTGATCACGCGGATTTACCTGAGTAACACTTAATACAGGGGGATTACAGCTTGCTACGGTAAAAAATGAGTAAGGGGCAATGTTCGCAATCCCTTTTTCGCTTAACGTGCTGATCCATGCAATGGGGCGCGGGCTTATACCGCCCACTAAATATGAATATACATTGTGATCAGCATTGCTAGTTAAATCTAAAAACATATTTTTCCTTATTCTTATTAAAACTAAATCGCAATTTAAAACCTTTACGTACTAACAACTTTAACTTTTTATTTTATTGCGTTTTTTGTAGCAAACAGTACCTGTTAATGAAAATACAAACGCAATAAAACACCAAATAACGTGAACATTAATATACTAATTTAAGCTAAGAGTCGTAAATTAAATGCGTGAAAAAATAAATATAGTGTGGTTTAAACGCGATTTACGCTTAAGCGATCATCAGCCATTAAAAAGTGCGTTTGATACTGGCCTACCTACCTTACTAATGTACAACTTTGAACCACTTCTGCTGGAGGATGCTCATTATAATGAACGACACTGGCGCTTTGTGTACCAGTCTATTGTTGATTTAAACTCTCAATTAGCGCGCTTTAATGCAAAGGTGTATATATTTAACGAGAACATGCAAACTCTGCTTCAAAGGCTTAATAAGCAGTTTGAAATATCATATATTTTTAGCCACCAAGAAATAGGGCTAAATAATACCTTTGAACGCGATTTAGCAATTAAAGCTTGGTGCCACCATAACCATATTAACTGGCAAGAGTCGCCAACAGGCGCTGTTATTCGTGGTAAAAAAAACCGTGACAATTGGAACGAACGCTGGCAAAAAACAATGCAGGCTCCGCTTGCTATACCCAATTGGAAGAATGTTAATTCCGTCAAACTTAAAAATTATAAAAATCCAGAATTACCTGAAACATACACTCAAGATGATGACAATTTTCAGCAGGGCGGCCCGCTTCATGCAAGAGAAGTTTTGCAAAGTTTTTTTACTCAACGCGGTAAAGGCTATCAAAAAGGAATATCTAGCCCTAGCTTAAGCCGCACCCATTGCTCTAGACTATCGCCATATTTAGCATGGGGAAATATAAGCCTTAGGCAAGTTTATCAAACTGCGATAGACGCTTATCATTCAAACCATCCCGATAAAAAAGGTTGGAAGCGCCCGCTTGCTGCTTTTGTATCTCGTTTGCATTGGCATTGCCACTTTATGCAAAAATTTGAAAGCGAATGCACTATGGAGTTTAAAGCATTAAATCCGGGCTATCATTCATTTCCGTATCGTACCGATAAACATGTAAAGCATGATATTGAGCGTTGGGCGCAGGGGCAAACAGGGGTGCCTATAATAGATGCATGCATGCGCTGTTTAAAGGCCACCGGTTATATTAACTTTAGAATGCGCGCTATGTTGGTGAGCTTTGTAACACACCATTTAAATATAAGCTGGCAGCAAGCAAGCTTTCCATTAGCTAATTATTTTTTAGACTTTGAACCAGGTATTCATTATCCGCAAATTCAAATGCAGGCATCGGTTACGGGTATTAATACCATTCGCCATTACAACCCGATAAAGCAATCTGAAGATCAGGACCCAACAGGCGCCTTTATAAAAAAGTGGTGCCCTGAACTTGAAAAGCTCCCTATTGAATATTTACACGAGCCGTGGGAGCAAACACCAATGGAAGCGCTTTTTAACGATTTTAAACTGGGTGAAGATTACCCCGAGCCTATGCTTGATTTAACACTCGCCTCAAAAGACGCCCGCGAGCGATTATGGCAATACCGAGATCGTCCTGAAGTTAAACGTGCCATAGGAAAAATACTTAGAAAGCATGTTGCAATCACACCAAACACAAGCAAAGTAAAAAATAAAAACACCGCTAAAAATAACACTCAGGTTAAGTAACTATGGCGCATAAAAAACTAAACCTACCGCAAAAAATTTGCCCTATCTGTAATAAACCGTTTGCGTGGCGTAAAAAATGGCAACGAGATTGGGACAATGTCATTTATTGCTCAGAGCGGTGTAAACGAAATAAAAAGTGATTGCAATTTACTGGCGTCTATTTTGCAACATCATCTGAAATTAATGTTTTTTCGGTTTTATTTAAGCTTTTTGTAAATAACGCTTACCTAATCTGAAAAACTTACATTTAAACAAGGAGAAGATGATGACGATTAAAAAAACGGCAAACTCAACCTGGTCTGGCGATATTAAAACAGGCAAAGGTAGTATTTCAACGCAAAGTGGCGCACTTGATAAACAGCCGTACGGCTTTAATACCCGCTTTGAAAATGAGCCAGGCTCAAACCCTGAGGAGCTAGTAGGTGCGGCGCACAGTGCCTGTTTTAGTATGGCGCTGTCGCTTGCATTAGGTGATGCTGGTTTTACAGCCGATAAAATTGATACCAAAGCAACGGTAAGCCTTGATGAAGTAGACGATGGCTTTGCAGTGACGCATATAGCACTTGAGGTAAAAGCACGTATTAGTGACATAGCTAATGAGCAGTTTCAGGCCTTATGTGAGCAAACTAAAAAAGGCTGCCCTATCTCAAAGCTGCTTAATACCGAAATTTCACTTAACGCCACACTCGATAGCGCCTCATAACCGACTCTTAGTTATTTTCAATAATATGCAACTTAAGCCAAGTAAGTTTTTTACTTGGCTTTGCATTCACTACCCAACCCTTTTTGAGTTGTTTAAATCTAATAAATCGTTAAGTAGTGCAATCCCCATACCCAACGCTGGCCATATTGCCCATAAATAATTTGGCGAGGTAATTAAATTAATGACTGTTAACAATGCTAATACAGCTAAATAGCGCTTTAGATTTTCAAAAAATGTTGATGTATTCATATTTACTCTCCTCTTTGTGTATAGGGTTATTTTTAAGCATAAACAAAACAAATACAGCTGTTAAAAGTCACTCAATATTATGACAAGTGTCATTAATCAGGGCTTACTTATTAGTTACTTCTTACTACTTAAAATATAAAAACTCATACTTTAACTTGTTTGTGTTAAAATCGAACTTAAACTAACCTTAAATGCTTATATTAAAAAGGCCGAACTAAATGAATGAGAAATCAACAAATTGCACAAAAGTTACCTGCAGTAACTGTGAAGATGCAAACACACTTGAGTTTGATTTTTCAATGGCGTTTCAACCGATCATAAATTGCCAAAGCAACAATATTTTTGGCTACGAGGCATTAGTGAGGGGACTAAACGGCGAATCTGCTTATTCTATTATTTCTAAGGTAAACGAAAGTAACCGCTATGCGTTTGACCAGCTTTGCCGTATTAAAGCAATTGAACTTGCAGCCAAACTAGGCATTACCTCAATGCTAAGCATTAACTTTTTACCCAACGCTATTTATAAGCCTGAGCGCTGCATACGTACTACATTAGAGGCGGCTAAAAAGTATAATTTTCCTATTAAAAACATCATGTTTGAATTTACCGAGGTAGAAAAAGTAGAAGATACTGCACATATAAAGCGTGTAGTTGATTATTACCAATCATTAGGCTTTAAAACCGCTACAGACGACTTTGGTGCAGGTTACTCTGGCTTAAATCTACTTGCTGACTTTCAAACAGATATCATTAAGCTAGATATGGCACTTATACGAGATATAAACAGCGATAAAAAACGCCAATTAATAGTAACCCACTGCCTAAATATGTTTAAAGATTTAAATATTACAGCACTGGCTGAAGGTATAGAAACAGTAGAAGAATACGTGTGGCTTAAACACGCGGGGGTTGAGCTCATGCAGGGGTATTTATTTGCAAAGCCTGGCTTTGAGTGCTTACCCAATGTGAACCTTGATTTGTAAAGTAGAGAATAATCGCACACCTTAAATTTATACAAAGCTTGATTAATGCCGCTCATTGTAAAGCGGCATTAATCTATTAAGTCTAACCTACTGCTTACCTGACCATGCCTGCACTAATTGGGTTAATTGCTGTTTTATATCATTACTAGCAATTGCCTGACTTAGGGTTTCAGTTAACACTTTAATTTCGTCCTGATTACTATTTTGTGCAATAACCTCACCTAACTGCTGCCCAAACATCGTAATTGTTTGATTAACATTGTTAGCATTGAGTGTTTTATTGAGTTCGCTTAAATGAGAATGTGCGCTACTTTTCTCAATGACACTAACTAGCTCTGCAACACTGCTTTTATCTGGCGCTTGGTGTAATAAGCTTTGAAGTGTTTCATTAAGTACATTAAAGCCCTGAGAGCTATCTAAATTGGCCAAACCTTCGCCAACCGTGCCAATTGATGCATTGTAATCATAACTTAAGTTACTTTTACTAAGCTTACTTGCAATGCCCTCTAACGCCTCATGCAAATATCCCATTTGCTCAACCGCCATCATTACCGGGCTACCTGCACCATCAAGTTTATTTAACCTAACAAAGTCACCTTTAATTTGCTCATAGCGCGCTTGTTCTTGCGCTGTAGCAGTACCTCGCAGTTCACCTAACTTAAGTAGATTCTCTTCAGAGCCTTTACTGAGTGTTTGAGCCTCACCTCGGTAATGATCGCAAATTAAGTTTTCGAGCTCTTCGTCATTCATAGCTGCAACAACTTTTTCAGCCATTTTATTCATATTACGGTAGCTACCTTGTAACTTGAACGGCGGCTCTGTACGGTAGTTGTTATCTTGCGCAGCTGAAGCAATATATTGCGCATTTACTTTTAATACGGTGTCTCTAATAGTGATCAGTTTATTAATTACCGCTTTAATTTCGTTGGCCTCAGCTTGTGAATAACCATACTCAAGCTCATTTAGTGGTATATCTTCACCTTGGCAAATACGCACAAATTTGTATAAATCGTCCATATTTCTGTTTGCCAGCTGTGCAAGCACGGAGTTAGATGTAAGGGCGTTTTCTATAAAGCTCATTGCAAACTCTTGCTCGCACCCTGCTAACGTATCACCTAAGTTATAAATATCGGCACGGTTAGCAAGCATATCCGGTATTTTAAAGCTCTCACCCGATTCGGTATAGGGGTTACCCGCCATAACCACAGCAAACTTTTTACCGCGTAAATCATACGTTTTACTTTTGCCATTCCACACGCCATCAATTCGGCGCGAGCCATCACATAGCGAAATAAACTTTTGTAAAAATTCAGGGTTTGTATGCTGAATATCATCTAAATAAAGCATTACGTTATTGCCCATTTCAAAGCTTTGATTGATTTTAGCAATCTCTTTTTCGGCAGTTGCGTTAATGGCTTGAGATGGATCAAGTGATACTTGGTCGTGCCCTATTGACGGGCAATTTACTTTTACAAATGTTAATCCTAGGCGGTTAGCTACATATTCTACAAGTGTTGTTTTACCATACCCTGGCGGTGATATAAGCAACAGCATACCCATTAAATCGGTGCGTTTGTTTTTACCCGCTGAGCCTATTTGTTTTGCTAAGTTATCGCCAATAATTGGAAAATACACTTTGTTAATAAGCTGGTTTCGCACAAATGAACTCAAAGGCCGCGCTTTAAATTCATCTAATTGTAAGCGCTCTTTTTGCTCAGCTAAAATTTCACTACGTAGAGAATGGTATTGCTCAAAGGCGGGGACTTGTTCAGTAATATACTCTCGCGTGCGTGCATAAAACGACGCATAATCAACTTGAAGTGTTTGCTCACTTATTTGCTTATGCTGCCCCATTAATCCACTAACAGTGTAATCGGCATTTACATCTAAAACGCTGTATTTGAAAGAAGTAGAGGCTGTTAAATGAAGGTAATTCGCAGCTTCAGCTTGAACTTCAGCGCTAATATTACTGTGTTGTAAACAATAGGCATTTAGCCAACTTAAATAAAGTAGACCGCGCTCATCTGTGCTATTAAGTGTGGTATTAGCTTGGGTTAGCTCTTTGCTAAACCCCTTACTATTTGCATCACTATTAAACTGCTCGGCGAGGTTTTTAGCTTGCTGAGATACTATAAACAGAGGCTCATCTGCACTTTTTTGCTGCGCCAATTGCTTAATTAAATACGCAGCACTCAGCTCACTTGATAAATTACTAAAGTGCACAAGCATACGAGGTATCGTATTTAAAAACTCGCTGATATATTCACTCAGTTGAGATGTTAAAGCGCTAATAAAGTTAATTGCACCAAAGTGCGTTTCCATCAACAATGCATTTTTTGCTTGGTAATAAAAAGTAGCCAACTGTTCTGCTGACAATTGCGCGCTGTAGAGCTGCGCAACTACCCTACAACTCACTGGGTAAATGAGTAAATCAAGGGTGCTTTTTTGATTAAGTAAAGACTCTATTATTGCGCTTGCGTCATGATCGTGAATGCCCTTTTCGTAACCTTCTTGGTAACGGGGCTCAGCAAATTTTTGCACTACATTTAAAAGCGTACCGTTGTCTTTAGCTTGCTGTAATTGTGTAAATGTAAGTGTATGCTCACTATTTTCACAGGCTAATAAAATTTGCGCAGCTAAATATTCACCACGATAAATAGTGCTGTTTTCAGACACGAGCGCTTGCTGCCACAAGTGACGGCTTTGCGCTAATGTTTCAACACTTTTTGCGTCGGTAATCGGCTCAAAGTAATCGGTACCCGTTAAATGCAGCATTAGCTGCTCATCGCGAGGCAGTAACGTTAAATCAAGTAATTGCTTATTAACACTAAATGCGTGTTTACCTATACTTACCGTATTACCGCCATCGGTAAATATATCTTGTTTATCACGTAATGAGCGAATGCCCTGATCTTTGCTTGCTTTTAGTTTTGACTGAATATCATCGGCACGTATTTCGTCGCCAATATCTTTTAACTCTTGCGTAAGTGCTCGTAACTTACTGATCATCGGATCAGCTGCAAAGTAGGTGTTTAAGGCATCTAACTCAGTGAAGCTTTGCGAACGTCGATTAACGCCCTGTAAAATACGCTCTGCGGCATTTGCTAAATTAAGCGCACGTCGCTGACGCGCATCAATTAAGCTTTGCTTATGTGCTTCAAAGCTTTCGTAAACGTCGTCTCGCTTGGCTATTATTTCGCTGAGGTATTCATCAAAATCGCTAAATTGCGACTCGAGCTCTTCTAGCTGTATTAGCAAACGCGATAATTGATCGTCACACGCCTCAGGGGTTTTTGCATTATTTAATGCATTAGTAATACTTTGTGAAAATAGTTTAAAACGAGCGGCAAACTCAGCTTTAGCCTCAACACTGCCTAAGCTTTTTTGACGTATTTCTATGCCTGCTTTTGCCCTATTAACTAACGCATATACACCGCTAATATCTTCTAAAATTTGGGTGCGAATACGGCTATCGTCTATGTCTAAATCAAGCATTGTGTGGTTAAGTAAATCAAGCTCTACACTTTGTTTATCAAGCTCGGCAACATAGGTTTTAAGTTCGGTTACGCTTTCACTCTTAGCGCTTAGCTCTTCGAGTTCTTTTAATTTTTTATGATACGGCTCAAGTGCTGTTGATTGCTGTAAAAAAGCAGCAGTAGCTTGGCTTACACCGCTCAAATGCTCATCTACATCAGCTTGTAACTGGTTAAGCGCATCGGTGTCTATGTACTTAATATCTTCAAGGCTGATTATTTGCCCTTTTAGTACTTTTAACGCGTCTATTGCCGTAACAAATTCAGACACTGCTTTAAAGCTATCGGGGCGAACCTCTCGTGTTACTTCTGTGTACTGTTTAGTTATATCTGCAAGTGCTTGCTTAGCTTTGTTCTGTATTTCAGTTACTTTTTCAAACTCATCAAGTACTTGTTCTGCTGTCTCAAAAATACTGTGCAAGCTTTGCGCTATGTCAGCAAACTCATTTTCATTAAGCCAATGATAGCGATCAAATATATTTCGACTCAGCGATATCATATCTTCGTAGTGAAACAAACTTGGGCTTTGCTCGTTAATCGCTTTGCATACACTATATAAATCTGAAATACCGCGTACTAAATCGGGGTTACCAATTTTTCCAAAAAAACTCGTTAAAGCAGGTGCATTGGCGGCAAACTCAGCTGATACAAATGGGCTTTGCCATATTTGGATTGGGTGTACGCGTTCAGCTTGTTCGTTATCGGCTTTGAAGGTTAACGCTATGCCATCGTTGTAAATACCATAACCGTGACAGTAAATTGGGTTTTGTAAGTTTTTATCAATAATATTGTAAGCAAATAAAGCATAGCGTCCTTCGCTTGGCTCATAAAATACATACAATACATCTTCGCCATTGGGCGATTTAACTTGGCGATGAAATTCTAAATCATCAATTTGTTCTTCAAATGAGCGAGCCTGTCCCGACTGCAAATAGTAACCACCGGGGAAAATAATACCATGGTCCTCAGGCAGCGTAACACATGCGCTACCAATGGCATCTTGACGCATAACCTGCAAAGTGCGGCTGTTAAAAATAAAATAGCGCCACTGCTTTTCTCGGTATGGCAAAATTTTAAGTAAAATCAGGTCACCCACTTGCGCGTATTCAACCTCGCTATCAGCAAGCGATTGGTTTTTATCTTCAACAGGTTCTTGGTGAATGCCTTCGCCGGTTTCGGTGCTGTTTTCTATTTTTATGGTGAGTGTGCCACCAATGGTTTCAACAAACACGGTATCGGCAATATTTATATGACCGTGACGCCCTTCAATATGGTCACTGCGGTCTGTTTGTTGCCATTCAAAATCATAATCGTGTGCGTGCTTTATATCGCGTTCACCGCGATTATCTATATAATGAATAGTGTTATCTGGGTGTATCTCCCATCTAAACACTCGCACGTCAGAGAGCTTTTCACCAATCTGAAACAACGCAAATAACTTACCGTTTTGCTGATATAAGTGCTGCAGCTTGGTTTGCTTGTAGTAAGTATAAAGCTCTTCAAAATCTCTAATAAAACGGGTATCGGTTAAAAATAAGGTTTTTTCTGGGTAGGGTTCAATCTCAAAGTGGTCCTCTTGCTGAACCAATTTGTGCACACTAAATACATCATCAATTGAGGTTTCTTTTTTCAGACCCAAAAACACGTTGTAAGCAAAAATAACCTTGTCGCCTACAATCACAATATCGCGAGGCGTACAGTTTTGCTCGGTTCGCGCACGCACGCGCCCTTTAACTTGAAGCTCTGTACTACCAAACTCGCTAATACGCTGCGAATTAACGTTATCTGTTTGCGTTTTGAGTGTTGCGCCAAAATTATTTAAGCGACGCTTAATTAAATCGTACGATCCCTGCTCTAAAGCATGTTGTGTTGAGTCCGTCATTAAACCTTTCCTGCAGTATTACTTTTGTATGTGTGATCAAAAAAGCCGTAAATAAATTACGGCTATAGATTGAGAGGGAGTTAGTCTTGCGGGTCGAGTTTTATTTTCTCGTCAAGGCCGCTGCCCATATTGCTCCCTAGCATACTTAGTAATTGGCTTTTTTCAGCCGCTGTGGTGTTACTCAATTGCTTTAATAATTTACTCATATTAAGGTTTTTCATGGTTTCAGCTGAGCCGTTAGCGCCCGCTAATACTCCTTTCAAATCCTCAATTAAATTGCGATCGCCATTTAAGTGGTCTTTAAATACAGTTTGTACTGTTTTGCTTTCATCTACTAAACCATCTATTGATTTACCTAAGCTAATAGCACTCATAAACTGGTTAAAGAACTGGCCATCGCCGCCCATAATATTAATATCGGCATCGCCTAGTGCTTTGCTCATCACTTGAGCTTGATGCTCTGCTATATCTTTGCCTGCCTCAATTTTAGCCAGCACTAGCTCTTTTTGCTGGTTTAGTTGCATTGTAAAGCTTTCGTAGTCACGGGCATCTTGGTCCATCGCATTTAGCGCCTGTAGTTTTTCTTCAAGACCTTTGGCCTCAGCAAGCATCTTACGCTCAAGGTTAATGGCTTCAACTTCACCTTGTTTCTCATTCGCATCAGCCATGGCTGTTTGTACTTGTGCTTGAGACAAGCCAATCTCACGGTTACCTTGCGCTTCGGCTTCTAATTTTTGACGAAGTACTTTGGCGTCTACTTCACCCTGCATTGCGTTTGCTTGTGCTTTAGCTGTTATAACGTCAGCTTCAGCTAAGCCCTGTGCTGCGGTTTCAACTTGATGAGCTTGAGCAAGTATCTTTTTAGACTCTGCTTGCTGGTTAGCAATGCGCAGTTCTGCATTGGCCATTGTTTCAAGTTCACGAGCTTTAAATTCAGCGGCTTGATCTTGCGCTTTTGCGGCTTCAATATCTTTAACTAATGCTTCTTCTGCCTCCGCTTTTGCACGGATAATAATGGCGTCTTTTTCACGCTCTGCACCGGCTATAACCTGCACATCTTTAATACGCTCTTGCTCTTCAGCTACCGATTTTTCTACTATTACGCGATCGCGCACTACATCAGCAATTTCTTTGCGTTCTACTTCAAGTGCTTTTTCTTTGTTAATACGTAAAATTTCAGTTTCTCTTTCTCGTTCAATCACTTCTATTTCACGAGAGCGTAAAACTTTTTCTTCCTCAATACCCAGTACTCGCAGTCGGTTTTGCTCTGCAATATCAAGTTCACGCTGCTTATTTTGCTCGCTAATTCCAATTGATTCTTCAGATTGAATTCGAGCCTGCTCTGATTTTAAACGCTCTTCGTGGCGTACTTTTTCAGCTTCGGCGTGTTCACGCGCTTTAACGGTTTCAATTTCACGAACTTGACGCGACATTGCATCTTGCTTTTGGCGTTCTATTTCAAGTGATTTCTCAGTGGCTTCTTGGTTTTGTATTTCTACTTTTGCGCGCTCATCACATTTTAACTGATTGGTTAATACATTTTGCGCTGCCGTCATTTCGGTAATACGACGAATACCTTCTGCATCAAGAATATTTTGTGAATCAAGCTTTTCAATCGACGTTTGTTCTAGGTAATCAATGGCAACATCTTCAAGTGTATAGCCAGATAAGTCCTGCCCTATCACTTCTTTAATGTTGTCCCTAAATTCGTTTCGGTGAGTAAATAACTCAACAAAATCCATTCGCTTACCAACCGTTTTAAGTGCCTCTGAAAACTTAGCTTCAAATAATTCTTGCAGCGTTTCATGCTCTGATGCACGTGCACAACCTACTTGCTTTGCTACACGTAAAATATCGTCTTTGTTTTCATTAACACGAATATAAAACGTAATGGCGATATCGGCACGTATATTGTCTCTACAAATCAAGCCGCCTTTGTCTTTACGTTCAAGTACCATGCGCTTTGTTGAAATATCCATCACTTCCATTTTATGGATAACAGGGTACACAATGCCACCGGTAGTGGTAACGTCTGGCTCACTTTTCATTTTATTTATAATGAGAGCTTGGCCTTGTTCCACTTTGCGATAAAACTTGCCAACAATTAACAAAATAGCAAAAATGACCGCTATCGCTATACCTACAAACGTTAATATAGGTAGTAAGTTATCTAAAAATTCCATGTTATGTCCTAACGTAATTATCGATTTATTATGTGTTATTTACAGTAAAAAACGGCGTTGTGTTACCAAGGTTTGGCAGTAACACTATAACAATGCTGCTTTTTTATATGCTCAAGTAATATTACCGTATCACCTGCGCTGAAGGGGTATTCGTCATGCGATCTAATTTCAATGAGTTGCTCAGTGCCTTGAAAATTAACTCTGCCTTGACCAAACGTTGGCGTCACCTTTCCAGTAACAACGGTGCATTCAAGACCCAATAAGTCGCTACTGCGAGAAGTTTCTACACTTGAGAAAAAGCGTTGTAATGGTTTTGAAATAATTACTGCAATTGGTAAAGCAATAATCGCGCTTACTACTAGCATCGCTAAGCCAAACACATAAAATAAAACACCATCACCAAGTAGGTAAGCAAAAAACTTATGTGCATAAATACTAATTAGCCAGCTAAGCATAACCACTAAACTAATTGATACCGTAATAGGAATACTGCCAAAACCAAAGTTTGACGCTGAATGGGCGCTATTTGAGTTAGATGAACTGGGCTCGATGTCTAAATCAGATTCAAACATATCAATGTCAGCAAACCCTAATAAAGTGATCATCCAAAAAAGGATTACAACCAAAAGCAGGGCCGTGAAAATAATGGTAGGAAACGTAAGTGCTAAATTCAAAAAGTCCATATTACTGCTATCCATCTGTATTAATACATTTACACAGTATGATTTTTACCATTTTGAAGAGAGTTTGTTAAGTTTTTTATAATAATTAGCCAGTGGTTTATAAAGAATTGTAAATAGCTCACCTCTATTTTAATTACCTCATTATAAACCCTTTATTTGTAGGCATTTTTCAACGGTCAATTTAGCTCACTTACTTCTAGATTGAAGTATTCTATCTGCACGTATGACTTTTTAACGATAGCTACTATATCACTGCAAGTTACACTGATAATAATAACTACGATCAATACAATATTCGCTTCGTGGTCCAATTTTAACAGATACAAAAAAGCCGCCTTACTAGTTAAGCAAGGCGGCTTTCATATTAAAAAATCTATAATTTACATGTTACCTAGCTCAATCATCATTGCGGTATACATGCGTAAATTAAGCTCTAATTGCTCAAGTGTAATAAATTCATGCTCAGAGTGGCCTGTATAACGTTTTCCTGGCATTGAAGGTCCAAACGATACGGCATTATCAAATAGTTTTGCGTTAGTGCCTCCACCAATTGATACAAAATCGGCTTTTTCGTCGCCGGTAAAGTGCTTAAATATATCTAGTAGCTTTTGCGCATGCGGCGCATTGTCTAACAGCATAGGATTACCTATCACTGTATCTATACTCTCGAGTGTAACGTTATTGTTAGCTTGCCATTGATTAATGGCTGTCTCTATTTGTTGCTTTAATACACCTTCACTTTTACCAACAGGGCGACGAGCATTAACAGCTAACGTTAGCTTATTCCCGCTGCGCTCAATGACGGTTGGAGCTACGGTCATTGGGCCCATAAAGTCATGCTTATAGGCAATATCGCCAAACTGCTTACCGTGAAGATCTAACCCTATCAGTTGATTTACAAATTTAATAAGCTGTCCATCGCTATTGTTTTCAAGTGCTATTCCATCAAATAGCTCGGCTAAATGTGCAATGGCGTTCACGCCAGATTCGGGCTCAGAAGAATGAGCAGACATGCCCTTTACATTAATGGCAATGGCGTTATTTTTTTTACTAAAGTTAAATTCAACTTGATTTAGTTGCTTTGCTTTTGTTTTTAGTTGGTTAACTAGCGCATTGTTTGCATTATGCAGTACTAAACTTGCATCTTCTGGTATTTGGCTTTTGAAAGCACCACCAGCAAGGTCGCTTACATACACTGCTTTTTGATCTGATATGGCATTAAATGTAGGAGAAATTAAGCTCCAACCTTTTTCAGCAACCACTACCGGGTATGATGCATCAATGGTTACTGAATACTTTGGTTGCTCGTATGTTTTCATGAATTCAGTAAGGGGGCCCCAATCAGACTCCTCAGCCAGATAAATCATCAGCTCAATGCGGTTATTGAGCTCAATACCTTTATCTTTAATCGCTTTCATGGCGTAAAGCGCAGTAGCGATAGCGCCTTTGTCATCTTCGGTACCACGGCCAACTAATTTACCCGGCTCTGAGGTATCAATAATAAAGGGGTTTTGCTTCCACTTACTCGCATTAGCTGGCTGCACATCACCGTGTGTTACCACTGTTACCTTGTCTGTTTGTTTACCCATGCCAATAAGCACGGTGTAACCAAGGTCTTGGTAGTCGAACCCAAGCTCTGCAGCTTTCATTTTTAATACCGATTTAAAGTTAATAAAATCTGGGTTTTGTGGTGCGGGTATTGAATCTTTATTTACTGTAGGAAAAGCAACTAAGTTAGTTAGCGTGTGTACTTGCGCATTTTGGTAGGTATTTACAGCGTAATCGACAACATTATCAATATTTTTATGTAACTGTGCGTGCGCGCTAAACGCGAACAAAAGAGCACTGGCTAAAGCTAACTTTTTCAAAACTTATTCCATTTAATTAATAACTAAGGGCTTTAATTATAGCGCCCACACAGCATTACAAATAGCGCTTTGCGGTAATTTAACAAACTATTAAGTGTAAATATTTATATGGCGGCTTTAATATGGATAGCGGTATAATAAGCGGCTTAAAATAATTGGGGTAAATCAGTGTGAATCGTCGTAAAAAAATAGTCACAAAGTTTCAAAAGAAAGACAAACGCGCTAACGCTAAATTACACAAAAGTAATAAGCCCGCGTATATATCAAAAGCAGAACGCGAGAAGCAAGAACAACAAGCAGAACAATCAACCCAAATTGAACAAAACCAAGAGCAGCCGTAACCTGCTCTTAGTTGTAAATTATATAATCACCTTAAAATGCGACACTCATCCCTATATTAAACGAACGCCCCTGCCCTGCGAGCTGCTCAAAACCCGTGCTTTCGCCTTTTTTAAGCTGCGCAATGCTCACCCCACCAAGCGGTAGTTGATAGTACTCGTCAAATAAATTACTCACTTGTGCACTTAACGTTAAGTCGCCCCATGACGCTTTTGAACCTAAATTTACAATGTTGTAGCTATCGGTTTGGTTTTCTAATCGGTTGTTATCGACGCGTGTTTTAGCATCATTCCATTGCCACGACAGCGTATTTTCAAAGCGGCCGAGTTGATGGTTAATTGCAAGCTTAGTATGCAGTGGTTTTATTTGATAAAGCGGCTGGTTGGTATCATCTCGCTTTGCACGTATATTAGTAATATTGGCATTTAATTGCCAATTACCGAGTGCTTTAGATTGATGAATATTAGCGGCTAAATCTAACTTAACCCCATACAATACGGCATCCGTATTAGTAAATTTAAGTATGTTACGTGCTGTGTTTTCTAAGCCAAATCGATTGAAAGACCTGACGAGGTCTGCGTCAATGTAGTCAGATGAATTGGTATACCAAATGTTAGCACTTACTTGCCAGTCGTCGTTTTGAGCCGATTTAATATAAGTAGAGCTGATTGTATGCGCGGTTTCTACTTCTAAATTTTGGTTGCCTATATAGCCATTGCCATCACCGTACCAACCAATCATGGTGGTTGCCATATTGCTCACACCCCAGCTGTATCGCTCATACAAATTAGGTGCTCTGTTTTTGCGAGCAAGACCAAGCTGTAGCTCGTCAGTATGAGTAAGCTGATAATTAAGTAATACACTGATATCAACCACCGTGTCTGATTTATCGTGCTCTTTGCTATTAAAAGCAGCAGCGGCACTTGCGTTACTGGGCTGCATTGGCATGGCGCTCATAGTCATCATTGCCATACCTTCGTTATATGGCTGAACATCGTCAGCACGAGTATTTACATGCTCAACACGTATACCTGAATTTAACCACAACTTAGTATTTATTTGGCTCTCAAATTCTGCAAATGCTGCAATACGCTTACGCTGACCATTATTTATATTAATGTAATCGTTAGGGCCCATCATGGCGGAACCTTCAACAGCAGACCACCAATCATCAATTCGGTAATCATAAAATGCTTGCCCAAGTAATAGGCTGCTATTGCTATCTAGGTTTAAACGCCATTTAATTTGAGAGCTTATATCGCGCGCATCGGTATTCATTGGCATCATGCCTGTTTTTTCAGCGCTAAAAAAACCCATTTCGTGTTTAACCTCATGCCAATTAAGTTGGGCTTCCAATTCACTGTTTTCCAATACACGCTTGTACTGGGCCGTTGCGCCATAACTTGTGTTATCAGTCATATCCATATACTGATTGGCAAAGCCCTGATAAGGTATTTTTTGATGTGTAAGTTTAATTACAAACTGTTGTTTTTCGTCTCGTATTGCTGCAGAAAGCGCATGGTTTTGAACGCGATACAAGGTATCTAATACCAAGTCTCCATTTCCGTCGTCGTAACTTTTGGCATCACTAAACGCACCTTGGTAATTAAAACTCAGGGTATTGCTCGCAATACGTGCTCCTACCCCCACTTTCCGCGCATTGTTTACGCTATTATATTGAGCAGATACATAGCCTGAGTGCCAGTTAAGCTCATTACTTTGGCTATACTGTGGTGAAATAGTATTTACGCTTATCACCCCGGCAATATTATCGCCACCGGCACTTACCGCTGATATACCCGCAATAACATGATAAGCCGTAATTTGATTAGCAGAAACATACGAAAGCGGAGGGTTCATATGATTAGCACATGCCGCTGTAACATCAGCCCCATCGACTAATACTTTTACTCTATCGCCCATCAAGCCATTTAAAATAGGCAAGTTAGACACCCCACCCGCAGCAGAAAAATCCACACCTAAATCATTTAGTAATGATTCTGCAGAACCAATTGCAAGATGTTTATTTTGCGAATGTCCATGAACCTCAATAACTTCTAAAGAGGTGTCGTCTGCAAAGACTGCTGAAGAAAATATGCTGCCTATAAAAAAAGCCAAAGGCGTTAATAAATATGTGTTTGGAGTGTTGCTTAAATCTGCCATTTTATAATTATGCCACTGTAATAGTTGAACTAATTATAATTCGTGTAGCCATATTAAAAGCGCGACAAATTGTCGCACTTTACTCATTTTATTTTAAATACGATGGCGTTATTCATCATCAAAAATATCTTCTATTTTTAATTCAAATAACCGCGCTGCTTTAAACGCCAGCGGTAAGCTGGGATCAAACTTACCTTTTTCAATTGCATTAATGGTTTGGCGCGATACATCTAATAATTCTGCTAGTTTGGCTTGTGTTAAATTTCGCTCAGCCCTGAGTACTTTTAAGCGGTTTTTCATTCGTCGCCCTCATCACAGCTGTAGCGTTTGTTAAGTATGTAGGTACTAATTAAATAAACCGCGCCCATTAAAAACATTATGTCTGGTATGTCAGCTCGCACGTCGATAATCCCACTTAGCTGCAAATTACTATATGCAAGCCCGCCAACCACAACCGCCCCAAGCGTAAAACCCATTGCACTTAAATGTATTTTTTGCTGTAACTCATCAAGCCCCTGTAAGTTGCGTTTATTAGCTATAATCATTGCAATGCCCACAACAACATTTACGACAATAAAAAAGCCACTCATTGCGTTATTATGATCCCAAATTAAAACCGGACCAAACGAGCAAATGGCTAGCGATAGTAACCAAATAAGCGTCCACTTAGCTAAATTAGTCGTGTTTATTTTTTGACGCTGCTTTAACGTTAATTGTGTTTGCATTTTTTAACTCTCTCAAAAAGTAAAGTGTACTTTACTATACTTGTACAAAAACAACCGCAAGTCAAATAAGCTTTACATAAAGATTGGCTTTATTGACATTACAATGTGTTACAAATCTCCAGTAAAATGTATCCAGCAGCACTTCTAAAAAGATAAAAATAACAATAGAATTACGTTATTAAATATTAAGTAACAAGTAGCCATGATATTTAATAAATACTCTAAAAAATTAAGGATATAAAATGTTAATTACAAGGCTTATAGTTTTATGCTTATTGTTATTAAGCTTTAACTCATATAGTAAAAATACGTTAGAAGATTTCTTTGATAAAAGCGGATACGTTCAAGTTAAAATTTCACCTAGTGGGAAATATTATTCACTCACTTACAGAGAAGATACCGAAGTAAAGCTGGTCATCCTTGAAAGAGAATCAGGAAAAACAACGGCCGCATTTGCATTTGGTGAAAATCAAAAAATACGTAATGTTACCTGGTTAAATGACGAAAGATTTATGATGTCAGTAGCTAAAACAGTTGGCTTTTTAGATACCAAAGGCGGACGCCCATATTATGTTGTTGCTAATTACGATGGTTCAAAAAGACGTGAAATTCTATTCTCAAACACGTCAGTTTTAGAAGTCATTAGCACCCTTCCAAATGATAAAGAAAACATTCTAGTCGCCAAAGGTCACTTTAATGATGACTTTGCCGTTAATGTTCATAAATTAAATATTTATAACGGAAAAATGGATTATGTAGGCGGCCAACCCAAAGACGACGTATTTGGTATAACTACCGATATTTCGGGTAACCCTAGATTGGCATTTCATTATGAAGAAGATGAAGAGCAAGAGCTTGGCAAAGGCGATTTAAGTGTTTATTTTAAGAAAAAAGTGAACAGCGATTGGCAGTCTTTAAATCTTGCTAAACTAAGCTATGAAAAAGGAGATGCGCTAGGTTTTTTAGGTATGAACCTAGAGGGTAACGAGGCCTTCTTAATGAGTGACTCGGGCAGAAAAACTACTGCTATTTACAGCCTTAACTTTGAAAATGAAGAACTTACCCTTTTAGCGGCAAATGACAGTGTTAATATTACAACGCCAATATTTGGCCCTAACAGAGATGTTATAGGGGCTACGTTTGACCCTGATTACCCTCAATATCAATACTTTGATGCAAAGGGTGAAAATGCGATATTTAAAGAGCTAAGTGATACTTTTAAAAATTACCGATTACAATTTACAAGCCACTCTAAAGAAAAAGGTCTCTCTGTCTTTTCTGTAGAAGCAGACAATTCGCCAACTACTTTTTACTTGTACGATACTAAAAATAAAAAAGCGACTTTTATTGCCTCAAGTGCTCCTCAGATAGATAAAAAAAGCCTCTCTATGACTGAACCTTTTAAAATAAAAGCAAGAGATGGCGTTGAATTAAACGGCTATTTAACCATACCAAAAGGAGCTGCTGATAAAAACTTACCTGCAATTGTTTACTTGCATGGCGGCCCACATGGACCTAGAGATTTCTGGCAATACAACCCTGAAACTCAGTACATGGCTTCATTAGGTTACGCTGTGCTTCAAGTAAACTTTAGAGGGTCTGGTGGCTATGGCAGCGAGTTTGAGGAAAGTGGTTATAAAAAATGGGGACGCGAAATGCAAGACGACGTTACCGATGCCACTTACTGGGCTATTAATGAAGGGATAATAGATAAAGATAAAATATGTATCTATGGTGGTAGCTACGGTGGTTACACTACGTTAATGGGCGTTATTAGAGAGCCAGACCTTTATAAGTGTGCAATTGGTTATGTGGGTGTATATTCAATTCCAGAAATGAAAGAAAGCGGCGATATCCCCACCAGAGAGTCAGGTCGAAAGTATTTAGACATGGTTCATGGTACCGACATGGAAGATATGCAAGCTCGCTCTCCTTCATTTAATGTTGATAAAATTAAAGCCAAGCTGTTTATTGCCCATGGCGAGGACGATGTAAGGGTTCCTATGGAACAATATGAAGCATTAACATCAGCGCTTGATAAAATAGGCTATCCATATGAGTCAATGGTTAGAGATGAAGGACATGGATTTCATCAACCTAAAAACATCACTGATTTCTACACAAAAATGGCTGAGTTTTTTGCAGAAAGCCTAAAATAATACGCTAATAAAATTGTGCCAGCATAAACGCTGGCACTTATATCCGCACCACTAAAAAAACAATTTTACGTAGCTTCCACTGTTTTTTAATTGCATCCAACAGCTATGCCCACAAACATTAAATAATATAAATCGTATTTATTTAACTCTATCTAATGACTTAGCCTACCGCTTCACTTAAACTAAATGCCTCAAGTTTTTCTATATTCATTTCATAATTTTTTACATTTATAACCCATAGTGCTTTTTTGTTCTGGCGTTACTTTTTTATATTTAAACATCAAATTCAAAGGGGGTTTATGAAACCTGATGTCACATCTATACCCAACCAGCTAAATAAAACGGCTATTTTAATTGTGCTGGCGTTAGGCACCTTTATTTTAGGTTTATCTGAATTTTCGATGATGCCAATGTTGCCCCTTATAAGCGAAACATTTGGTACTACACCTTCTCAAAGTGGTTATGCTATAAGCGCGTATGCTATAGGCGTAGTGGTTGGTGCACCTGTGTTAATGCTTACAACGGCTAATATGCGAAAACGAAAAGCACTGCTGATTTTTTTAAGTTTAATGTGTGTATCTAATGGGCTTAGTGCATTGGCTACGTCGTTAGAGCAGTTAATCATATTTAGGTTTTTGAGTGGATTGCCTCATGGCGCTTATTTTGGTGCTGCCATTTTGCTTGCATCTGATATTGCGCCGCAAGGTAAACGAGCCAGCTTTATGTCAAAAGTATTTATGGGATTAACCATTGCAACTATTGTTGGTGTGCCCGTTGTAACATTGGTAGGCCAAAATTTAAGTTGGCGTTACTGTTTAGCTGGTGCTGCAGCGATTGCTTTTGTTGCATTTATTTTAGTTTATAAAGTCGTGCCCAACATAGACAACGCTAAACCCTCTAACTTATTAAACGAGTTTGGTGTGCTCAAAAACAAGCTCGTATGGTCAATTCTAGGCATTGTTATTATTGGCTTTGGTGGTGTGTTTTGTATTTATACCTACATTGCTGACACCATTTTAGATGTAACAAATACAGCGCCTTATACTATCTCGGTGGCAATGGTAATGTTTGGCATTGGCTGTACACTGGGTAATTACGTTTTAGGAAAAGCTGCAGACAAGTCGGCAATAAAAACGACTGGCTTTGCGCTTGTATGCACCATTATTTTTGCATTTGCTTATGTTACGGCAAGTTATAATATTTGGGTGCTTTATGCGGTTATTTTTTTCATCGGTTGTAGTGTAGGTTTAGCGACATTAATTCAAAGCCTACTAATGGATGTAGCACCTGAAGGCCACGCGATGATAGGCGCATTAGTTCAATGTGCATTTAATACAGCAAACGCAATTGGCCCGTGGGTAGGTGGAATCGCGATTGCCAAAGGGGCTGCGCCAAATCAAACTGGCTATGTCGCTGCGGCATTATTTTTAGGTGGCTTAGGAATGTGGTTGCTGAGCTATTTACAACTTAATAAGTCACCTGATTTAAAATCAGTAAATTAATCACAACATAAAAAGAGCGACTAATGAGCCGCTCTTTTACTTTCATATCAATAAATTTTTACGAATCTAACGACGCCATATCAATGACAAAACGATAACGTACATCTGAATTTTCCATACGTTCGTATGCGGTGTTAATTTCGCCAATGTTAATCATTTCACACTCAGGCAATACATTGTTTTCACCACAAAAATCGAGCATTTGCTGCGTTTCTGCTATACCACCTATAAGTGAACCTGCAACCTGACGTCGTCCCATTAATAATGGCACTGTATTTAACTCTTCAACAGGCCCCACTTGACCAACAATAATTAATGCTCCATCTATGTCTAATAGCGGTGTATAAATTGATAGGTCGTGCTTAACAGGCACTGTATCAATGATCACATCAAATGCTGACTGTGATTCTTTCATTTCGCCATCATTTGTTGAAACTAAGTAATGCTGGGCACCAAGTTTAACAGCATCTTCTTTTTTAGATTCGCTTCGGCCAACAACAGTTACCTCAGCACCCATTGCTACGGCATTTTTTACCGCCATATGACCTAAGCCACCAAGGCCTACAACTGCAACACGGCTGCCTTTTTTAACGCCCCATTTATGTAGTGGAGAATACGTAGTAATACCTGCACATAACAACGGTGCTACGCGTGAGAGATCTAAATTCTGTGGTATTGAAAGTACAAACTCTTCACGAACTACAACATGCTTAGAATACCCGCCTTGGGTCATTTCTCCGGTTTCTCTGTCTTTACCGGCATAAGTGCCAACCATGCCCTCACGGCAAAATTGCTCTTCATTATTGTCGCACTGATCGCAGCTTTTACACGAATCAACCATACAGCCTACGCCAACGGTATCACCTTGTTTGTATTTTTTAACATCGCTACCAACCGACTTAACTTTGCCAACAATTTCATGGCCTGGAACGAGTGGGTATTTTACACCGCCCCAATCGTTTCTAACGGCGTGTAAATCTGAATGGCACACACCACAGTATAAAATTTCAATTTCTACATCGTTATTTCGTAAATCGCGGCGTTCAAACGCAAACTCTGTAAGCTCAGACCCTTGGCTTTTTGCTGCATATCCTACTGTTTTCATCATAACTCCATAGTTGTTTAAAAATTTAAAACGCATTGAGTATGTACTTTGAGGAGTGAATACAAACTGAAAAGCAGCCACAAAAAAGCCCAAATATTATTTGGGCTCAATCACATACTACTATTTAAGGCAGTGTTACTTAGTAAGCTCTGCGTTAATTTCGTCAATTAAAGTATTAATACGCTCGGCATTTTTACCTAAATCGCTGCGACCAACACGAGATTTACTTCTTATATCAACAAATCGCTCAGTACCTTCATCAACAATACGAACAACAACATCATCTTTAAAACCAAACCACGTTGTGGTGTCTGTTGCTTCTATTAAACCAAGTGATTTATTAGCGCTTACCAATTCCCAGCCTAAATTTTTAATTGCTTGCTCAGTTGCTGCAATTAAATCACTTTGCGACTGCGCAAAGTTAAGGGTTGTTAGTTCTGGGTAAGCTTTACGTTGTTGTACCGCGGTTTCTTCCCCTGCGTATTCAACTGGATTTGGTGCGTCAGCGCGAAGTGGTGCAATAGCAACAAATTTAGGCGGGTTAACCAAGTCGGTTGAAATATCATGAATTGGCGGCACATTTTTGGCTTTATTCATCATGTTAAGCGGCATAGCAATAGCAACCACAGAAAATACTACAGCAACGATAGCACTACCAAATGAAGCGGTTTTACGCATAAATATTAACTGTACTAGCAATAAAACAAGTGCTGCACCACCCACATACACGCCGTATCTAAAGCCTGTAAAAGCAAGGCCTAAATCAACCACGCCAAACTTGTATAAAGGGCCTGGTAATACAACCAGTAAAAAGGCGATTAAACTCACCAAGCTGACTAAAATCTTCATTCTTGTGCTCCATTTTGTGTGTAATTGTTATTTTGTAAACAGCACTTATACTGCGCGTGCTTGATTATGGTTTACCATTAGCAACTAATTACATAAAAAAGTCCAATGTTGTGCGATCAAAGTTAGTCAGATTAGGAAAGATATCGCTCAATTCAGATGATGAAACGCCAAACCATTGCGCCAATGAGGCAAAGTATTGCTCATTTGCCACGCTTGGGATGAGCCTTCCACTGCCAACGTCTTGCGGGCCGTCTAAATGCTGCGTTAAAAATTCACCATAGATATCGCCTCCTTTAACCGCTCCTCCCATTACTAGTTGATTGCCAGCCCAACCATGATCGGTGCCATCACCATTTGAGGTCAGCGTTCTACCAAAGTCCGACATCGTAAAGGTCGTTACTTTGTCTGCCATATTTAGCTCTTGCATTGCGCTATTAAACTCGCTCAAGCTTTGTGCTAATGAATTTAACAAAAGCGGGTGGGTTTCTAATTGGTTGTCGTGGGTGTCAAACCCGCCCATTGAAACAAAAAACACTTGTCGCTGTGTTGCTAAAGTAGACTGCACACTAATTGCTTTTGCCACTGCGGCCAATTGCTGAGAAACACTAGAATCGCTGAATGGTGTTATCAGCTCTGGGGCTGTCTCTAACGCATTGTTCATAGTTTGAGTATTGTTAATAGCCGAATTAAAGCTTTTTGCATAAGCATCACTAAGCGGATGATGAGTATTGCCCATTATACGACTCATAATGTTAGTTACGTGGTCTGTGCGTGGTTGATAACCGCCAAATGCATTTATACGACTAATCCCACTTTTATTTAGTGCAAACGCTTTTGTTTGGCTGCCTGTTTGCCACAGATTCGTTCCATCTAACGACACATTGGCAGCAAACTGATCCTGCTGATTTAAGCGCTCTAACAAACGTGCTCCCCAACCACTGTTCAGCGACTGTTTTTCACGGCCATACATCCAAGATGCTTGCTGATCATTATGAGAAAATAAGTGCTTAGGTAATGCCACTGCATTATTTTTGTAATCGTTATAACTTGTTGGCGCAAGCAAGGTACCCACCCCACCAACAAACGCTAAATTAGATTCATTAAAAACACGTTGAATAGGCGACAATGATGGGTGCAACCCTACACCACCTGCAAATTGGGTTGCAGTATTTAAAGTAATTGGCGATGCAACAGCTAAATTTTGTCGGCTTTGTTCGTACAAGCTACGCTGCTCACCTTCAAGGGGTACCAACATGTTGAGTGAATCGTTACCGCCGTATAAAAAAATGCATACTAGTGCTTTGTAGTCGCCTAGTTCAACTGCATTAACAGAGCCTGTAAGCGCTTGTAGTTGCAAACTAGTCAGTGCGGCTGCCGATACACCGCCTTTTAAACATAACGACAAAAATTGCCTTCTATTAATGCTCATTATGTCTCTCCTAATACTGCAAATTAAATTCAGGTGAAATAGCAATCATATAAAGTAAATACGATACCCGTTCGCGATATTGATCGTCATCAAAATAAGCATCTAAATCTAATAATGCTTGGCGTGTGTCGCTACTCATAGAGCCTGCAAAATACAGTACGTTGTATTGATCGAGTAAGTAGTTAACCCCATTGCTTTGCAAGGTATTCATATCGTTAATGATGTAAACATAAATACCGCTTGGATTTAAATCGGTGTGCGCCTCGGCAGTACTCCACACCAAATCGGCAAAGTGCTCGTTCATGGTGCCTATAATCGTTGCATCGCCGGCTATTTGTAGCTCAGGAGCCACTAATGAATTTGTTCGCAACTGAGCAGGCTGGTAGTCAGGTCTAAAAAAGTTAAACACCGAACTCGACTGCATAGGCCCTTGCCCATATCGGTCAACTAAATTCCATGTTTTGTAATAACCTTCGGGTGACCTTGCGTTTAGGTTTCGCCAAAATTGGACTGTTTTAAGAAGCGGTTCTTTTATTTTACCTTGGTAGCTCAATACACTGCCATAATGACGAGCTTCATCATCTAAATATATAGCTTTTACTACTGCTGCTAGATCACCTCGAACGCCTTCGCCATTATCATTAAACACACTGGCAATTCGCTCTACATATTGCGGTGTAGGGTTTGATGTAATTAGTCGTTGTATTAACTGCTTACTGATAAAAGGCGCTACATTTTGATGGTTAAATAAATTATCAAGCGCTAGTTGTAACGACTCTTGCGCACTATACCCTTGGGGAATAATGTCGCCGTTTAATAACGTTTTTTGCTTTTGTGAATGGTACTCTTCAAATGCTTGCATAGGCGCAACATAATCACGACTTTTGCGCTTAAATGTTTCACTGCCTGCAAATGTCCACCCTGTAAATACACGAGCAAACCCTTCTATTTCTGCTTGGCCATACGTTGCAATAGTATTACCGTTAGCGTCTAATTTAGCGGTACCGTCTTGGTTTAGCTCATCAAGCCCGATAGTAAATAACTGCATAACCTCACGGGCATAGTTTTCATCGGGGCGAATATTAAGTGCATCATCAGCCTTTTCGTTACCCAAATGACTAAGGTAAGTGCCCATGATTGGCGATAAAGTTACCGCCTCAAGTAAATCATGAAAATTACCAAATGCATGAGTAAGCAATAAATCATAATATGTCACCATGCCCTCAGGCTGAGAGCGTAAATCGTTATTGAGATCAGACACTACAAGTATTTCACTCAGCGCAAAGGCCACGCGCTGGCGGAGTTGATCGTCGCTTTGCATTACGGCTTTCCACCACGCGTCTATTCGGCTTATATACCTAAAATCTTCATCATCATTAGTAAACACCATATAGTCACGATGATAGTTAATGGGCAATGCCAGTTGGGCATCAAGCCATTGCAGCTCACTTTGGCCTTGCGCGTTTTGTATTTCTACAAGCGTTGGCCCCATGCTTCCTTGATGCAACAACCGAGCTGCAGAAAATGCATTCATGCTATTGCGGGCAAAAAAATTGACCGTTTTAACGGTAGTGGCCCCTTCGTTATCGGTCGCGGTAACATTAAACGCATACTCTGAAGGCGTGTAAGTTAGTGCATCAGCCAATTTAACGCTAACTGAGCTTGCGTTTACTGGCTCACTTAACACCGTAGGCCCCGAAGTTTGTTGCCAAATTACACTTGCGATGCTGCCGTCAGCATCGCTGGCTGTTGCTTTTAGCTCAATAGTTTGGCTTTTTGTGATATCACTGGGTAAGCCCGACAGGGTTAAAGAAGGAAGCTTGTTACCATTAACGGTTGGGGTATCATCTGAGCCAGAACCACCGCAGGCACTAAGAAAAAAGACTGAGCTTACTATCAAAACTAATTTATAATGCATGTTAAATCGCCATGATATTTTGGTTTAAGTAAGCAATTGCCTACTTAGTTTAATGCATTAATTGAAACACAAAATTTACATTTTTTCCTTTTATTTTTTGTAATCGAAACTTGACTAACGTTCAAAATTGCACAAACTACGGGGGTTAAACAGCCAGAGACTCACACATGAAAACAGAAATTAGTTATCGTTTTGAATCATCGCAAGTGGCCAACCGTTTTTTACATGAGTTAAAAAACTGGCCAGTGAACGATGTTAAAACACGTCTTTTTAATGGAGGTGATAGCGTAAAAGTAAGCTATGATTACGACGAAACAGGCTTCGATTATACCATTGCCGAGCTTGATGATTTAGCCGAGCAACATGGAGGAAAAGAAGTTTAGCGCAACGTAATATGTATTAAACTTTTAGCATTAATAGTAACAATTCGCGATGGTGGTTTAATTATATTGATTTAATTAAGGCTCTATCTCTTCCGGTGTTTTTTGCCTCGTACAGCATAACGTCTGCATCTTTAATTAATGATTTGGCTGTGATGCTTTCATTATCCATAGCCTTTGCCGTTGCAAAAGCACAGCCTACACTTATAGTTAAAACATCACTTACTTTAGAGCCTTTGTGAGGTAATTTAAGCGCATTTACATTTTTTCGTAATTGTTGAGATGTTAGTTCAAATTGCTCAAACGAAAGCTGGTTAAACAACAGTATAAATTCCTCACCTCCATAGCGTGCTGCTATACCATTATTTGATTGGGCGGTTTCTTTTAAAACACCACATAGTGCTTGTAAGGCACAATCTCCTTCTTGATGACCATAAAAGTCGTTGTACAACTTAAAGTAATCAACATCAATTAGCATTAATCCCAACGTTGTTTTTTGATTGTGGGCATCATGCCACTGTAATGTGTAAATTTCTTCAAAGGCACGTCGGTTATAAATTTGCGTTAACTCGTCTATTTTACTTATTTTTTCAAGTTGTTCGTTTTGTTTTTTGACCTCTTTTATTAAGGAATTAAAACCATTTATAAGTACACGCATTTCTAAAAACTGATTTTTAAAATGAAGCGGTTGAAGGTCATTTTTAAGTAACATTAAATTGATTGCCGATGCACCATTAATTAATGGTGTAATAAAAAAACGATTAACAACAAAAAAACCTATTAAAGAGGCTACAAAAAACATTATTAAAATAATAATTAAATACAAGTCAAATAACACAGGCAACCTTTGATGGTGATGCTCAATATTCATTGTCAATAAGGGGTTACCATTTATGTCTAGCAATATTCTTTGTCGCTCAGTGGCTATTCCCTCATTTTGGATTCCACCATTTAAAACAAGTAAATTTTGTGTTGCGCTATCGTCATTTATTATTGAGTAGCTAAGTTTTACTTGTGCTACTTCTGCCATCATAGCAACTTGTGATTTCCTTACTTTTTTAATAAAAACAATACTACCAACAGGCTCTCCTGTTTTATTTGTTCGTTGTATTGCGTGCGATGCAAACATAACAGGGCCATGCTCTGTTCTTAAAAAACCGAAGCGTTCTGACGTATTTTTTTTATAAGGTAGGATGGTACGGTTAGGTAAATGAGTATTTAGATCAAATTCTGGCAGCTCAAAGGATTGCTCCTGAATGTAATCAAAAGTATGCCCATAAACTTGTTTAAAGTTCATGTCGTAAATAAATACACCATCTATTTTGAGTGATTTAAAGGTATCGTCCACATAATTTGACTCAATATAGTCTTTATCAAAGCTCGTCATGTAATCGTAAGAGTCATCCCACACCGCATAATCGTAATTTATGGTTTTTAAGAAAACAAACTCTCTGTTTAAAGCAATTTCTAGGCTTAATAGCTCTCTATTTTGGTAGTCTTTAATGTTTTCATTTATAGTTGGTAACGTAAAAAAGTATCGATAGCTGACCAATAAGCTAGTCACAAAGCACATTAAGATTAAGGTACCTATTATTACAAAAAATCTTAATGTCATTATTAGTCCCCAGGGTGTGAAGTAGCTTAATTCATTTTATAAATAGCGCTAATCTATAGTTTTTTAAGTGTGCTTGGGTTTATTCTGCGCCAATATAATTAGTTTAACGATGATTCCGGCATTAATGTTATTGGCATAGTACAGCGCATTAGCGTACCTTCGCCAAGCTCACTTTCTACCTCAATTGAACCATTATGCTCTTTTAGCACGTTATAAACGATGGCCATTCCCATCCCCGTTCCCTTCCCTACTGGTTTTGTTGTATAGAAAGGTTCAAAAATATGGCTTTTAGTTTGCTCGTCCATTCCACAGCCATTATCTGCAATTTCAATATAAATATTTTTTTCGTCTGAAATTAACTTGATGACTATTCGACCTTGCTTGCCATCAACTAAATCACACGCATACTTTGCATTTAGCAATATATTTACAAACACTTGGTTAATTGCCGATAAATTACAATAACTCAATGGCAGCTCTTCATAATCACATTCTACCTGACAACTTTTTAGCTGATTGGCGAGTAACTTAATGGCACCATTTAATGACTCAGTAATATCAGCCATAGCCAATAAGTTATTTTTCGGTCTGGCAAAGTTAAGCAAATTATTTACTATGGCAGCGATACGTTGAAGTCCCTCATGAGTGTCGCCGAGCAGTTCATCTAAATCTTCTAAAATAAAATCTATATTCGTTTCTTGGTCGAGCTTAACCAATTGTGCTTCAAGCTCTGAAGCCGAGATAGACTTATCTATAAACTGCTTAGATATCTGCATTAATGAATGAAGTGTTGGTTTAAAGTACTTGATGCTTTCTACATTACTCATTACATAAGCAAGCGGGTTATTTATTTCATGTGCTACGCCTGCCGATAACGTACCGAGTGTTGCCATTTTATCGGTTTGCATTATGGTTACCTGCTGGCTTTTTAGCATGCTCAGCTTTTCTTTTAACTCTTGATTAGCGCAAAATAACTTACGTGTTTTATCTTCAAGTAAAACTTCTAACTGATCTCTTGCCGCTTTTTCACGCAAATACGCTTTTTTGTAGTTATAGTCGTCTTCAGCCATTTAAAGCCTCATACTTCACTTCAATAACGCACTTGTCGCAGCCGTCGTGCATACATTCAACATGGTTTAAAGAAACATCAATACCGTAGTGCGAAGCCGCACCATAAATAAGCCCTTCTGCGCACATACATAACTGCCTTTTAGAACGGTAATGCATTAAAATAAATCCATCTTCAATCAGTTTAGACTCTATTTCTGGTAGGTTTGGTTCATGGTATAGCTTAGCGACTTCAACATGAATGACCTTATCAATCCCCATTATTAACTCTGCAAAACTATTGAAGCCTTTCGCAACCGTTGGGTGGCTTCTGTTTAAGTGGCCAAACAAATACTCACCAAATGCTTTTAATACTTCGGGCATAGTCATCGATAGGGCTGTCGCTACATCCTGGGCTAAACCAATTATCTCTTCATCTGGGTAACTTTGTGCAGAAATATACACACGGCCATCAGAGGCGTTTTTTTCAAGTAACTCATCCCATGCCGCCATACCGCACTTTTCAATAACCAGTGCCTCTAAGCCTCTAAAAATTATGCCTTTCATGTTTTATCCTTATTTATTACTTAACCACCATTGCTCTATGTCGGGAAATAGCGCTAAGTCATCTATAAAATCAAACTCTTCAAGATTAAAGTTAAACGCATTATTGCAAAACACATGTTCAACAATCATGTGGATCACAGTTAATGATATGCTTTTTTTTGAGGGTAATTCATCAATCAATTGCGCGTCGACTATTTTTTGGTCAAACCCCCAAAGCGCCAGTAAATAAGCACTTAACACAAACTTAGGTACAACTTCGTTATCTAAGTCGCCATGAGGATCACTCGTTATAATTAACTCACCTATAACACTTAATAACCCTACAGCACATGCGAGTAATTGAGTTTGGCGATCTTGCTTTATATATTTTGCTAACGATTGCGATAACTCTGCTTTTTTATAGCCTTTGTCTATTAAGTGATTAATTGCTTTTTGTTTATTTTTAATAAGTAACTGATGAGATAACTCTGAAAAAACCACGATTGCTCTAAGGTTTATTAAGCCAATCCTTACAATCGCTTCTTTTACACTTGAGGTGCTACTATCAAACCCCATAAAAGCCGAGTTAGCAATTTGTAAAACTTTACCAGCCAGTAAAGGGTCGTGCCTAACATCTTTTTCTAAAATAGAAATATTAGGCTCATTTTTATTAAGTTCATTGAGTAGGTTTTGCGTTACCTCACCTAAAAACGGAAGCTCAGAGAGTTGCCCTAAAATAATGCGATGCTCACCGCTAATAGGAAGTGTTTTTAAAACAACAGCACTATTTATTACACTCTCTAAATGAGACTGAGCAAAAGGCTTAACTAGGTGAAAATGGATTACATTATTTAATTGTAGCTGGTAATTTCCACTCATATCACCTGTTAATAAACACCTTAGCGCAGATGGACAGAGCTCTTTAGCTTGTTCTAAAACGTTTTTCCCCGTGGGAAGTTGCATCATCGAATCACAAAAAATAATATCAGGTAAGGCGTTGTTATTTATTTGCTGTTCAAATTGAGTAGCAACTTGAACTGTGCACACATGAGCACTGGGGCATAAACGGTTAAGCGTGCGTATTAACGCACGTAACAGCAGTTCGTCGTCATCAATAATAAGAATATTGATTTTTAAATCATGCATCTACTACACCTAAAGCTATAACGTACTAGTTTATAATTAAAGCGTAGTATATTTTTATCAATACCCC
Source organism: Pseudoalteromonas sp. ECSMB14103 (assembly GCF_000813065.1). Taxonomy (NCBI): domain Bacteria; kingdom Pseudomonadati; phylum Pseudomonadota; class Gammaproteobacteria; order Alteromonadales; family Pseudoalteromonadaceae; genus Pseudoalteromonas; species Pseudoalteromonas sp. ECSMB14103. The sequence continues at coordinate 138,953 of NZ_JWGY01000006.1, read as the reverse complement.
TACTTTCAAAGGCGCTAATTAATAAAAAGTAAATGCATGGTTTTATTCATGATATTTACGGATCATCGCCACTTTACCGTTTTCAACTTCTATTACTTCCATCATTACTGATGTGTACTCTATTGGCTGCTTACTTTGTGGGTGAATGCCCTTAGCGTGGTTTTTATAACGAATCGCAAAACCGCTATCGTTAAATATAAAAGTATTGAGTAGCTCACTTTCATAGTGGGTATGCGCGCCTAAGTAAAAGCTCATGCCTTTGCGCATTAGTTTTTTGCCATCGGCAGTGCGAGAGTCATCTACTTGATACGGTATGTGCTGACTGCCAACATCGTCCGTTAATAAGCTAAGGTAGGCTTCAAGCTCTTTTTCACTTGCGTTAGGCGCTTGCGTTGCGGTCATGGCGCTGTAATAATGCTGTGCAAATTTGTTTAAGTCCAGTGCCTCTTCAGCATCAACCGAAAAGGTACTCACTAATAGCAAACCTAATGTGAATAGTCGTTTCATCACTTCTTCCTTGTAGTTAAAAGTATTGATTTATTTATAGGTACACTATATTCATATGCTCAAAAATAAAACAAATATTTTTAAGTTAATAAACCTACATTTTGCTTTTTACTCTATTGGTTGCCGCGCTGTTGGCTGGGTCATCTGGCCAAAAATGCTTGGGATAACGTCCTTTCATTTCTTTTTGTACATCGCGATAACTACTAGCCCAGAAGTGCGCTAGATCTTGCGTAAGTTGTAAAGAGCGCTTACCTGGCGAGAGTAATTCCATAAGCAGTGGCAGCTTGCCATTTGCAAGCATTGGTGTACTTGTTAAACCATACACTTCTTGCATGCGCACACTTAACTTTGCGGGGCCATCTAACTGGTAATTAATTTTTATATTTGAGCCACTCGGTACCGTTAACCTAAGCGGTAACAATGTTTTTAAGGCTGTTTGCTGTGTCCAGTCAAAACAATTTTGCAGTGCTTCAAAGTAGTTAAACTTTTTAAGCTGCTCCAGCGTTTTTATATCCTGTAAATATACGCCTAACCAATCATCAGCTGTTTCAATAAGTTGCTGCTCGCTTATTGCCGGGAACGTATCAGGCATAAACTGACTGGCTAAACTCATGCGTATTAATAATTGCTGCGCGTCGGGTTGTTCATTAAATAATGCAAAACCATGCTTGGTAAATAAATTAAGCCACGCTTTAGCGCGCTCGGTTTTATCAAGCTTTTGTTTACTTGGTTGGCTTGTAAGCGTAATAGCGCCGAGCTTTACTTCGTCTTGATGAATAAAGCGTGCGGTTTTTTCATCAAATTCACAGCGGGTAAGCGTAGTAAACAAATGCGGTAAGTAATCTTGTAGCTCAAATGGGCTAAGTGCGGTGGCTGCAAAAATACGCGTGCCTTTATGGCCGCCCATGCTTGCAATAGCAAGGTAGTCATCGTTATGCCAGTAATCGGTGTTTAAATCAGCGCCCGCACCATTGGCAAGTAAGTAGCCATTACCGCGTTTTTTTGCAATGCGATCGGGGTAAGCTAATGCCACCAGCAAACCTAAATACTCTGTGTTTAGCTCACTGTTACTGTCGGTTACTTTTAAACGGCTTTGCCAGTATTTTAACTGCTGTTTAAATACTGGGTGTGGCCTTTGCTGTTGGCTATGTAGCGCCAAGCTTAGCTCGTTGGCGCTGTTTATTCGGCTCTCAAGCAGCGCCACTAAATAAAGTGCTAAACGGTAAATACCAGGGAGTTCTGCCTCAAGCGCTTGCGCTTTTAAAAGCATATGCGCTAAGCGAATATCCGCCCCAAAACCCAGCATGTTGCTTCCCAACTTGGTTAGCTTGCCTTTAGAATCGATGGCTTCAAGCATGGTTAGTAAGTTTGCCGCTTGCGCGCATTGTTGCGCTGTTGGCGTATCAAGCAAGGTGAGTTCGCTAATATTTGCGCCCCACTGTTTTGCCTCCAGCATAAGTTGGCTTATGTCTGAGGTGAGTATTTCGGGGCTATCGTGACTATTACGTCGCTCAAAGGTTTGCTTTGAGCCAAGCCTGTACACCACACCTGGTTCTATTCGCCCTGCACGCCCTGCACGCTGCACGGCAGAGGAGCGCGATATACTTTGTGTTGTAAGCTCAGTTACGCCTGTTTTTAAGTTATAGCTCGCTGCGCGGCGTTTACCGCTATCAATAACAATGCGAATGCCTTCAATGGTTAAGCTGGTTTCGGCTACATTGGTGGTAAGCACAACTTTGCGCATGCCCTCAGGCGCAGGAGCAATCGCCGCTTGCTGATTGGCTTTATCTTGTTCGCCAAATAATGTGGCAACTAAGCAATTACTTGGTAAATCATTAAGGGCCTGTTGTACGCGTACTATTTCAGATTGCCCGGGCAAGAACACCAGCGCACTACCGCTTTGCTCGTTTAGTGCTTGTTTTATTAAAGAGGGAATAGCATCTAACCAGCGACTTTCATCTTTTATTGGTATGTATACTTCGTCTATGGGGTAACTTCGCCCGCTTGATTGTATAACCGGGCAATCAAAAAACTGCGTATAGCGCTCGGTATCAAGGGTGGCCGACATAAGTAGTATGGTTAAATCTTCGCGCAGCGCACTTTGGGCCTCTAAAGCAAAGGCCAGTGAAGTGTCGGCCGCAATTGAGCGCTCATGAAATTCATCAAAAATCAGTAAATCAATGTCGCTTAATTCGGGGTCGTTTTGTAGCATGCGGGTAAGCATGCCCTCGGTGACTATTTCAAGGCGCGTATTACTACTTACTTTGCTTTCACCACGTACTCGCAAACCAACACTCTGCCCCACTTTTTCGTTTTGGCACTGTGCTAGGTAATTGGCAATATTGCGTGCTGCTAAGCGGCGCGGCTCAAGCATTACAATACGTTTAAAATGGCCGTTGCGCATAAGCTGTAGCGGCAACCAGGTTGATTTACCCGCACCAGGCGGTGCTTGTAATAACGTTATGGGGTTACTTTGTAATGTAGTTAGAAGTTGTTGATATATGTTTTGAACCGGCAGCACTGCTATTTACCCAAAATTGCTTTGTATGCATTGTAACAAAAACCAAAAATAAACGCGCCGCAAAAGCTGTGTGGTTATAAAAGGCATCATAATCAGAAATAATTACAGACCGCTCTGTACATTTTTTAAGGACATGCGCGCTATATTAATTATTACTGCCTCAATAAAAACATAACACCATGATTATAAATACAAAATTTAAATTTAACTTATTGGTACACGCCTTGCTCCTTTTATAGTGAACGTTAAATAAATCTAAGTAAGGAGAAACTTATGAACAGCGATCGTATGAAAGGTAATTGGAACGAACTTAAAGGTAAGGCGCAACAAAAATGGGGCGATCTTACTGACGACGATTTAGACAAAATTGAAGGTAGCCGTACAGAGCTAGTGGGTAAAATCCAGCAGCAGTATGGTAAATCTAAAGAAGAAGCAGAGCGTGAAGTAGATGAGTTTGAAAAAACTCACTAATCGCTAACTTCTAAAAAAACCGCCATTTGGCGGTTTTTTTGTTTAACGGCTAAAAAGTACGCTATTTACGCTTTTAATTGGTTACCTATAGGCAGTTGCCTAATGCGCTTACCACAAGCGGCAAAAATAGCGTTACACAATGCGGGTGCATAAACAGGTGTTGCGGGCTCGCCTACACCTGCTGGTGGTGCATCACTTTGTATTATTTCTACTTCTACCTCTAAAGGTGAATCGCTCATACGCGGCACGCGGTAATCATGAAAGTTACTTTGCTGTACGCGGCCTTTATCAAAAGTAATACCATCGCTAATTGCAGTGGTAATACCGTAAATAGAGCCACCTTGCGTTTGGTTTTTAACGGTATCGGTGTTTACAACCGTACCCGCATCAATAGCCACCCACGATTTAATCACGTTCAAATCACCAGCATCAGAAACTTCTACCTCAACCACCGTTGCAACATACGTTAAAAAGCTGCGGTGCGCTGCAATGCCTAACCCGCGCCCTTTTGGAAGCTCTCGGCCCCATTTACTTATCTCAGCTACTTTTTCAATAACATGGCGTAACTTACCAATATCTAAAGGGTAAACGTCTTTATCGGCGCCATAATTATCGTACGAGGCATTTTGCTCGGTTACATCTAAAATACGATCAGGGCCGATGGTTTCAAGTAAATAGTCTTTTTGGTCGCGCCCTGCTTTGTGCGCCGCTTCAGCAATAAATGACTGAATAGCAAAAGCATGAAAAATATTTGATACCGAGCGCATCCAGCCAACTCTTGTTTTAGCGGGTGCTTCGCCATTTTCTAACTTTAAGTTAGGTGAGTTTATAGGGTTATCGGTAAAGCCTAAACGCAGTTCAAAACCTGCAGGCGATGTTGCCCCTTCTTGAAAGGTCGACATAATTGGCGAAAACGCCGTGCGATGTAAGTAAGCTTCAATATTACCTTTTTCATCTAATGACGCTTCAATATGTTGAGCCGATACCGCATGATAAAAACTGTGCTGAATATCATCCTCTCGCGTCCATTGAACGCGAATAGGTTGTCCTACTTTCATTGAAATGTAAGCAGCTTCTGCCGAAAAATCAGGTTTTGATTTACGCCCAAACCCGCCACCTAACATGGTGACATGTACGTTAATTTTACTCTCGTCCATACCAAGTAGTGCGGCCACAGTTTTCATATCGGCTTGTGGGTTTTGTGTTGCAGCCCAAATATCAACGCGGTCTTTATTGTACATTGCAGTGGCACAAGGTGGTTCCATTGGTGCTTGAGCTAGGTGCGGCGCATAGTAGTCAGCTACTAACTTATTGCTCGATTTAGCCAATACGCTGGTGGTATCGCCTTTTTCGCGCACATGCGCTTGCGGCTCACTCACTGATTGTAATAACGACTTTTTAAAGTTTTCTGAATTATAATCGCCGTTTTTACCATCATCCCACACTACTTTTAGTGCTTTACGCGCCTGCCATGCAGCCCAGGTATTTTTAGCAACAATAGCAATGCCGCCTTTTGGCTGAAATTGCGGTGCACCTTTTGGTACAGGCATTTCAATAACATCAACTACGCCATTTATTGCTTTAGCGGCACTAGCATCAAACGATTTAACCACACCACCAACTACCGGCGGGCGCTCAATAATAGCCACCAGCGCTTTTGGTTCGCGTACATCGGCAGCAAATGTCGCTTTACCGGTTACTAAATCGGTTAAATCTATGTGCGCCATACCTGTATTTATATAACGCCATTCTTTACGTGTTTTAAGTGTTAACTTGTCAGGCTCTGGCGGGGTAATACCAAGCGCGAGGTCGATTAGGTCTTTATAAGCCAAGGTTTTACCCGAGCTGTGAGTAACCACGTGTTGATTGGCTGTACAGGTTTGCGGCTCAACGTTCCAATATTTAGCAGCTGCATGCTGCATCATATAACGTACGCTTGCGCCCATTTCGCGCAGGCGCTGCATGTTGTAGCGAATACTGCGCGAGCCATCGGTATTTTGATCCCCATATTTAGGGTCGCCCTTACCTTGAATAACAACCACTTTATCCCACGCGGCTTCCATTTCGTCTGCCACAATTTGGGCAATGGCTGTACGAATTTGCTGGCCCATTTCAGAGCGGTGGCAGGTTATTTCAACCATGCCATCGGGGCGCAGAGCTATAAATAAGTTAGCGCGCTTTGCTTGCTCAGAGGGTTGTTCTAACACGCCAGCAAACGCTCTTGGTGCACTGCCTACAAAATAAGTGCCTAATACTAATGCGCCTATTGCGCTGGTTTTTAAAAATTGGCGGCGGTTTAGGTCAAAGTACGTATTGTCGTTTTTCATACCTCTTCCCCTTGTTCATTTGGGTCAAAATACTCAACGCCCGCCATGGTTTTAGCCGCCGACTTAATCGCTTTATGAATACGCGGATACGTACCACAACGGCAAATATTGCCCGACATATTACTCACTATTTCATCATCAGTGGGGTTCGGGTTAGCTGCTAATAAGCTTGCCGCTTGCATTATTTGTCCGCACTGACAAAAGCCACACTGCGGCACTTTATGCTCAACCCACGCTTTTTGCACGGGGTGGTCGCCTTGCTCGCTTAACCCTTCAATAGAGGTAATAGCACGCCCAGCCACAGCCGATACAGGTAATATGCACGAGCGCTGCGCTACGCCATCAATGTGTATGGTGCACGCACCACACTGCGCCATACCACAGCCAAATTTAGGCCCTGTTAAATTTAATTCATCTCGGAGGTACCATAATACTGGCGTTGACGGATCGCCAGAAAACTCATGTTTATTACCATTAATGGTAAGCGTGATCATACTAAACTCCTTGGCAAAGCGCTTTAAAGGAATTCCTTGTTGCGCGAGAACGGTTTAAATACTTGCTACTTTTTTAGCCTACCACTTAGGATTGGTTTATTGAAATTTTTATCGATAAGTGCCTTTAATAAGCATTGGCAAGTCGCTAAATATAAAAACCGCCCTATGGCGGTTTTATGTATAAACTAAATGTCAGTTATTTAGTTAGTGCTAATTTAACCGCGGCCTGTGCATGAATTTGGGTGGTATCGTAAAGGGGCACGGTTGTATGTTGCGGCTCTACTAATAAAGCGATTTCAGTACAGCCTAAAACAATAGCCTGTGCGCCTTTTTCAAACATACGCTCAATAATATTTATAAACTCAGCTCGGGCTTCATCATTAATAATACCTTGGCATAACTGATTGTAAATTATGTCGTGAACACGCTCTCGCTCATTAGGCTCGGGTATTAACACTTCAATGTTATGCTTATTGGTTAACCGCCCTTTGTAAAAGTTTTGCTCCATTGTAAATTGCGTGCCCAGCAACCCTACTCGCGTTATTTTATCATGTTTTAACTGATCTGCGGTAGCATCGGCAATATGCAAAATAGGAATGCTGATATTGCTGGCGATATGGTCAGCCACTTTGTGCATGGTGTTTGTGCAAATAAGTAAAAAATCAGCCCCACCAGCCTCTACCGATTTAGCCGCCTCGGTAAGTAACTTAGCTGTTTGTTGCCAATCACCTTGATGCTGCAGCGTTTCAATTTCGGCAAAATCAACACTCATCATAAAAACTTTGGCACTATGTAGCCCACCCAACGCATTTTTTACACCCAAGTTTAACGCTTTGTAATAACTAGTGGTTGACTCCCAACTCATACCACCAAGCATGCCAATCGTTTTCATAAAATTGCCTTTTTAGTTTACTAAAAGAACTAAGCAGTCATCCTAAAATATCTTGATTAGCTGAGGGATTAAGCTATAGCTATTTTTTTATGCCTCGTTCGGTTTTACAAACGATTACAATAGCGGTAATAAAATTAAAGAAAATGCCAAGAACAAACCAAAGTAAAGCACTTCGACCTGTAGATTTAGCCCACCAAGCACTGAAAAAAGCAAAAAAGAATACAGCCAATGCACTACGATTAAATTCCTCTTCTAACTTTTCTGTGTCGTAAGACAAGCTCGATAACTTACTTTCTAACTCATTGACCTTTTTAGTTTATAGCATAATTTTTTCACTTTGCTCATTTTGTGCAGTGACTGTTTCTATAGGCTGAGCGTATGCCAATAATGAGCTTGCAACCCATATCATAATGCAGAGTATAAATTTCATTTTATTCCTTTAAATTATTTAAACTTAAACAGGCAATTAACCAAATGACGTTAATTGAGGTTGAGATAAAAAACCAGTATTTAAAGCTTTTCTTTGTTTATTAAAGCTCTTTCTTTAACTGCAGATTGGCGAATAAAAAACATTATTACGCAGCCTGCAATATTCCCACCTATTAATAAATTGAGTATGGCTAAAGTAGTTATTTGATTAACTTTTCTCTTAGATACAGCCCATAAATGCCAAAAAGCATAACTACAAAGGCCAAGTACTGCCAAAACTAGCGCAAATGGATGTACACTCCCTTTTTTGAGAACAATAAATACCATTCCAGAAGCAAGAATTAGTGACAAAACGCAAAGTCCGACCAGAAAAAGCTTTACGAAAAAACCCAGAGTCGAAAAACTAAATTCATGTTTAGTTTTATTTAGTTGAATAGTTTCTTTAGTCATAATATCCCTTATTAATAAAGTATAAACAGCTTATCAAATACCATTTGAGGTTCCTTCAAAATGGTTTCCATTTCCTCAACCAATAATTTCACTTAATAAACTTATTGTAAACAAGTAATTACCTAAATTTGAAAAGATATTAGATAGTGCTACGTAATAAAAAACGAGCCTAATTTGGCTCGTTTTTCTTTTACTGATAGCTGACAGCTAAAAACTAACCGCTTCACTATTCAACCACTTCGCTATGATTCCGGCTCATACCCCAAGTTCGGCGATAGCCACCTTTCGGCCTCTGCGAGCGTCATATTAGTTCGCTTGGCGTAGTCTTCTACCTGATCCTTTTGCACAGCGGCTACGGCGTAGTATTTTGCCTCTGGGTGTGAGAAATACCAGCCCGAAACAGCAGCCCCTGGCCACATTGCATATGAGCTGGTGAGCTGCATGCCAATGCGTTTTTCGGTATCGAGTAACTGCCAAATTTTCTTTTTCTCGGTGTGCTCTGGGCACGCAGGGTAACCCGGCGCTGGGCGAATGCCTTGGTAGTTTTCGCGAATTAGCTCATCGTTACCCAGGTTTTCATCGGGTGCGTAACCCCAATACTCTTTACGCACTTGTTCGTGCAGGTATTCAGCAAACGCTTCTGCGAGCCTGTCGGCAACCGCTTTTATCATTATTTTATTGTAGTCGTCTTGCTGTGCGTCGAACGCATTAGCTAAGTCGTCTTCTTCTAAACCGCCCGTTACTGCAAACGCGCCAAAGTAATCAGGTGTGCCTTTTGGCGCAATGTAGTCGGCTAAGCAATAGTTAGCAAAGTCAGTTTTTTCGGTTTGCTGGCGTAAATGGCATGAGGTAGTTAACAGCTCTTTGCGGGTTTCGTCGGTGTAAATTTCTATGTCATCGCCCACGCGGTTTGCAGGGAATAAACCTATTACACCTAAAGGTTGCAAAGTACCTGACTTTTCGAGGTCGTCGAGCATGTCGTTAGCGTCTTTAAATAAGCTTTGTGCTTGTTCGCCAACGACTTCGTCGTCCATTATGCGCGGGTATTTACCAGCGATTGACCACGTCATAAAGTATGGGGTCCAATCTATATACTTACGCAACGTGGCTATTGATACATTTTTAAACTCAGTCACGCCCAGCTTTTTAGGCACTGGTGGCGTGTAGTTATCCCAATCAAGTTGTGCTGCGTTATCGCGAGCACGCTGAATGGTAACTGGCTTTGAGCGCGGCTTTTTGCGCGCTTGTTGCTCGCGTACTTTTACGTACTCGGCTTTAGTTTTTTCTAAAAAGGCAGGTTTTAGCTCCTTAGATAGCAAGCTTGATACCACACCCACTGCACGGCTGGCGTTATTTACGTACACTACGCCTTTGTCGTATTGTGGTTCAATTTTAACTGCTGTATGCGCTTTAGAGGTTGTTGCGCCGCCAATCATAAGTGGGAGTTCAAAACCTCGGCGGGTCATTTCTTTGGCTACGTGTACCATTTCGTCAAGCGATGGGGTAATTAAACCCGAAAGGCCGATTATGTCGGCTTTTTCGTCAATGGCTGTTTGCAGTATTTTTTCGGCAGGTACCATTACACCTAAGTCGATTACTTCGTAGTTATTACATTGCAGTACTACGCCTACAATGTTTTTACCTATGTCGTGCACGTCGCCTTTTACGGTGGCCATAACCACTTTACCGTTAGTTGCGCCTTCTTCTTTTTCGGCTTCAATAAATGGGTCTAGGTAAGCCACTGCGCGCTTCATAACGCGGGCCGATTTAACAACTTGCGGTAAAAACATTTTACCTGCGCCAAATAAATCCCCTACCACGTTCATGCCATCCATTAATGGCCCTTCAATCACATGAATAGGTTTATCGGCAGCTGCGCGGCATTCTTCTGTGTCTTCATCTATAAAGGTGGTTATACCTTTTACTAGAGCGTGTTCTAGGCGTTTTTCAACAGGCCATGTGCGCCATTCTAAATCTTCTACCCGCTCAGCTTGTGCCATACCCGAATATTTAGGTGCAAGCTCTACTAAACGCTCACCTGCACCGGAGTCGGTGTTAAGTATTACGTCTTCTACGGCTTTACGAAGTTCCTCGGGGATATCGTCGTAAACCGCAAGCTGACCTGCGTTTACAATACCCATGTCCATGCCCGCTTTTATCGCGTGGTATAAAAACACTGAGTGAATGGCCTCGCGTACAGGGTTATTACCCCTAAACGAAAACGAGACATTAGACACCCCGCCCGACACTTTACAGTGCGGTAAGTTTTGCTTAATGCGGCGTGTGCCTTCTATAAATTCTACTGCGTAGTTGTCGTGCTCTTCTATACCGGTGGCCACGGCAAATATATTAGGGTCGAATATGATATCTTCCGGCGGGAAGCCAATCTCTTCTACTAATATTTTGTAGCTGCGCTCACATATTTCGTATTTGCGGTCTGCGGTGTCGGCTTGGCCGTCGGTATCAAACGCCATAACAACAGCAGCTGCACCAAAACGTTTAATAATTTTAGCTTGGTGTTTAAACGGCTCCTCCCCTTCTTTAAGCGATATTGAGTTAACAATAGCCTTGCCTTGAATACACTTTAAGCCTGCTTCTATTACTTCCCATTTAGAGGAGTCGACCATAATAGGCACTTTAGAAATATCAGGCTCTGAGGCAATTAAGTTTAAAAACTTAACCATGGCCGCTTTTGAGTCCAACATGGCTTCATCCATGTTTATATCTATAACTTGGGCGCCGTTTTCTACTTGTTCGCGGGCAACATTCAGGGCGGTCTCGTAATCTTCTTCCATGATTAAGCGTTTAAACATGGCAGAACCGGTGACGTTGGTACGCTCGCCAACATTGGTAAATACTGCAATTTGCTGTGTCATTGGCGGCTCCTTAATTTAAGTTACAGGCTTCAAGGCCTGATAAACGCATGCGAACATCAAGCTCTGGCAATGCGCGAGGTTTTACCCCTTCAAGCCCTTTAGCAAATGCACGAATATGCTCAGGCGTTGTACCACAGCAACCACCCACAATATTAATAAAGCCCGATTTGCCCCAATCTATAATCTCGGCTGCCATTTCAGGAGCCTCTAGGTCGTACTCACCAAATTCGTTAGGCAAACCGGCATTTGGGTGTACTGAGGTAAATGTTTCGCATACCCGCGAAAGCTCTTCTACGTATTGGCGCAGTAAATCTGGCCCAAGGGCACAGTTAAGGCCAATTGAAATAGGCTTAATATGGCGAATAGAGTTATAAAATGCTTCGGTTGTTTGCCCCGAAAGCGTTCGCCCTGAGGCATCGGTAATTGTGCCCGAGATCATTACGGGTAATGTGCGCCCGGCTTGCTCAAATGCTTCTTCAACTGCGAATGAGGCGGCTTTTGCATTTAGGGTGTCGAATATGGTTTCAATAAGTATTAAATCAGCGCCGCCTTCCATTAATGCAAGGGTAGACTCTACATACGCAGTAACCAGCTTATCAAACGTTACGTTACGGTAACCTGGGTCGTTTACATCTGGCGAGATAGAACAGGTTTTAGATGTTGGCCCTAAAACACCGGCTACATAGCGTGGTTTTTCTGGATTTTTAGCGGTGAACTCGTCACATATTGCGCGCGCGAGTTTGGCCGACTCTAGGTTTACCTCACGGCTTATACTTGCCATGTCGTAATCTTCCATCGAAATGGTGGTTGAGTTAAAGGTATTGGTTTCAATAATATCTGCACCGGCAGTTAAAAAGCCGCGGTGTATATCGGTTATTAACTCTGGCTTAGTGAGGCTTAATAAATCGTTATTACCTTTAATTAGTACGTGCCAATCTTTAAAACGCTCGCCTCGGTAGTCTTCTTCTTCAAGTTTATGAGTTTGGATCATAGTGCCCATAGCGCCGTCTAAAATTAAAATACGCTCTTTAAGCGCTTCACTTAGTTCGGCTTGTTTGTTGGCGGCTGTATTATTCGGCATAGTTGTTAGTCCTCACATCTTGGCTAACTAAATTAATATCATACGGTGTGGTTTGATACACGTAGTAATTTAACCAGTTCGAAAAAAGTAAAAAAGCATGGCTTTGCCACGTTTTTGACGGTTGCTTGCTTGCATCATCATCGGGAAAATAGTTTTCAGGTTTTGGCGCATCTGGGCTTTTTTGTAAATCACGCTCGTACTCCCCTTTTAGGGTGTCGGCATCGTATTCTGGGTGGCCTGTTATAAATACTTGGCTACCCGATTTGTTTTTTAATAAGTAAGCACCCACTCGCTCAGAGCCTGCTAATACAACGAGATCGTCACACGCATTTATTTTTTTTATGTCAATGTGCCCATAACGTGAGTGTGGGACTAAAAAGGTATCGTCAAAACCGCGGGTTAATGCCCCGTGTTTAAAATGGCATTGGTGAGTAAATACGCCACACAGCTTATTGGGTTTTAAGTCGCGCTTTAAATTGTAGCTATGGAATAGCGCTGCATGAGCCGCCCAACACGAAAACAACGTAGAGGTAACGTGTTGCTCTGCCCAATCAATAATGACTTTAAGCTCTTCCCAGTAGGCAACATCTTCATACTCTAAATGCGCAAGCGGTGCGCCTGTAACAATAAGCGCATCGTAGTTGTTATTTTTTACCTCTGAAAAATAGCGGTAAAAGGTATCTAGGTGTTCTTCTGAGTTATTACTGCTGCGGTGAGTGTCTAGGCGCAGCAGCTCTACGTTTACTTGCAAAGGAGAATTTGCAAGTAAGCGAATAAACTGTACTTCGGTTTCTACTTTATTAGGCATTAAGTTTAATATAGCCAAACGCATTGGGCGGATTTCTTGCGTTTTTGCACGGCTTTTTGGCATGACGAATACGTTTTCTTGGCGCAAACGTGCAATGGCTGGAAGCTCATCCTTTACGGTAATTGGCATATTTTTAACTCCTACTCATAAAAACTTGTGCTAATTATGAACTGAAAGCAAAAAATATCAACCTCTAGATGTATAGATGTCTAAATGAATTTATTCATTATTACTTAAGTATGTGGCAAGCAATGAGTCACCCCCTTAAAAAGAGGCTTAACTCACTGCATTTAAAATAATGAACTAATTATTGCCCACTAATATTAAATTTTGCTGAGGGGGAATTAAATACTCAGCGCCGTTTTTGGTAATTACAGCCATTTCTTCAACCGAAATGGTTTTAAACTCGGTGTTGTTTAAAGGCCAACTAAAAAAACCATCAAAAGCAAACACCATTCCTTCTTTAAGTTTACGATGAGCAGCAGGCCTTACTTGGGCACTGCGAGAGCCACCTAAATTGGGCCCGGTATCGTGTGCAACATACCCTACTGGATGGCCGGTACTCCATGGCACAGGCTCTGAGTTGTATTTATTCATTAATACGGTTTGAGCTTGATCCACGTCTATACCCTTTACGCCGGGTTTCATTGCATTAAATGCGGCAAAACCGCTATCTCGGGCATTAATCCAATATTGCTGAATGTTGGCTGGTGCAGAGGTTTCCCCTTCTTTAAGTACATAAGCAAAACGCTGAATGTCACTTACCCAGCGATTGTAGAGCTTTACGCCAAAATCAATTTGAATTACGTCGCCCGGCATAATGACTTTATTTGTAGAATGCGAATGCCCGCGATCGGGACCTGAATTTACGTTAGGATTTTGATCGGCAGCCCATGCATCGGTTACACCTCGTGCTTTCATTTTAGCTTTTAAAAATTTAGCTACATCGGCATCGGTGGTTTTACCCGGAATAATAGTTTTATAAGCCTCTATTTGCCACGTTGCTGAAAGCATTGCGGCCTCTTTCATTATTTTAACTTCAGCAGGTAACTTAATTGAAAGCCATTGATAAACGACTTCTTCAGAAGATACGAGCTTTGCTGTTTGCTTTGCGCCTAATAAGTTAGCTAATTGCTTGTATTGCGAGTGCGATAACCCATCTGCCTGTGCATTAAGATCAGAGACATTTATTGCTACACGCTCAAAGGGTTGTTTTTTTATAAACTCAGCCGCGTATTTTAACGCAGACACACTGCGTGGCACCGAGATCACTTTTTCATGTATGTTTAGCTCGTCGAGTGCTTTTGCTTCGCTTGAAGGTGAGTATGCTACCGAATGAAACGCCCCTTTATTAAAATAAAATAAATATGCCGCTGGCGAACCTGCGTTTTCACAGCCAATATGCTCAGCCAATGGGTCGTTGTTATTTTCTCTACAAACAATAAGCCAAGCATCTACCTTAGCTGCTTTTAAAGCGTTTGGCAGGAGTTTATTTATTCTTTGTTTTCTTATTTCGGGCCAAGGAGAATCGACTGCGCTAGCTTTGGGGTTTGTGGTAAATAACGTAAGCAAAGCCAACATTGTTATTACTTTTTGTATAGTCATGGGTTTTTCTTATTTTTACTATGGTTTAAATACGTTAGCACACCCAAATAAAACTATACATTTAACGAGATAAAACGATAAAGATATATTCCCACTCGCCATTCGTTGACTGTTTCACCTCTCAACAACTACAATACAACATTAAAATTTTTATTATTATTTGAAGGCTTTCCTCCATGGTTTTACCTGATAAGTTTATTTTCTCGATGAGTCGAGTATCTAAAGTTGTGCCGCCTAAGCGTACAATTTTAAAAGATATTTCGTTGCACTTTTTTCCTGGCGCCAAAATTGGTGTGCTTGGTTTAAATGGTTCTGGTAAATCATCATTGCTACGTATTATGGCCGGTGTTGACCAAGACTTTGAAGGTGAGGCACGTCCTCAGCCTGGTACTAAAATTGGTTACTTACCACAAGAGCCAGTACTAGACGAAAGCAAAACAGTACGAGAAATAGTTGAAGAAGCTGTTGGCGAAGTAAAACACGCCCTTAATCGCCTTGACGAGGTGTACAACGAGTACGCAATGGAAGGTGCTGACTTTGACGCACTGGCTAAAGAACAAGGTGAATTAGAAGCAGTTATTCAAGCGCACGATGGTCATAATATCGATAACGTACTAGAGCGCGCTGCCGATGCACTTCGCTTACCTGAGTGGGATGCTAAAATTGAGCACCTTTCAGGTGGTGAACGCCGCCGTGTTGCTATTTGTCGTTTGTTACTAGAAAAACCAGATATGCTTATTCTTGATGAACCAACTAACCACTTGGATGCTGAGTCGGTTGCATGGTTAGAGCGCTTCTTACATGACTACGAAGGCACTGTTGTGGCAGTAACGCATGACCGTTACTTCCTTGATAATGTTGCTGGCTGGATATTAGAGCTTGACCGTGGTGAAGGTATTCCATGGGAAGGTAACTACTCTTCTTGGCTTGAACAAAAAGACGCGCGCTTACAGCAAGAACAAAAATCTGAAAAAGCACGTCAAAAATCAATTGCGCAAGAACTTGAATGGGTGCGTTCAAACCCTAAAGGTCGTCAGGCTAAGTCTAAAGCACGTATGGCGCAGTTTAGCGAGCTACAACAATCAGATTACCAAAAACGTAACGAAACAAACGAGCTATTTATTCCACCAGGCCCACGTTTAGGCGACCAAGTATTAGAAGTTACTAACTTACGTAAAAGCTTTGGCGACCGCGTATTAATAGACGACTTAAGCTTTACAATGCCTAAAGGCGCTATTGTGGGCATTATTGGTGCCAACGGCGCGGGTAAATCTACACTATTTAAAATGTTAAGTGGCGAAGAGCAGCCAGATAGCGGTAGTGTTAACGTTGGTGAAACCGTACAACTAGCAACGGTTGATCAGTTCCGCGACGATATGGACGAAAGCAAAACAGTTTTTCAAGAAATATCTGACGGACAAGACGTTTTAAAAATTGGTAACTTTGAATTCCCAAGCCGTGCTTACGTTAGCCGTTTTAACTTTAAAGGTAACGATCAGCAAAAGTTTGTAAAAGACTTATCGGGCGGTGAGCGTAACCGTTTACACCTTGCTAAATTATTAAAAGCCGGTGGTAACGTAGTGCTACTGGATGAGCCAACCAATGACTTGGACGTTGAAACATTACGTGCACTTGAGAATGCTATTTTAGAATTCCCAGGCTGTGTAATGTGTATATCGCATGACCGTTGGTTCCTTGACCGTATTGCCACACACATTTTAGATTACCGCGACGAAGGACAAATTAACTTTTTCGATGGTAACTATACTGAATATGAAGAGTGGCTCAAAAAGACCTACGGTGCAGAAGCTGCACAACCTAAGCGTATAAAATACAAAAAAATTGGTTAATTGCTAAATTAACTGAAATACCTTTAAAACCCTGCTTTACGCAGGGTTTTTTATGCCTTAAATAAACTATGTGTGTTTGTAGCTAGCAACTGTGTAATTTAAAGCTATGCTTATACCAATTTTATTTAAAAATATTATGTATTTGATTGATGTTGAATCACTCGCTAACTAAATAAAAAATTATTCACATAGAACAACCATATGCCGTAATTTTAGTGATTGTTAATGAGTTGTTTTATTCGCACTATTACTGAACACTAATTTAATGCTATTGATATTACTAAAAAAACAATAAGGCAGAGTCATGCAAGAACGTCGTCAATTTTCACGTATTTTATTTTCAACCGATGCGCACATAATTTTTCAAGAAAATGAGTACCCATGTACCTTGCTTGATATTTCATTGCACGGCGCGTTAGTCAGTAAATGTGATGTGTTAAATGATCAAATAGAGAATGATGCCATACTGCGTTTTATTTTACCCGACAGCGAAATTGAAATAAAAATGGAGACAACGATTTGCCATATAGAAGCCAATCACATTGGTTTAAAGTGTAAGCATATTGATATTGATAGCATTACCTATCTAAAAAGACTCATTGAACTCAACTTAGCGGACGATGAATTACTTCACCGCGAATTAGCCATGCTTATTCACGACTCGCAATAATAGACACTTTGAGGGGAGTTGATTACCATAGGGGAAACTTTATAGCCTGTGTGAATATGACTCTAAACCCTCATTTACCGTTAGTGTACCATCCAAACTACTCGTTTAGTTTTGATCCTAAGCACCGCTTTGCAATGAGTAAGTTTTCTAATCTATACGCACACGTTAAAAAACTAGGCTTAATTGGTAATAACCTCACACAACCTGTTTTAGGCTCTCCCGAGCCTTTAGAGTTAGTGCATTGCGACAACTACATTCACGATTTATGGAACAACCGCTTAGACGATAAAGCCATGCGTCGTATAGGATTACCTTGGTCAGCTCAATTGATGGCGCGCACATTTACTGCCCCGCAGGGCACATTACAAACCGCTCGCTTAGCGCTAAAACACGGCATAGCCTGTCACCTAGCAGGAGGCACGCACCATGCGCACTTTGATTTTGGCTCAGGATATTGCATGGTGAACGACTTAGCCTTTACCACCCAGACCTTGATTAATAGCGGCGAAGTAACCAACGTGCTTATTTTTGATTTAGACGTACATCAAGGTGATGGTACCGCTGCTATGCTTGCGCATCAGCCCTATGCTTATACCTGTTCAATACACTGCGAAAAAAACTTCCCGTTTAGGAAATCGGCTAGCGATTTAGATATTGGCTTAGCAAATCATATGCAAGATGCCGAATACTTAGCCATTGTTGACGATACCTTAAGCTACTTACTTAAAGAACTGAACCCAAGCTTAGTACTGTACGATGCCGGTGTAGATATTTGGCAAAACGATGGCTTAGGTAAATTAGATATAAGTTGGGATGGGATAGCTAAACGCGATCATTTGGTTTTAAAACGCTGCCTTGAGCACAACATACCAGTGGCAACAGTTATTGGTGGTGGTTACGATAAAGATCATCTTCGCCTTGCACAGCGCCATGGCATTGTAGTTGAACAAGCAGCACGCTTTTAATATGAAATAAAAACTTAATATTGTCGTTCTTATTTGCTAACTAGAATAAAAACGACACCACAATGAAACATATTTTTATAGTTATAACACTTACCATTTTAAGTTTTGCGGTATTTGCAGAGCAACCTATTCAAGACTTAAACCATCCTAAACTCCCCGCCTTAACATTAAACATGGCCGATGGTACAAGTATAAAAACACAAAACCTATTAGGCGAACCTTATATTCTGCACTTTTGGGCTACATGGTGCCCTTATTGCAAAAAGTTACAACCCGCCCTTCAAAAAATACACGACATGGGCTTAAACGTAATAGCTGTAAGTTTTAAAGAAGGTGATAACGCCTTTCCCGCCAAAGCATTAACCAATAGAGGCTATACATTTAAAACCGCAATACAAGCAGATAAAATTGCGACACAACTAGGAATACACGGCACACCCACTACGTTATTTATAAATGAAAAAGGGCATGTTGTTTGGGCTACTAATTCATCAGACCCAGATAATGCAAATATACATTTGAAAGCCCGTACTCTACTAAACTCAATTAAAGCTAAATAGCTTAATAATTAAGGGAGTTAAGGGAGTTAAGGGAGTTAATGTGTATTAAAATATGAGTTATATAAACTTTATACTACAATTTAAGCTCATAAATTGATTGGGGTTATTATGCGTTTACTATTTACTTTATTGTTGCTTTTACTAAGTACTACAGCGCTTGCTGAAGAAGAAAAAGTAGAACTTCCACCATTAGATCCTAGCTACAATGCAGTTCACCCTATGGCACTAGTTAATAGAGGGTCTTCTATTTTTGCTATTAATCTTCCTTCTTATAGATCGCCACATGACTTGCAAGTTGTTTACGAAGTTAAAAATTCAAACGTTGCTTTTTTAAGCTTTGTGAAAAATGCCGACATGATCACTATTAAGCCGCAAAAGTTTAATATTCAACATTTAATGCGCGGGGATGAAATAACAATTACAGCCGACATTTACGAAGGTGATTACCGCCAAGGGGGCACTTTAATTTATGAAGCTAAACAGCTTGAGCTTGATAAGCAACTGTACGCCAGAGAACTCAATGAGCTAAGCGAATCTTCGCAATGGCATGAGTACGATATGATTGAGCTAAATGGTACAGAGCGTATTTATGTACATAAAATTCAAAAAGCACCAAGCTTCAACCACCTAATTTTTGTGGACTTGGTTAATGCCTGTATGCAGAAAGTTCGCACATCAAAACGAGTTCCTCCTGAAAACGAACTTACTTATAAATTTATAAACTGCGGAACCTTAAAGCCTCTTTTTTACGATGGCGAAAGTTTACTTAAATAAGCAAGTAAACATGTTTAGCAATTAACTCAAGCCCTTCTCGCGCGGCATGAGTTGATTGCCCTGCAAATCCCAACCGTATATAACTTTGCTTTTTTGGTATTAGGCTACGCGCGGCTTCTTGAGAATAAAATTCAGGCTCTGCTTGAATATAAACTCCCTGCATTTGCAATGCGCTTTTTAAGCCATGCACTGGTTTGTTTAAATTAACCCACATAGCCATACCACCATCAGGTTTTACATATTCTATTGGTAAACCCTTTGATTGCATAAGGCTTAACTCGTTGTCCATTGCCTCGAATCTTTTCTTGTAGAGCTTGGTCATTCGCTTTAAGTGCGTCTCAAAACTCCCTTCCTTCATAAAGTGCGCTACAGCTAATTGCATAACAACATCGTTTTTATGATTCATTAACTGTTTCCAAGCACATAGCTGCGCAATAACCTCTGGCGGTGCACAAATGTAGCCTATTCGAGCTGCAGAAAACATAATTTTAGAGAAAGTAGAGAGGTAAATTACGATACCTGCAGGGTCATCTGCCGCCATAGGCTGTAGTGGCTGACATTTATAGTGAAACTCATGATCGTAGTCATCTTCTATGATCATCACGCCATACTTATAACACAGCTGATAAATTTGCATACGCCGTGTAGGCGATAAAGTTACGGTTGTCGGATATTGATGCAGTGGAGTTAAGTACAGCATTTTAATTGAGTATTGACTAAGTTGTGCTTTTAAATCGTCAACACAAAGACCATGCTCATCTTGTTTTATATCTACTAATTGTGCACCGCATGCCGCAAAAGCTTTACGAGCTGGCGGATAACCTAACGTCTCAACCGCGACAAAATCACCTTTATTTATAAAAACCTTTGAAATTAAAAATAATGCTTCCTGAGAGCCATTACATATTAGTAAATCAGTTACTTTAAGGTTACGTGCTTTGTGTAAATAGCTGCTTACTTGATGCTTTAGCTCACTTACTCCGCTTATATCACCATAGTGAAACTTACTGGTATCTACATGATTAAAGACATAACTTAAAGAGCGTTTAAATTGTTTATATGGAAAGCAATTAAGATCAGGAAGCCCTCCTGCGAAGTTATATTTGAAATCATTTAGGTTCATAGCAGGCGCAGGCACTGCTAACTCCTTGGCAAATTTATAGGGTTTAGGCGTTACAATAGGTACTTGCTTAGTATTAGCACTGCTTTGAATTGGTAGGGTTTGGGTTACCTTATATCCTGAGCGCTCATGAGACTCAACCCAGCCTTCAGCTACTAATAGCTGTAAAGCATTCATTATTGTATGGCGGTTTAGCTGGTAGGTTTGCGCCATGTTTCTGGCTGAGCTGAGCTTAGTGCCTACCGCAATATCGCCTTTAATAATTGCGCTACGAAGTGCTTGCGCTAACTGCAAATACTTTGCTTTGCGCTGCTCATTAAACTCAATATTCAGCGGCTGCATATGTTTCCTTAATCTGGTATAGGTAAAAGTTACATTCTGGTTGTTTTTACCAACCCAAATAAGCGTACATTTGTTGCTCACAAATTGTAAAAATGGAGCCAATAATGTTTACTCTGCAAACACATAAAACAAACAAGGTCATTTTAGAGCCATTAAACCATAAGCACCTAAATGGATTATATAAAGCGGGCCAGCACCCTGATGTATGGCAGTGGGTATTAAGCAATTACACTAAAAGCCCTGAAATATTAAAAGAATGGTTTTTAACTCAGGCGCAATTTAATAAAAACGAGCAAGTTGTTTTTGCCATTATTGATAAAAACACACAGCAAGTAGTGGGCACAACACGGTTATTTAAGTTAGATACACATAATTTAAGCGCTGAAATTGGTCATACATTTATTAGTAATGACTGGCAGCGTACTTACATAAATTCACATGCTAAATACTTATTACTTAATTACGCATTTGAAAAGCTAGGTTTAGTGCATATTTCATTTAATACTCACGAAAATAATAAAAAATCACGCAATGCAATTACGCGCTTAGGTGCACGTTTTGAAGGTGTGGCTCATAAAGATAGATTACTAAGTGATGGTAGCTTTAGAAGCACAGCAAAATTTAGCATAGTCGATGAGCAATGGCCGGATATAAAATCACAACTAGAGAGGAGGCTTTAATGTACCCTCCGATGCATTTTCAAGAACATAATATTAAACGTTTGCAGACTTTAGTTGAGCAGTTCCCTCTAGCAAGTATTTTAATGCCTTGCTCGCAAAGTGACTTAAATAATGTATGTCGAGTGCCTGTATTATATGAACACTCACGCGATGTATTTATTGCACACGTCGCAAAAAGTAACCCGCTAACGTACTGCGCTGGGCAGTCTATAAAATTATTATTTAACGGTGAAAACTGTTATCTATCTCCTTCGTATAGTAATAATAAAACTCTGCCAAGCTGGCTTTACTGCTCGTTAGAGGTACTTGCCAAGGTTGAAATAGTTGAGTGTAATAATCAAAAACATCATATTATGCAGAGACTAACATCGCATTTTGAAGAAAGTTTTGAGCCAAAATGGCAACTAAATGAAATACCAATCCAGTTACGTGAACAGCTTTACCAGCAACTATGCTTTATAAATTTTAAACCTATTCATTGGAGCGGTAATTTTAAACTAAGCCAAAACAAGCCTGAAGGTATAAGAATGGAAATTAAGAAAAGTTTAGTTAAAGCCAAAAAGCATACTATTGCTGATATGTTTTAGTTTATTATTTACACGTTTTGCAGCGTTTTTATGATGAAATAAGCATAGGTAGAGTAAAAATAAAAACGGCTTAAACTCAATATAATTGAATTTAAGCCGTTTACACACTAATAATATCTTCACACACAATATAAAGATTCTGGTTTTAACTGCGTGGCAATTGTAGGGAAATAAAAACAACCCAAGCTAAGTCACCACCGAACTTGAGTTGCCTTTCACACTGACAACATCTTCACACACAATATAAAGATTCTGGATTTAGATTGCGTGGCAATTGTAGGGAAATAAAAACAACCCAAGCTAAGTCACCACCGAACTTGAGTTGCCTTTCACACTGACAACATCTTCACACACAATATAAAGATTCTGGATTTAGATTGCGTGGCAATTGTAGGGAAATAAAAACAACCCAAGCTAAGTCACCACCGAACTTGAGTTGCCTTTCACACTGACAACATCTTCACACACAATATAAAGATTCTGGATTTAGATTGCGTGGCAATTGTAGGGAAATAAAAACAACCCAAGCTAAGTCACCACCGAACTTGAGTTGCCTTTCACACTGACAACATCTTCACACACAATATAAAGATTCTTGTTTTAGATTGCGTGGCAATTGTAGGGAAATAAAAACAACCCAAGCTAAGTCACCACCGAACTTGAGTTGTCTTTCACACTGACAACATCTTCACACACAATATAAAGATTCTTTGTGTTAGTTAAACACTAACGAATTCTGGCCATTGCCTATAAACACATTTTACTTTGCTAAAGCTACTGATTAAGCTCTTAGCCGTGTCTATGGGTTAACTTTAGAGTTATTACTCAAATTTCACAAGCGATAAAAATAAACCTGATAGATGAAAAAAACTAAACTATAGACCTTAGTCTAATATCCATGCTTTAAGTAACGAAATATTTGCCTGTAAGGCACTCGGTAAATCTTTACTCTATTAGGCATAGAACAACTCAATGCCCCTGTATGAAACTAAGTAAACCATTATTCTTTAATGTTATTTATGACAAAACCAGTCTGTTTCTTATTAAGTAAAATGAATTTTTTAAGTTCAATGTGTATTCGTTCCCTGAACAGCAGGCACAAAAAAAGCGCTATAAAAGCGCTTTTTGTTCTAAAAAAATATTTAAATTATTTGGTTTTCTTTCCAAGCTTGCTCTTTAGCTAAGCGCTTTTTTCGCTTGTCACAAGGATCATCGCAATCACAGGCTTTATCGATGCCTACCGAGCCTAATCCACCGCAGCTGCTGGCCATCGATTTTCTTTGCACGATCATACCTACAGCCATTGCTGTAACAATTAAAATTAGTAAGCCAAAAGTAAGAAAAAAAAGTGACATTGCTTAGCCCCTATTGATCAGCAATAAATTAAGCCCAAACTATTTTTGAGCAGTTAATATTATATACCCAACCTCTATGGAAATAAACCAGCTTTGAATACTTACAAGTAGGGTTCAAATGCAGGGCTTGAATACGTAACTAAGCCATCAGGCGATTTAGCAATTAAATACACTGATAAGTTATTAGCTTGTGCATAAGCTTGTGCTTTTTCCATACCCATAACTGTTAAAGCAGTTGCTAAGCCATCTGCGGTCATTGCACTTGGGTGTAATACTGTTACAGAAACTAAGTCGTGCTTAATTGGCATTCCTGTTACAGGGTCAATCAAATGGGTGTATGTTTCGCCATCCATTATATAAAAGATACGGTAATCCCCAGATGTAGCAATTCCCATAGTGCCTGGTAGTAAAATTCGGTGCACTTCACGCTTACCTGGCTCTGCATCTGGTTGTTCTATTGCAATTACCCAGCCTTGTCCATTTGGCTTTTCGCCAGACATACGCAGCTCACCGCCAATCTCAACCATGTAATTAGTAATGCTATGGCTTTCTAGTAATTGCGACACTTTGTCTATGCCGTACCCTTTAGCAGTTGCAGAAAATGATAGTTCTAGTCCATCAACTGTTTTTGCTAAACCTTGTTCATTTAATACAAGCTTATCTACACCAATATTTGCAACCATTGCCTGAAGCTCATCATCAGTGGGTCGTTTGGTCGGCTTTTTATCAGGGCCAAATCCCCATAAATCAATCAATGGTCCCATTGTTACATCAAGTGTATTGGTAGACTCTCCTATACGAATGGATTCGCTTATAACGGCTCTGAAGTCTTCACTTATTGGCATAAATTGATTTGCTGGCAAGCGATTAAATATATTTATCTCCGAGTCTTTAATGTATGTAGACATAGACTGGTTTACATCGACTAATACAGCATCTATTTGTTCTTGTATTTGAAGAGCAGACATTGCCTCTTGCTCGTCATAATATTTAATATGATAGGTAGTCCCCATGGTTTTACCTTCTAAATAGGTTTCCTTTGGGACCGATTCTGCGCATCCAGATAACAGTAAAGTCAGCGTAATGATAAATAAGGCGATTATGCCCTGGGGAGTATTTACTTTGTTCATAACAACCCTACTTAATAGGTTAAAAATTAATAAATAAGAATAAAAAAGCCTCGTAACACAGAGTGCTACGAGGCTGATATTTTAACCAAAACTAATCTGTTTTGATATGCGTGTTAGCCACCGAAATCATCTAATAAGATATTTTCGTCTTCAACACCTAAGTCTTTAAGCATATTGATAACTGCTGCGTTCATCATTGGAGGACCACACATGTAGAACTCACAATCTTCCGGCGCTTCGTGGTCTTTAAGATAGTTCTCAAATAACACGTTATGGATAAAGCCAGTATAGCCTTCCCAGTTATCTTCAGGTTGTGGATCTGAAAGCGCTGTGTGCCAAACGAAGTTATCGTTTTCAGCAGCTAGGCCGTCAAAGTCTTCAACGTAGAACATTTCACGCTTAGAACGCGCACCATACCAAAAACTCATTTTACGCTTAGAATTTAAACGTTTAAGTTGGTCAAAGATATGTGAACGCATCGGTGCCATACCTGCACCACCACCTACAAATACCATTTCAGCGTCAGTTTCTTTAGCGAAGAACTCACCAAATGGACCTGAAATAGTAACCTTGTCACCCTCTTTAAGTGACCAAATGTACGATGACATTTTACCACAAGGTAGGCTTAGGTTTCTTGGCGGCGGCGTAGCGATACGCACGTTAAGCATGATGATGCCTTCTTCTTCTGGGTAGTTAGCCATTGAGTAAGCACGAATTGTTTCTTCGTCTACTTTTGACTCCAGGTCAAAGAAACCAAAATGATTCCAGTCGCCACGATACTCTTCAGGAACATCGAAATCGGCGTATTTAACATGGTGAGCTGGTGCTTCTATTTGGATGTAACCACCCGCACGGAAAGGCACTGATTCGCCATCTGGAATTTGTAGCTTAAGTTCTTTAATGAAAGTTGCTTTGTTATCGTTAGAGATAACTTCACAGTCCCATTTTTTAACACCGAAAATTGACTCTTCAAGTTCAATTTCCATGTCATTTTTAACATTTACCTGACACGCTAAACGACAACCTTCGCGGGCTTCACCTTTAGAGATGTGATCAAGTTCAGTTGGTAGAATATCGCCGCCACCTTCTTTAATGTGAACGCGACACTGACCACAAGAGCCACCGCCACCACATGCAGAAGATACGAAAATACCCGACTCAGATAGTGCACCTAATAGCTTACTACCTGCTGATGTTTTAATGGCTTTGTCTGCATCGCCATTAATACCGATGATGATATCACCGCTTGCAACTAGTTTAGACTTAGCACCAATGATGATTAAAACTAGTATTACAACGATAGCGATAAAAACACCAACGCCTAAGAAAATATCCATGATTGACCTCGCTATTATTACAGTGAAATACCAGAAAATGACATAAAGCCAAGACCCATCAAGCCAACAGTGATAAAGGTAATACCTAAACCACGTAAACCATCTGGTACGTCTGAATACTTCATTTTCTCACGGATACCTGCAAGTAATGTAATTGCAAGCGCCCAGCCCACACCAGCGCCAATACCATATACAACAGACTCGCCGAAGTTATAGTTACGCTCAACCATGAAGGCTACCGCACCAAAAATTGCACAGTTAACTGTGATCAATGGTAAGAAAATACCTAATGCGTTGTATAGTGGTGGAAAGAACTTATCTAATGCCATTTCAAGAATTTGCACTAGTGCTGCAATAACACCAATGAAAGTTAAGAAACGTAAAAAGCTAAGATCAGCTTCTGGGTAACCAAGCCACTCAAGTGAACCTGGAGCTAATACCGCGTGGTAAACCAAGTTGTTAACTGGTACAGAAATACCAAGTACAACAATAACCGCTACGCCTAGGCCAATTGATGTAGTTACTTTTTTAGACACGGCTAAAAATGTACACATACCTAGGAAGAACGCTAAAGCTAAGTTTTCAATAAAAACGGCTTTTACAAATAAACTAATATAATGTTCCACTTATCGCCCCTTACGCTTTAGCTTCTACTTGGTCTTTCTTATAAGTACGAAGTACCCAAATGAATAAACCAATGATGAAGAATGCACTCGGTGGTAAGATCAATAGACCCATAGGTTGGTACCAACCACCATTTTGTACTAATGGAATAATATCAACACCGAATAGTGAACCCTTACCGAATAGCTCACGAATGAAACCAACAGTAAGAAGAACTACAGAGTAACCTAAGCCGTTACCAATACCATCAAGGAAAGACATTAATGGTGGTGACTTCATCGCGTATGCTTCAGCACGACCCATTACGATACAGTTAGTAATAATCAGACCAACGAATACAGAAAGCTCTTTTGCCGTAGCATAAGAGAAAGCCTGCAGTACTTGGTCAACAACGATTACTAATGACGCAATAATCGTCATTTGTACGATAATACGCACTGACGATGGGATGTGATTACGAATAGTCGAGATAAAAAGGCTTGAAAATGCGGTTACCAAGGTCAATGCGATTGACATGATTAATGCGTTTTTTAAGCTAGACGTTACAGCCAACGCAGAACAAATACCGAGTACTTGAAGTGCAATTGGGTTGTTAGCGAAAACTGGCCCAAACAGGACCGCCTTCATTTCTTTAGTATCAGCCATTATTTCAATGCTCCATTACGTACTTTAGCAAGGAAAGGGCCAAAGCCGTTTTCGCCAGTCCAAAAATCAACCGCGTGATCAACACCGTTAGATGTTAATGTAGCACCTGAAAGACCATCGATTTTATGCTCATCACCGCCCGCAGTTCCTTTAACGATCTGGATTGGTAATTCTTTACCTTCCCACGTTGCAGTCCACTGTGGGTTTTGAATTTCACCACCTAGACCAGGTGTTTCGTTGTGCTTATAAAAGATGATGTCTTTAATTGTTTCGCCATCGCTTTCAAGCGAAATAAAACCGTACATCAAACCCCATAAACCATAACCCTGGATAGGAAGAATAATTGCATCTGTAGAGCCATCGTCTTTTTTAGAGATGTAAACAGGTGCACGCTTAGTGATACGTTGTATACCAGCGATGTCCTTAATTCCATTCTCTTTTAAAGATTTGCTCAGCTCTGCATCATATTTGCTTTTTTCAAAGTCAAAGTCTTCTACAGGGTCTGCAAAATCACCGCTTTGCATATCAATAAAGCGTGTTTCGATTTTAGCTTCAAACGTTTCAGCAACGTTATCAACTTTGCTAATACCCGCGGCTGCTAAAATATTGCTTTGAATATCTTTTGCTTTGTTTGCTTTTTGCAAAGGGCGAAGTTGCACTGACGTTAGCGATACAATTACTGCACACACCAAACATAATGAGACAACAACAGCTAGCGTTTTGCCAATTGATTCGTTATTACTAGACATTACGTGCCAACCTCCGCTTGATATTAGCTTGCACTACAAAGTGATCGAATAATGGTGCAAACAAGTTAGCAAACAAGATTGCCAGCATGATGCCTTCAGGGTATGCAGGGTTAACAACACGGATCATGATAACCATAAAGCCAATAAGCGCACCGTATGCTAATTTACCTTTATCAGTAAATGCAGCAGATACAGGGTCAGTAGCCATAAAGAACATACCAAATGCAAAGCCACCTAGCACCATGTGCCAGTACCAAGGCATAGCAAACATTGCATTAGTTTCTGAGCCAATTGTGTTTAGTATTGATGAAGTAATCACCATACCTAGGAATACACCTAGCACAATACGCCACGAAGCAATGCGCACGTAAATTAAGAACAAACCACCAATAAGTACAGCAAGCGTTGACGTTTCACCCATAGAACCTTGGATAAAGCCGTAGAACGCATTCCACCACATTTGCATGTTAGCGTAACCTAAGTCACCACCTAACGTACCTGCAAATGCTTGACCTAGCATAGTTGCACCAGAGAACGAGTCTACGGCAGTCCATACTGTGTCACCTGAAATTTGCGCTGGGTATGCGAAGAATAAGAACGCACGACCTGCAAGAGCAGGGTTTAAGAAGTTACGACCAGTACCACCAAATATTTCTTTTGCGATTACAACACCAAAAGTAATACCTAGTGCAACTTGCCATAAAGGAATTGTGGCAGGCAAAATTAGTGCAAATAGCACTGATGTTACGAAGAAACCTTCATTTACTTCATGCTTACGCACAGAAGCAAACAACACTTCCCAAAAACCACCAACAACAAACGTTGTTGCATAAATAGGTAGGAAGAAACACGCTCCGTAGAACATTTTTGCGCCCC
This sequence comes from Pseudoalteromonas sp. ECSMB14103, assembly GCF_000813065.1. NCBI lineage: Bacteria > Pseudomonadati > Pseudomonadota > Gammaproteobacteria > Alteromonadales > Pseudoalteromonadaceae > Pseudoalteromonas > Pseudoalteromonas sp. ECSMB14103. The sequence continues at coordinate 110,228 of NZ_JWGY01000006.1, read as the reverse complement.
AACCTGCATCGGCAGTCAAATCACCACCTAGTAGCTGGAACAAACCTACTTGCCAAATGTTAGCTAGCTCAAAACCATTACCAAGTGCCATAGCTGCTTGATGACCGATGTTGAACATACCAAAAAACATGGCAGGGAACGTCGCCATCCACACTAAAATCATCATACGTTTTAGGTCGATGTTATCGCGAACGTGAGTTGAACCTTTGTTTACATAACCTGGTGTGTAAAAAATAGTCGCGGCTGCTTCATACAGTGCGTACCATTTTTCGTGTTTTCCACCTGGTTCAAAATGCGGCTCGATATCTTCTAAGAAAGTTTTTAAACCCATTTTAGCCTTCCTTCTCGATCGTAGTTAAGCAATCGCGTAGGGCTGCGCCGTACTCGTATTTGCCAGGACAAACGAAGGTGCATAACGCTAAATCTTCTTCATCTAATTCAAGCGCACCTAATGAAATTGCACTGTCTAAATCACGAGACAATAAGTCACGTAATAATAGCGTTGGCAAAATATCAAGTGGCATAACACGCTCGTAGCTTCCAAGTGGAACCATGGCACGTTTTGAACCACCCGTAGACGTTGTCATTTTGAATAAACGACTCGGAGTAAGGTGAGACAAGAATGTACGCGTTACAGAGAATTTATCACTACCTGGTGCAATCCAGCCAAACAATTCCTTTTCGCGACCTTCAAGTAAAACAGATACTTGAACATGGTAACGACCTAAGAATGCATGAACACCAGACGACGTAGCACCTGCAAGTACAGAACCAGAAATAACACGGTTATCACCGTCTTCTAATTCCCCTGCCACTAAGTCATCTAATGAAGCACCTAATTGTGTTTTCACTAAACGTGGATTTTTAACGCGAGGACCTGCAAGAGAAACAACACGATCTGTGTAAATTTCACCAGTAAGGAATAAGTGACCATACGCAATAACGTCTTGGTAACCGATATGCCAAACTTGCTTGCTAGCAGATACAGGGTCAAGGTTGTGAATATGAGTGCCTACAAGGCCAGCCGGATGCACACCACCAAACTCATGTACTTCTACTTGAGCAATAGATGAGCTAGGGATTTGGCTGCCAGCTTGCTTACAAACAAATACTTTTCCATCGGTCAAACGCGATACAACAGCTAAGCCTGCTTCAAACGCTTGCGCATTTTCAGCAATAATCACTGCAGGATCTGCAGCAAGAGGATTAGTGTCTATGGCGGTAACAAATATAGAGCTAGGATTTGCATCCACAGCCGCTACTTTGCTGAATGGGCGAGCACGTAGTGCTGTCCATTGACCTGACTGAATAAGTACTTCTTTAGCTTTTTCACGATCCAAGCTTGTAAGCTCAGATTCAGAGAAAGAGTCAAAAGTGATTTGCTCACTGCCGTTTACTTCAATAACAACAGATTGCAGCACACGTTTAGCACCACGATTTATTTCTTTTACAACACCAGAAGCTGGTGCGGTAAACAGGACGCCTGGGTTCTTTTTGTCTTCAAAAAGTACCTGGCCTTTTTTAACTTGGTCATCCATACGAATATGCATGGTTGGACGCATACCTATAAACTCTTCACCTAGCACGGCTACTCTTTTGACGGGTGAACCGTCGTGAATAACTTGCTGAGGTGCGCCATCTAATGGTAAATCCAGACCTTTTTTTATGTTGATCATACGCACTTGCACTACATTAACGGAAAGAAACTGAAAAATCGTACCAACCACGTCGCCATTTAAGCTACCCCAAGTTATTTCAATGTATAAAAGAAAAACTCGCTTTGGTCATTAAACAGGCAACGCGGTAAAAACTCTTCACATATTGCCTTAATTTTAACACCATTGTGGGTGACTATGCGAGTGTATTTATGAAAATTATACGACTGAAACGCTTATTTGGTTTTGTTAGCTAGATTTAATAAAATTTAAGTTAGACCAAAGTGGTAGCTTAAGCAAAGAATGAGGTTTTTTAATTGATAAAAGTCGCATGAAGCGACTTTTAAATTAGGGCATGTTGAATTTATAGGATTAAAGCTTACTGAATCTTAAGGCGGTACCTGTTTAGCAATAATACTTATTTATGGGCAATAACCACACAACATCAGTTCTGTATTACCGAAATGCCAAACAGGTTACTTAACATTTTACCAAAAAAGACAAACAAGCCCTGACTATTCACTTAATTGATTAATCAATCATATTTGCAATTGCTTGAACTGGCTCTACATCTTGGTCGTAATCAACTGACTCAATGCCAAAACCAAATAAGCGTAAAAACTCATTGTGATAACCAACGTAATCTGTCAACTCGTCAATCGTGCTGGTATCTACTTTGTCCCATACTGCTTGGATACGTGCTTGAACATCGTCTTCAAGTTCTTTGTAGTTTTGAAATAAGTGTCCGCCATCATCAAAACGCGGCGTTTCACCGTACAGGTTTTCGGTAAATAAGCCATGAATTTGCTCAATGGTGCCTTCGTATGTTCCGTCCGCCTTCATTACCTTGAATAAAGCTGAAATATACAATGGCATAATTGGTATAGCAGAGCTCGCTTGTGTTACAACAGCATTGAGTGATGAAACATACGCTTGACCATTTAACGCTTTAGTTGACTCTTTTATCGCAACCGTTGCACGGTCTAAGTCTTCTTTTGCTTTACCAATAGTCGCGTGCCCGTATATTGGCCACGTTAATTCTTTGCCTATGTATGTGTAAGCTGTGGTTTTAAAGTCATCTGCTAGCACGTCAGCGTCTTGAAGTGCATTAATCCACATTTCCCAATCTTCACCACCCATTACTTTAATGGTGTTGTCGATATCGTCTTGTGTTGCAGCCTCTACAGTAATTTCGTCAATTTCACGCTTTGACGTATTTAGATTTTTTGTTGTAACTGCGTTGCCGATTGGCTTTAACGTTGATGAGTAAACTTCACCCGTATTTGGGTCAGTACGACGAGGCGACGCTAAACTGTAAATGACCAGATCAACCTTGCCTAAATCTGCTTTAATTGTATCAATTGCTTTTTGTTTTATTTCGTTTGAGAAGGCATCACCGTTGATATTTTTAGACCATAAACCGGCTTCGTCTGCCGCATTTTGAAAAGCAGCCGTATTATACCAACCTGCTGACCCTGTTTTACGCTCGGTGCCTTCTTTCTCAAAGAAAATACCCAATGTTTTAGCACCGCCACCAAATGCTGCCGTAATACGCGATGCCAAGCCGTAGCCTGTAGATGCACCAATAACTAACACATTTTTTGGCGCGCTTTTTAATGCACCTTGTTGTTTTACATAGTTAATTTGTTCTTGCACATGTTCACTACAGCCTACTGGGTGAGCGTTTGTACAAATGAATCCACGAATTTTTGGCTTAATGACCATTGATGATCCTATATCTTTTACTATAAAAATTAGCGCTAGTTTAAAGGCTAATACTTAAAACACTGATCTGATCAGTTAAATACCGTTGTAAATAACTGTCAAACCTCAATTAATCAATCTAATTTAGATCCACCTAAACAGTTTGGCGATGCTGGCGCTTCGCTGTCATGTTCAGTGTATTCGTCAGGAGTGTAAGTATGAATAGCCAATGCATGTATATGGTTTGCAAGCTCTTCTTTTAAAATTTCATTAATTTGACGATGGCGCTGCAAAAGGCGTTTACCTAAAAACTCTTCGCTTACCACAATAACCTTAAAGTGCGAATCAGTGCCTTTGCTGTGCATATGACTTTCGTTAATAACATTTAAATGCTTACACGCAATAGCATTGCTGATTTTTTCTTGGATTTGTTGCTGCATTGACATATAAAACCATTATTTATAGCTAATTTATGAACTTATCATAGCAAGCAGCCCTGCCCGTTGGCTAACTAAATTACGCAACTAGCCTTGTTTTATATACCTAAAGGTTAAACTTATTCGCGGGTGCACTAAGCTGGTTTGCTTTAAAATAGCATGCTGAAAGTCTCGCTGGCTATTGCCACTCATGAACAAACAACTACCACTGTGTAATTTTAAATCCGTTATTTTATTACTGGCCTTATCTTTTAGCTTTAATACTCGCTCTGCCCCAAGTGATATGCACACAATAGTGGGTTGCTGACCCAACTCTATTTCATCATCACTGTGCCACCCCATAGTGTCGTTGCCATCGCGATAATAGTTGACTAATAAAGAATTAAAAGGCTGGTTTAAATGTGCCTCTAACCTTTTTCGCATTGCCATTAATGTACTAGGCCAGGGTTCAGTTATTAACTTACTGTTTGAATAGCCGTATTCAATTTTATGGTCGCCAATAAAGCATTGCAGCCGTGGGATTGGTCCAGTTTTAGAGTAAACCGTGACTTCAGGCTGCTGCCACTTAAGGTTTTTTTGCAGATAATAAAATAAATCGAGGCTTTTTTGTGCGCTAAGCACCTTTGTTTGATAAGAAAAGCCATTAGGCAACTGTTGGGGGTTGGCGTTTTGCCGTTGCATGTTAGAATTTACCTACATTAGTTTACTGATACAAAAACCACTATGACGACGCAAGCCCAGCTAGGCGATAAAACTTTTACTCTTGAACGCTTCCCTTTGGATCAAAAAAACCGCAGTTTACAAGCGTGGGATTCGGGCGATGAGTACCTTATCAATTATGTTAACGAACATCATCCTGATTGTCGCTCATTGCTTATTTTAAATGACAGCTTTGGTGCCCTTGCCTGTAGCTTTAATCAATTAACGGTTTGTTCAGTTAATGACTCGTATATTAGCCACCAAGCCGCAGCGTATAATTTACAAGAGAATAAGCTGTCTACTGTGCAATTTACGCAATTGGACAGCCTCTCGGCACTTCCAGAAGACGTAGATTTAGTGTTAATCAAAATACCACGCAATGTTGGCTTTTTGCAGTTTCAATTAAGTGAGTTAAGCGAAGTTCTTGCACCAGGCACACCTGTTATTGCAGCTGGTAAAACTAAAGATATTCACAACTCAACAATTAAGGCGTTTGAACAGTTTATTGGTGAAACTAAAACAAGCTTAGCGGTGAAAAAGTCACGCCTTATTTTAAGTAGCGCAAAAGGCGGCTATAAAGCTGCTGATTACCCTGTTTCATGGCAACTTGAAGGCACCGAGTTTACTATTACAAACCATGCAAATGTGTTTTCGCGTGATTCGTTAGATATTGGTGCGCGCTTCTTTTTTAATTACTTGCCGCAAACACCAAAAGCTAAAAAAATTATTGATTTAGGCTGTGGTAATGGCGTAGTTGGTGTTATGACTTTAGCACGCTGCCCTAAAGCCTCTGTAACGTTTGTTGATGAATCGTACATGGCGGTTGAGTCTGCACGACTTAACGTAGAGCAAAACATGGCAGAACGATTTGATGATTGCGAGTTTATCGAAAACGATTGCCTAACCGGCTTTGAAAAAAACAGTGTAGATATGGTGCTATGTAATCCACCATTTCACCAAGCACAAGCGGTTACTGATCACATTGCCTGGCAAATGTTTAAACAAGCTAAAGACACGTTAAAAGAAGGTGGTGAGCTTCGTATTATTGGTAATCGTCATTTAGATTATCATGACAAGTTAAACCGTATGTTTGGTAACTGTAAGCTACTAGGTTCAAACAAAAAATTTGTGGTTTTAAGTTCAACTAAAAATAGTGGGGTGTTATAACAATGACAATAATAAACCGTATATTTGGCTGTGCTGCATTTTGTATTTTAGCAGGCTGTGCAAACCAACCTAGCCAAGTCATACTCAATCCGGTTTACCAAAATGGCCAAGTGAGCACTATAAATACCAGCCTGAGCACGAGTGTTATTGATGTACGTGGCGATACGTCTACCCTAACTCTAGTTGAGTCAGACAAAACCAAAACATTTGCAAGCCAAGGTATTACAGAGTCGATTAAAAGTGCACTAGACAGTGCACTTAGTCGTAATGGCGCGAGCATTTCAAATTTAGCCACCACTCGATTTGAGCTAGATATAAATGCCTTACAAGCAGTGGTTACTGAAACCTTAGTAAGCCATAAAAGTGAAGCAAAAATTGAACTGAGTGTTCGCGTAATCCGTGCTACAAGTAATTTTACAAAAAAGTATAGCGGTAATGCAGCGCTAGAAGGCCCGCTTGGCCATGACAGAGCTAAAATAGAAGGTCAACTCAATAAGTTGACTGAACAAATGATAACCCGCATTGTGTCAGATCCTGAATTAATACAGTTTTTAGAAGGTTAACCATGAAACGACTTTTTATACTTTGTTTAGCTCTTTGTTTTAGCGCAGCAAGTTTAGCAGCCCAAGAGGGCAGATTTGTACAAAAAGACAATATGTTTCCACGTGTTGAAATAGTGACATCACTAGGCAGTATTATTGTTGAGCTAGACCGTTCTCGGGCCCCTATTACAGTTAATAACTTTTTGACTTATGTATCAGATAAAAGTTATCAGGGTAGTATTTTTCATCGTGTTGAGCGCGACGAAGAAAACGAACGCGATTTTGTTATACAAGGTGGTGGGTATGATAAAGACATGGAAGGCTTACATCAAAACGATCCTATTTTTAATGAAAGCGGGAATGGTCTAAAAAATGATATGTACAGTATTGCCATGGCATACCAAGACAGACAGCCGCATTCAGGTACTCGCCAGTTTTTCTTTAATATGGATAACAATGACCATTTAAATCCTGGAAGAGACTGGGGATTTGCGGTGTTTGGTACTGTAATGGATGGATACGAAACCCTTGATAAAATTATGGCTGTTAAAACAATTTACAACGAAAAAATTGGTTATGACTTTGTGCCAGAAACACCAGTGGTCATTTTAAATATTAAAATGATTGAGCCAACACCATTATAATTAATGAGGTGCGGTATAGCTGCACCCACTCGCCAATGAAGGCCCTATGAGCAACACTCTCTCTTTCAGCGAATACTTTTCGTATTTTAAAGATAAACGTTTAATTAATGTGTTTATTTTTGGTATTAGCAGTGGTTTTCCCTGGGTATTAATTGGCTCTGTAATGTCGGCATGGCTAAAGGATGAAGGCCTGAGCCGAAGCATGATAGGCTTATTTGGTATTGTATTTGGTGCCTACAGCATCAACTTTTTGTGGTCGCCCTTAATCGATCGTACAAAACTGCCTATTTTATATAAGTGGCTAGGCCAACGCCGTAGCTGGATATTGTTTTGCCAAAGCTTTATGTTTTTAGGCACATTACTTCTTGCTGGCCTTGACCTCAAAGCTAACTTGGCGATTGCTGCAGCACTGTGTTTATTAATTGCAATTGCATCTGCCACACAAGACATTGCGATAGACGCATTTAGAATAGATACCCTAAGCGAAAGTGAATCACACAAAGCAACTGCTGCCGCTGCCATGGCCACCTCAGGATGGTGGACAGGCTACGCGTTATTGGGTGCGATTCCATTTTATATGGCAGATATTCCTTCACTCGGTTGGCCACAAGTTTACTACTTTTTAGCTGCTGTAATATTGGTATTAATGGGAGGAGTGCTATTTGCTAAAGAGCCCGCCTCTAATAGAGAAGCCGTTCACGAGGAACTAGAACGTGTTTACATTGAAAAGCTTGCTACTATTAATCAAACACCTCTCAATAAAGTCGTTGCCTGGTTGGTTGTTACAGTAATTGACCCTTTTAGAACATTTTTTGCAAAGAACGGGGTTAAAACTGCACTCGCATTACTTGCTTTTATTTTCTTATTTAAAATTGGCGAAGCGTTTTTAGGACGAATGTCGATTGTTTTTTATAAAGAAATAGGTTTTAGCAATAGCGATATAGCTACTTTTTCAAAAGTTGGCACCGCAGTGCTCACCATTGCCTTTACCTTCGTAGGCAGCTTATTTAATCAAAAATATGGCATTGTGAGAGGGTTGTTTGTTAGTGGTGTAGCCATGGCTGCATCTAATTTAGCTTTTTCTGCTATTGCATTAGTGGGCCCTAACTTAGGTTTATATGCTTTTGCTATAGTAATTGATGGCTTTACACAAGCGTGGTCTCTCGTTGCTATGGTCGCGTTTATATCTATGCTATGTGACAGAGCGTTTAGTGCAACACATTATGCGTTGTTGGCGTCGCTGGGGAATTTAGGAAGAACATTACTTTCGAGTTACAGTGGGGTTGTAATTGATGATTGGCTAATGGGAAATTGGTCGTTATTTTTTGTATTAACCGCTTTAATGGTGCTCCCCTCTTTACTATTTTTGTATGCAATAAGACACAAATTGTATGAGCTTGAGAAAAACTACCATAGTAGCTATTAAGCTTAATGCATCCATGCATTAATATTTTGCTTAGCACATTTAATATGCCCCTGAATGAACTAAGCAACACACTATTAATCTACTTTAAGCAGGCTTAGTGCTTCATGTGGGTCAACTTCTAGCGCTGTACAATAACGAACAAACTCAACTACATCTAAACGGCGTTCTTGATTTTCAATTTTGCCGATAAACGAGTGAGGCGTTCCAAGCACCTGTGCAAGGCTTCTCATTGTATGGCCTTTTTCATGGCGTTTGCTTTTAAGCCATGTTGTTAACTTAGCGTTCTCTTCTGAAGAAACAGTTTTCCCCATCATTTTACATCTCCTACTAGACGATTAGACAACACCACAAAAGCAGCAGTCGTTACCATAGCTGTAGGCAAGTAAGCAGTAACTTATGTTTTAAATAGCAATCTATCGCTTCTCAAAGCACTGGTTGCTACTCACTCCCACCCACATAGCTAAAAACGACGCTTAAAATGTGGTAAAAGGTTTTTGTTATTAGAATGAAATTTTGCCCGTCTCATTCTTGGATACATTATATACTATTAACACTTTGGTTAAATAGTTAATTGCTCGCCTTAGTCAAAATCAACCCCAGTGAACATTTACAAACACTGAATATTTCAGCTAAGTTATCAAAAACATTAAAAATAATATTTTTATTATAAAAATATAAATACGCATTTTTATAACAAATTTATTTCATGTTAATGTTATTCGTTTAATATTGGGCAATAATCAACACAAAAAAGGTTACATAATGTTCAGGCTTCTTTTTTTATTACCGATTATTTTATGTGCAGGGTGGTACTTATTCTTGCGCCATAATGGCGTGCCAATTAAGCAAGGTAAAAAAGGGTTTATGTATATTTTAGTACTATCTGCATTTGTACTGGGCTTTTTTGTATTGATGATGCAGATCACAGAGTATGCCCCTTCTAATTTATAGGCATAAAAAAAGCCGCTAATGCGGCTTTTTTTATTAGTCTGTGTTTACACACTAAAACTTGCACCACAACCACATGTGGTTGTTGCGTTCGGGTTAGATACAAAAAAGCGTGCACCTTCTAAGCCCTCAGTATAGTCAACTACACCGTCAACTAAATATTGAATACTCATAGGGTCAACCACTAGCGTTACGCCATTTTTTACAATTTCTAAATCGCCAGGATTTGCTTTTTCATCAAAAGTAAAACCGTACTGAAAGCCAGAACATCCGCCACCCGTTACGTAAACACGCAGTTTTAGTTCTGGGTTTTCTTCTTCATCGATTAATTGTTTAACACGAACAGCTGCTGCATCGCTAAACTGAATTGGTAATTCTTCTGACATTTTAAAACCCTCAATATCGTAATGGCGTGATTATCTAATACCCGAGTGTTTTAATCAAGTATAGTCAATTAACGCTTTGCTCTAAGTTATACCCATAAATACATTAAAAATGACTGTATATCGCTTATATTGACTGAAAAAAAAACAGCACTTTAATATGCAACTAGTGGCATGTTAAACAAGTAATTATTTTAACTAAAAAAACTCCGTTTTATTATTTGCCATAAATAGCTAATTTAAGTTAATAATTTTATAAAATCACAAGGACTTAGTGGTTGGCTTTTGCTAAAATACAGCTGAAAAATGCACTGAGGAAAAAATGCATGTGGCTGGAGCAGCTCAGGCGTCGACTCGCACAACCTAAAACATCTGTACAATTATGCCTTTTAGGCGTAGTTGCTGGGTTAATTGCTGCATTTTTTATTATTTTATTCCGCTTAACAATTCTCTTTTTTCAAAGTTTATTTTTAGAAACCCCAGACGACTTTACAACCTTGCCAACTCTTGAACGTGTTTTAATGCCTTTAATTGCAGCATTTTTAATTGCGTCATTTGCCGCTTTTACTGGTTTCAAACATTATCGGTTAGGTATCCCATTCGTTATTCATCGTATTAAACGTCATTACGGGCAAATGCCTTTATACAATACACTCAACCAATTTGTTGGGGGGGCTTTGGCATTAATCAGTGGTTTTTCGGTTGGGCGAGAAGGCCCATCGGTACATATGGGAGCAACGGGCGCCAGTATTTTAGCCGATAAACTCCACTTACCACACAATGCCATGCGTACATTAAGCGGCTGTGGTGTTGCTGCGGGTATTGCAGCATCCTTTAACACGCCTCTTGCCGCCGTTATTTTTGTTATGGAAGTCGTGTTAAGAGAATACAAAGTTCATATTTTTGTCCCTATTATGCTTGCTGCAGTAACAGGTGCACTTGCTACTCAGTTCGTATTTGGGGGAGGGTCAGAACTTGCACTCATAACAATTGCTCCCTTGAGTGGTTGGCACTATCCGTATTTAATTTTATGCGGTATGGCACTGGGCGCTATTGCATACAGCTTTAATCAAAACTTAATGTTAATTATTAAAACATTTAAACCTTTAAGTATGTTTCCTCGTTTACTCATTGCAGGTTGTATCGCAAGTTTAATTGCTTATGCCGTTCCCCAAGCAATGGGTTCTGGCATGAGCGCGATAGCTATTGCGGTGGAGTCACCAGATAATGTGCAATTACTCACCACTATTTTAATTGCTAAATTACTAGCAACTTTATTTGCTATAGGTTTGGGTATACCGGGAGGGTTAATTGGTCCTGTTATTGGGTTGGGTGTTTTAGTTGGGACTATGATGGCGTTTTTTGCGCAGTTTATTAGCCCTGGTACTGATATTGCCGGAACTTATGGTGTATTGGGCATGGCGGGGTTAATGGCCGCCACATTACATGCACCACTTGCAGCGTTAACAACAGTAATGGAGCTTACATCGTCGCCAGAAATAATTGTCCCAGCCATGCTTGTGATAACAACAGCTTATGTAACCGCATTACAAGTTTTTGGTAATCGCTCTATATTTTTGCAGCAACTTGATTTTCAGGGACTTCCCTATCATGTTTCCCCTGCCACAGAGGCGCTGCAAAAGGTGGGAATTATGGATGATATGGATGAAAACTTTAAATTGCTTTTTTCAAACGACAAAGAGCAAATAAAAAATACACTCGATGCCATGGACAGCCAAACGCCATTGATTGTGTTTGACGAAGAAAACGGGTATCGACTTGCAGAATACGATTTAAGCTTAATGTCTGATCAAGCAATCAACCTGAACTATGTAAACTTACAAGGTATTAGCAGTCAAGCAACGTTAGCTGATGCCTTTGATATACTAAAAGATAAGCGCAGTGGCGCTTTATATGTATACAACCTGTTAGATAATCAACAAATAATGGGGCTGTTACGTTGGGATCAAATTCATCATATTTTAACCATCCGTAACAGCTTACTATAAATAATAAGGGTTATTATGAGTGCATTACTGATTTATAAAACGCTGCATATATTTTTTATGATTGCATGGTTTGCAGGCATTTTTTACTTACCACGGTTATTTGTTTACCACGCAATGAGCCAAGAGCGTGCATGTAACTCTATGCTAAAAGTAATGGAACGCAGGCTCCTTTATTTTGTAACGCCATTTGCTATTTTAACGGCTGTTTTTGGTGTACTAACGATTGTGGAATATGGCCGTGAATGGTTTAAATACAGTATGTGGCTGCACTATAAACTAGTGCTAGTTATAATTTTATATTTATACCACGCGTACTGCTTTAAATTACTAGCCGACTTTAAACACGACAGAAATACTAAAACAGATCGTTTTTACCGAATTTTTAATGAATTACCTGTTATTGCATTACTTATTATAGTTGCACTGGCAGTAATTAAACCGAGCCTTTGAGCTATTTGGTATAAAAAATACCGCATTAATTACACACGACTTAAAATCTAATATGCGCGATTGCGTGCCCCATATTATGGATTATCGCGCCCTTTTGAAAAACTAGGAATAACCCCATGTTAAGTTTCCAAGGTGAACATATTCTGTCTGTTAATCAGTTAGACAGAGACTGCATTGAACGTATTTTTGCAGTAGCAAAAAAGATGGAGCCTTATGCTAAAAAGCAAAAGCAAACAACGGTGCTTGAGGGCGCCATTTTAGCTAATTTGTTTTTTGAACCCAGCACACGTACGCGCGTTAGTTTTGGTACCGCGTTTAACCTGCTTGGTGGAGGCGTGCGTGAAACAACAGGCATGCAAAGTTCAGCTCTTGCTAAAGGTGAATCTTTATACGATACAGCGCGTGTTATTTCAGCTTATGCAGATGCGGTAGCTATGCGCCACCCAGACGCAGGCTCGGTGAGTGAATTTGCCGAAGGCTGTACCGTACCTGTAATTAATGGCGGTGACGGCCCAAATGAACACCCTACTCAAGCACTGCTAGATTTACTTACTATAGAACGTGAGTTACACCGCTTTGATCAAAACATTGATGGTATGCACATCGCTTTGGTTGGTGATTTAAAATACGGTCGTACTGTTCATTCGTTATCAAAACTATTGTGCCATTACAAAAACGTTAAATTTTCAATGGTGGCACCCGATGGCTTGCAAATGCCAACCAGTATTTTAGATGCAGTAGAAAATGCTGGCCATAAAATAGAGCTAGTGAACAAAATGGAAGGTAACTTAGCGGCCGATATCGTGTATCAAACACGTATTCAAGAAGAACGCTTTCCATCTCAAGAAGAAGCAAATAAATACCGTGGCGGATTTAGAATTAGCCAGTCAATTTATAACGCACACTGTAAGCCTAATTCAGTGCTAATGCATCCGCTTCCTCGTGATAGTCGTACTGAAGCTAACGAGCTTGATAACGACTTAAACAGCAACGACAATTTAGCTATATTTCGCCAAGTACAAAACGGCGTATTAATTCGTATGGCATTGTTTGCTTTAACGCTCGGCGTAGAAAACAAAGTTGAGCAATATGAAGTAGACGTGCCTTGGTTTAGCCGCAAACGCGACAGCTAACCCTTTTTTAAGTGACAATTTATAGGATTTTTCATGACAATTAGCCAAGACTTATTTGAACGCGCTCAAACCTCTATTCCTGGTGGCGTAAACTCACCAGTGCGCGCTTTTAATGGCGTAGGTGGCACACCATTATTTATCACAAAAGCTGAAGGTGCATTCACCTTTGATGCTGATGGTAATCGTTATATCGATTACGTAGGTTCGTGGGGCCCAATGATCATGGGCCACAATCACCCTGCTATAAAACAAGCGGTTCATGAAGCAGTTGAAAACGGCCTTAGCTATGGCGCGCCAACTGAAGCTGAAATTTTAATGGCTGAGAAAGTAAAAGCGCTTGTACCTTCAATTGAAAAAGTTCGCATGGTTAGCTCAGGTACCGAAGCAACTATGAGCGCAATTCGCCTAGCGCGTGGCTTTACCAATCGTGACAAAATTCTTAAATTTGAAGGCTGTTACCACGGCCATGCCGACTCACTTTTAGTTAAAGCGGGCTCAGGTGCTTTAACTATGGGCGTGCCTAATTCACCAGGTATTCCTGAAGACTTTGCTAAACACACATTAACAGTATCGTTTAATAACATTGAAGAAGTGAAAGCTATTTTTGAAAAATACGCTGACGAAATTGCCTGTGTTATCGTTGAGCCGGTAGCGGGTAACATGAACTGTATTCCACCTGTTGAAGGCTTTTTAGAAGGCCTGCGCGCAGTATGTGATGAATACAAATCAGTGCTTATTTTTGACGAAGTAATGACCGGTTTTCGTGTGGCTCTTGGTGGTGCACAAGCGTATTACAACATAAAACCTGACCTAACATGCTTAGGTAAAGTAATAGGCGGCGGCATGCCGGTAGGCGCATTTGGCGGCAAAACTGAAATTATGGATTATATAGCTCCTGTTGGCCCAGTATATCAAGCCGGAACACTGTCTGGTAATCCAATAGCTATGGCTGCAGGTTTAAAATCATTAGAGCTATTAAGTGAGCCTGGATTACACGACAAACTAGAAGCTATTTCAAAAGCAATATGTGAAGGCTTTGAAGCAGGCGCTAAAAAAGCAGGTATCGCACTTACAACAAACTACGCGGGCGGCATGTATGGCTTTTTCTTTACTGATGCTGAAAAGGTAACCACTTACAAACAAGCGACTGAGTGTGACCTAGAGCGTTTTAAACGCTTTTTCCATCTTATGCTTGAAGAAGGCGTATACCTTGCGCCATCAGCATTTGAAGCTGGTTTTGTATGTGCTGCGCACACGGAACAGGAAGTACAAGAAACTATAGCTGCAGCAGAGCGCTGTTTCGCAAAGCTTTAATCGCAAGTATTGCCTAAACGGGGTTTATATACCTACTTTTAAAACAGGCAATCAATACTAAAGATTGAAAAAGCCCTTTAAGGGCTTTTTTTATTTGTAAATTGATATAATTGAATGATAATTAAGCATAACAAGGTCTACTTATCTTCACCCTACTTTATTAAATACAAGAGAGTCTTATGTCTGGATTACGGCAGTTAGCTGCGCCTGCAATGCGCTTAATGGCGAATCTAAAATACAAAACTAAAATAAGCATCACGTTTGGCATTCTCTTGATCCCACTTGCACTAAGTATGTTTTTTTTGGTGTCGTTATTGAGTAAAAGTATTGATGTGTCGAAAATGGAACAACAAGGTTTAAAAGGCTACCGGGCAATACTTACCAATCAAATACAAGGGACAACCGATAAAAATATAAATGTGGCACGCTCGCTGGGCTTTAAAATTAAAGACAGCGAAGTAGACGATGTCCTTGAGCTTGTGTCTATTCAATCTAACTTAGCGCTAGATAGCGAACTTGCCAGCGCCTATTTAAATCGAGCATTGGTAACCCGTGTCCCTGCTTTTATCACTCAAATAAACCTAACTGCCGCGAGCGCAAATACAGTACTGAACAATAACCAATTTACTCCAGATACCTTTATTGCACTTTCAAACCTAAGTAAATCGTTACCCCAATTTGAGCAGCAACTTTTAAAAACACTAGCTATTGCAACGTCAGCGGATAAATCGGTAAATAAAGCGCTCTCTCCCACTTTAAATGAACTACAAAAATCTGTCTCAGCATTTAAGAACGCGATAGATAAAAAACTACTGGAACCCGACGACATAGAGTTAACTCAGCGTGAATTTTCAGCACTCACTGACAATGTTCAAAAAAATATTAGCGCTTTAATCAACATCAGTATTCCAACTCTAGAATCGTTAATTAGTAATAAAATACAAACCCAGCAGTGGACCAGAAACACTGTTCTGATCGCCTCTATAATAAGTTTACTGTTTGCTCTTTATTTAATGGTTGGGTTTTATTTTGCAGTCGTTGACACCATAAGTCGCTTCACTAAAGCAGCCACTAAAGCAGCTAACGGTGACTTAAAGGCAACCCTTAACTCAATCGGGAGTGACGAAATGAGCGTTATTGCTGAGCAATACAACGCCCTACTCAATGCCTTTTCACATCTACTTTCAGATGTTAAAGCCAGCACCAAAGAGTTATGCGATGCCACTCAGTCTCTTTCGCATGCCAGTGGTCAAACCAGTGACGACGTAATAAAACAGCAAACACGGGTAAATGCAATTAGCCATGCATTAAGCGACATGGCGCAAACTGCACATACAATTGAAGAATCAGCCCATCAGGCAACACTTACTGCACAAAATGCCGCTGAGCATGTAAAACAGGGGTCGAGTAATACCATGGAGCTTGCTCAATACATGCAAGATTTAAAAATGGAGTTTACCGAAAGTCAGCAAGCCCTTGACCGACTAGCTCAAGATAGCCAAGAAATTAGTAAAGTAAGTAAAGGGATCAGTGAAATTGCCGACCAAACAAACTTATTAGCACTCAATGCTGCAATAGAAGCAGCTAGAGCGGGTGAACACGGACGTGGTTTTGCGGTAGTTGCAGACGAAGTAAGAACACTTGCATTACGCACACAAACACAAACACAAGAAATTCACCAAATTATTAGCTCACTGCAAAAGGCATCTGACGATACACAAGTTAAAATGCGTTCAAGCGTTGAAAAAATGGAGTTATCTGTCGAAGCCGCAAACCAAACAAATACGGTACTGCAAAGTGCAGAAAGTAGTATGGGTGATATAAAGCATCAAGGCGAGGTCATCGCTGAACGAGTTAAACAGCAAGCCAACGCGACGACTCAGGCACTTAATGACTCGCAAGAAGTTAATAACTTAGCTGATCATACATTAGTGTCAGCTCAATCAACGCTGCAAGACGCCGAGCAGCTTTCACGCTTATCGAATGATTTAACAACGTCAATGCGCTTTTTTAAGTCTTAACTTTTAATATCTATAGCTCTAAATATCTATAAATAACAAAGCCGCTAAATAGCGGCTTTGTTATTTGAGTTATCATTTTATACAGCGAGGCCTTGGCTCAAATTCACTCACTCTTAATGGAAGCTGTATCACTTTCCCACATCCTGGAGGAGCTTGTTTACCTGTGTGCTCGTTTACAAAGGCCCAACGGATTGAAGGGGGGCGAGTATCAGCAATGGCTTGTGGGTTGAGTGGTTTTAAATAACGGATATAGGCTTCTAGCGCCCCGACACTGCCAGTTAAACCGGTGCTTTTATTATCATCGCGGCCAAGCCATGCAACGGTTACCGTGTTTTGATCAAACCCTGCAAACCAGCTGTCACGTAAATCATTGCTAGTCCCTGTTTTACCTGCTAGTTGAATAGACGGAAAGTGTAAGTTTAAACGCTTTGCTGTGCCGTCTTTTGTTACACGCTTCATTGCATATTTGGTCATGTACACAGAGGCTTCATCAAAACGAGGCTCTGCACTTACTTGATGTTTGTATAGCACGTTACCTACAGAGTCAGTAAGTGCTGATATAGACGTCAACTTCTTATACTCACCGTCATTTGCTAAGGTGGTGTAAAGCTGGGCAACATCAAAACTAGATAACTCTAAAGCACCTAAAAGTAAAGACGGGTATTCATCTATTTGACCTTCCACTCCGAGTGATTTAAGCGTGTTTGCAACTTTATCCACCCCTATATCTAAGCCTAAATTAACAGCAGGTATATTAATACTATTACTAAATGCTTGATAAAGCGGGATTGCACCACGGTATTGGCGATCAAAATTTTCAGGCTGCCATACATTACCTTCTTCGTTTGTTACCTGTAACGGCGAATCATCAAGTAATGTGGCTAAATTATAATTTGGTGATTGTAGTGCTGTTAAATAAACTGCAGGCTTAACTAAAGACCCTATATTTCTTTTTGTATCTAGCACTCTATTAAAGCCTGAATATCGAACGTCACGCCCTGCTACAAGGGCCGATACGCCACCTTTATCTGAATTTACAGAGATCATAGCAACCTCAAGCTCATCTGTTTTAGGGCGTTTCTCTAAATAAGGTAAGCTTTTCTCAACCGAGTTTTCCATTGCTGTTTGTTTTTGTAAATCAAAGTAAGTAAACACCCTAACACCAGCATCTAGTATCTGCTGATCGGGTAGTAATTTGTTTAATTCACGGTTCACCAGTTCTAAATACCCTGGGTATGATTTTTGTAAACTTTCTTTCATTGGCGCAATGTCAATTGAGCGCTTAAGGGATGCTCGGTATTCTTTTGTGCTTATTAATTTATTTTCAACCATGAGGCGAAGTACTAAATCGCGACGCTCCATAGTGCGCTCTTTGTAGCGGCGAGGGTTGTAATAAGATGGCCCTTTCACCATCGCTACTAGCAACGCTATTTGATCGTATTCAAGCTCATCTACTGGTTTTGAAAAATAAAACTCAGACGCCAAGCCCATGCCATGCACGCCTTGGTTATAAGATTGACCTAAATAAACCTCGTTTAAGTAGGCTTCTAATATTTGGTCTTTTGAGTAACGATAATCAAGAATAAGCGCAATAAACGCCTCATTGATTTTTCGCAGCAGCGAACGTTCACGGGTTAAATATATATTTTTAGCGAGTTGCTGCGTTAAAGTGCTACCGCCTTGGACTGTTCGCCCTGCTCTAATATTGGTATATAGAGCGCGTAAAATAGAAAAAACAGATACACCGTGGTGCTCATAAAAATTACGGTCTTCCACTACTAGCAAAGTGTCTTTTAACATAGCAGGAAACTTATCAAGGGGAACAAATTCTCTATCTTGCTTTGAATCGTTACCAATGCGGGCTATTTGAACAGGTTCTAATCGAGCGTTGTTCAAGCGCCTACCAAATTTATCTTTTACAGAGGCTACCTTTTGTCCTGCAAAACGCAGTTCAACAATCTTAGACTTCTCCAGCCCATCATAAAATTCAAACTCTCGTCGGTAAATTTTAATACTATCGGCCGTTTTTACGTATTGGCCGGTCCGGCTGAGCCTATTAACAGATGAATAATTTAGACGTTCGAGTTCAAATTCTACTTCTTGACGTGATAAGAATTGCCCAGGGTAAAACTGCATTGCACGCGCATACACTTGAGCGGGGAGTTGCCATTTATTTCCTTCAAATACACGTGTGGTTTTTGAATCTAAATAAATAAAGTACATAGCCATAGCAATAAAAACAGCCAAACTTAGCTTCCAAAAAACTGACCATGTTTTTCTCATAAATGAGCGTTTAACAACAGTAGTTGCCGTTTTTTTTGTAGATTTGGGTTTAGCTTTACGTGGCGAACTGCTTGCTTTCGTTGCACGCTTCGAAGGGGGTTTACTACTAGGTGTTTTTTTATTATCAGCCATGTAAGTGTAATGTGTTCCAACGGTTTATTTACAAAGGGGAGCTTAGCATATTGGCCATAACCCTAACACCTGAAAAATTAACCTTCCCTGAAACGAAAAAAAGCTCTACCTAAAGTAGAGCTTTGATGAACACACTATATAAATTTAGTTATTACGAACAGATACAAACTCAGGGTAAGCTTCTACACCACAGTCGTGTTGATCCATACCGTTAAGCTCTTCTTCTTCTGTAACACGTATACCCATTGTGTATTTTAATATAGCCCACACAATAAGTGACGCTACAAAAACAAATGCCAATATAGTTACTAAGCCGATTAACTGATTAACAACGCTTGCATCACCGTTTGAAAGTGGAACCAGCATAATACCTAGTGCACCACATACACCGTGTACAGAAATAGCACCTACTGGGTCATCAATCTTAATTTTGTCTAGAGCTATAATGCTAAATACAACTAATGAACCGCCTAGTAAGCCTAGTAGACAAGCCATTAATGGAGAAGGTGAAAGAGGGTCTGCAGTAATAACAACTAAGCCCGCTAACGCACCATTAAGTACCATTGTTAAATCAGCTTTGCCCCATAATACTTTACATACAAATAGTGCTGCAATTGCACCCATTGCCGCAGCCGCGTTAGTGTTAAGTAAGA
Organism: Pseudoalteromonas sp. ECSMB14103; assembly: GCF_000813065.1. Lineage (NCBI taxonomy): Bacteria > Pseudomonadati > Pseudomonadota > Gammaproteobacteria > Alteromonadales > Pseudoalteromonadaceae > Pseudoalteromonas > Pseudoalteromonas sp. ECSMB14103. The sequence goes on along the minus strand of NZ_JWGY01000006.1, from coordinate 90,628 downwards.
TTTGACCTACAGCCGTTGCGTTTTCTTTATCAGATAGTAATAACTGTGAACCACCGTTAAAACCAAACCAACCCATCCACAAAATAAATGTACCTAAAGTAGCAAGCGGTAAGTTAGAACCTGGAATTGGATAAACTTCACCATTTTTTCCGTATTTACCTTTACGAGCACCTAGTAAAATTACACCAGCGAGTGCTGCTGCTGCACCTGCACCATGAACAATGGCAGACCCTGCAAAATCAACAAAGCCCATTTCAGACAAGAAACCACCGCCCCATGTCCAGTAACCTTCCATTGGGTAGATAAAACCAGTTAAAACAACAGTAAATGCTAAGAAAGCCCATAGTTTCATTCGTTCAGCAACCGCACCAGATACAATTGACATGGCTGTTGCAACGAAAACTACTTGGAAGAAAAAGTCAGACTCTAAAGAGTGGTCGGCATCAGCAGCTTGCGTACCAATTAACGCGCCCAGTGATGGCATAATTCCGCCCTCAGCGTTGTCTACATACATAATGTTGTAACCAACTAACAAAAACATGGTACACGCGATTGAATAAAGCGCGATGTTTTTAGTTAAAATTTCAGTGGTGTTTTTAGAACGAACTAAGCCCGCTTCTAACATGGCAAAACCAGCAGCCATCCACATAACTAATATACCCGATATCAAAAAGTAAAATGTATCGAGTGAAAATTTAAGTTCTACAATTGTATTTTCCATAAGCCCCTCTTAAATTGCCTCTTCGTCAAGTTCGCCAGTACGGATACGAACAATTTGATCTAAGTCGTACACAAAAATTTTGCCGTCACCAATTTTGCCTGTTGATGCAATTTTTGTGATTGCTTCAACTACGCGCTGACAATTTTCTGTACGAGTTGCAATTTCAAGTTTGATCTTTGGAATAAAATCGACTTGGTACTCTGCACCACGATATAGCTCTGTATGACCTCGTTGACGTCCAAAACCTTTAACATCAACTACAGTCATCCCCTCAATTCCTAAATCAGCGAGCGCTTCACGCACATCGTCTAATTTAAATGGTTTTATGATTGCACTAATCATTTTCATAGTGGCCCCCTCGGACTCTTTATTGTTATCCTGTTGGGTAACATAATCCAACCTTTGTGCCACTATTTAATTAAATTTAAAAACAACAACTTAACTGTTAAATCTGAACTTACCACAAAAAAAACGCACCATTTAGGTGCGTTTTTCTTAACAACTCAGCTACATTGGTGCACATATAAAAACGACCCCCAAATTGCGCTATAATATAAACAGTTACCCGATACAGTTTCTGCCTTTGCTTTTTGCTTCGTATAACGCTTTATCGGCAACACGCATTGCATCTTTTAAATTGGTATTTTGAAACTCTGCAAGCCCAATACTCGCTGTTATCGTGCAAGACTTGTCACTAATAGAAAAATCGTAACTCGCCATTTTTTTTCTAAACGCTTCTAAATATTCGCGTGCTCTGGCTAAATCGATATCAGGTAGAACAATGGCAAATTCTTCACCACCCACCCTTGCTACAGTAAATTTTGCAAAAGTTGAGCGAATAAGAGACCCAACCTGCTTAAGCGCCTGATCGCCGCCTTCGTGACCAAATGTATCGTTTATATTTTTAAAAAAGTCTACGTCGAGTAGCGCTAGCGTATTATTTTGATTTTGATTTTTTAATAACTTTTCAGCATATTGATAAAAATAACGTCGATTGTATAAACCGGTTAAGTGATCTCTAAAAGCACTTTCTTTGATATCTGCAATCAGTGATAACTGCTCCATTGTTTGCAACACCCTGCAATGAAACTCTTCATTCATAAAGGGTTTAGTCAAAAAGTCGTTTGCGCCATATTTTATAAAGCGTGCTGATAAACCGTGCTTGCCTGCTCCAGATAAACCAATTACAGCTAAATCGTCTCGCCCTCTAAAATTACGGACTGCTTTAACTAGCTCAAAACCATCCATTGTTGGCATAGCGTAATCGGTCATTAGCAGCTTTATATCTGGATCAGCTTTTAATATTTCAAGCGCTTGCTGGCCGTCATTCGCGGTGCTTACATCAAACAATTGCTTTTCGAGCATTTGCTTCATTAACGAACGACTCAACATAGAATCGTCCGCAATTAATGCCTTACAACCTTGGTTTCTTAAAAGTTGAGAAACCAATTTAACGGCATAATGATAAGAATCACGGTTATCTTTTATAACGTAATCTACCACACCATCTTCTAGCATTTGCTGACGTTTGTACTCGTCTATCTTTGATGTAAGCACAACCGTAGGAATTGCTTTAGAAAGTGTATATTTGGCAACTTCGCCATTTGGGGCATCGGGGAGAGTTAAGTCAACAAGTGCTAGGGAATAGTCATACTTTTCTACGTGCTCCTGGCATTCAGCTAATGACCAGGCAAAATCAACGGCAACATCTAAATACTGGGCGGTTAAGTGGCGTAAAACCTGCTGGACTACTTTACTGTCTTCAACCACTAATACTCTTTGCATAGACCTTCTCTTTGTTCTCATTATTTTTGCAACATCGGCTGCAAACACAAAATAATAAAACTTACTGGTACCACACTTTAAGCAGCAAAAATAAGTAAATAAAAAACATCCCAGAGCCATTGTTATTTAACGCTTTAAATATTAAAGCACATTCCATTAACCAGCTTGTAAATCAATAATTGTAATAAAAACAAGCATGATGGCAAATATACCCGATTTTAATTCTTAGCTAAATAATTAAACAAAAATTTACACCATAAATAACTGATTATTTTACTTATCGGCTTATGTTAATTAACTCAACCAATAATATCGGCAGCTAGTCTCATTACTTTTGTTATTTTACTTATTTTTATCTTTAATACATTATCAAATATAATAAGGACACCTCATGAAGCTTAGTCGTATTTTACCAATCACGGTTTTTGCATTAATGCTCAGCCCGCTTGCTGATGCTGATAATCAACGCCGTATTGATGTAGACAGTAAAGTAGTTACCCAACACAAAGCTAAAATTAATGGTCAACGCTTTAATTATACTGTTGCCACAGGCACTCAACCCGTATGGGACGACAAAGGTGATGCCGTTGCTACACTTCAATACACGTATTACACGCGCGATAAAGTTGATGATAGAGCCAAACGCCCGTTGCTCATTTCTTTTAATGGTGGTCCTGGCTCAGCCTCAGTTTGGATGCACTTAGCCTACACAGGCCCTCGCGTATTAAAAATTGATGATGAAGGCTATCCTATTCAGCCCTACGGTGTAAAAGACAACCCGTACTCTGTGCTTGATGTTGCCGACATTGTTTACGTAAATCCAGTAAATACAGGCTATTCCCGAGTTATTGAAAACGAAAAAGGCGAAATGCTTTCTAAGGCTCAACAAAAAGACATGTTTTTTGGCGTTAATGCCGACATTAAATACCTTGGCGAGTGGTTAAATACTTTTGTAAATAGAACAGAGCGTTGGCGCTCTCCAAAGTTTTTAATTGGCGAAAGTTATGGCACAACACGCGTATCAGGCCTTGCACATGAATTACAAAATAGCCAATGGATGTATATCAACGGTGTTGTATTAGTGTCACCAACAGACATTGGTATTAAACGCGAAGGCCCAGTTAAAGCGGCAAATCGCTTGCCGTATTTTGCAGCCACAGCGTGGTATCACAAAGCACTAAACGCCAACTTACAAGCAAAAGACTTAGATGAACTCCTTCCTGAAGTTGAGCAATTTACTTTAAATGAACTAATACCCGCATTAGCAAAGGGCGGTTTTTTAGCGCAAGACGAAAAGCGTCGTATTATTAAAAAAATGGCTGAGTATGCAGGCCTTTCAGAAACCTTTGTCGATCAAAACAACCTCGATATCCCTACACAATACTTTTGGAAGGAATTATTGCGTGACCGAGGACAAACAGTCGGCCGTTTAGACTCTCGCTATTTAGGTATAGACAAACGTGATGCTGGTGACTCACCTGATTACTGGGCAGAGCTGACTTCATGGTTGCACTCTTTTACGCCTGCGATTAATTACTACCTACGCGAGGAGTTAAACTATAAAACCGACATCAAATATAACTTATTTGGTAACGTTCATCCTTGGGATAGAAGTGGCAATAATACCGGTGAAAACCTTCGTCTTGCGATGGCTCAAAACCCTTACTTGAATGTAATGGTACAGGCGGGTTATTACGATGGTGCAACTAATTACTTTGATGCCAAATACACAATGTGGCAATTAGATCCAAGTGGAAAAATGAAAGACCGTCTAAGCTTTAAAGGCTACAGAAGTGGGCACATGATGTATCTTCGCCACGCTGATTTAGAAAGCTCAAATAACGACTTAAGGGAGTTTATACAAAACTCACTACCTAAAGAATCTAAAGCTGCCAAATATTAAAATATTGATCAACCACCTATAAATGTCTTACCTGAGTCATTTATAGGTGAACACCCTTCCAGTTTTACAATAACTTATTTAACGGTTAGTTCGCGTAAATTACAACTTCCAACTTTAATAACCGGTTCGATTGCGGTGTAGCTTTTAGTTTCTAACATTGTGCGTAAATTAACGAGCGTTTTGAAGGTACTTTTAAGCCCCACTTTATTGTATAGCCACGTTGGTATATTTCCCCCTGGTAAAGCGTAAACCTGATATTCAATATTTAAATCTTCGCCCTTTTGTGTAAGTAACCAATGTGCATTTAGCGTTTTTATTCTAACTACCCGCTTAGTTAATGGTAACTCTTCAGGACGCGATTCAATAGAAAGCTTGGTTTGCTGAGGAGAGAGTCTTGAGTAACACGAATAGGTAACGGCATCACGGTTTGCCACAGGCCAAGGGGAGTCGATATAGCTATAAACGAGGTTTTCTGAAGGGCTTAAAGCTTTAATTACACGTACCTTAGACGTGTTTTCAAGCCAGCTTGAAGCAATACGCGTATCACTTAATAAATCTAAAAAGTCATTGGCTGTTACATCTTCAATATTTAGCTGACCTTTAACAATAAACGTATCATCAGAGAATTCCTGATATTCAATGCTTACTCCTTGCTCGTTTTTGTATAATTGCCAACGGGGGTCAGAGTAAACATTAAAGCTTAACAAAATAATTAATAAACTAATGCACTTTTGCATAGAGGTTAACTTGCAAAAGTGCTTTATCATCATTTTTGCCAATAAGGCTCTATGTCATACGAAGCAAGTCTACTTTGCTCCATTGCACTGACTAAATATTCAGACTTTTGCTCCAGCCAAGATTGAATTTTTGCAAGTTGCTCATCGTCTTGACCTGCGCATAATTGCTTTAAGTACTCTAGGGTACTGAGTTCATAAACACCATGCGAAATATCTAACCACGGCAACCTAAACTCAAGACGTTCTTCTTTATCGAACATCGATCCTAAGCAATTACCACTTAGCAAGCTGTTTTCAAGCTGCATTCGTAAATTAAGGTAGTCAACTACACCAAGCGTTTGCTCTTTAGGCAATAATTGATGCAGGTTTTTCCAGTCTTTATTAAACAATCTTTCAGCAATAGAAGACACTGGATTTTCTGCAGCTTGGAGCTCTACCTGCCCCCAATCTTTTCGCCATTGCTTGTCAATCAACCACGTTGTTAACGAGAGCAATAAACGATTGTAACGAGCACTATGAAAAAGCGCATTAATGTCATCAATACTAGGCTGTAGCTCTTTTAAATCGTTAATAACTTGCGCCAAAGCTGGCGCCGCATTTATTTTTTTATAAAATGCATGACGTTTTGACGTATAAGTTTTTAACTGAATTGCATTTTCTACCCATGCTAACTCACTCAAAAGCCACTTAAGCTCGGTGCGTAATTGTTCGGTACTGTCTTTAGAAACTATATCGTCAAACAACCAAAAAGTATGGCGAATTAAACTAATACCATCAGTCACCCTTTTTAAGGTTTTTAAACTCGGTTTATCGAAATAACACTGCTCATGCTTTTGCACAAACCGAATACCAAAGTTCATTGCTTCTTTTAAAGCGCTTTCTTGGGTTGCAGAACGAGGAAGCTTAACAAAGCCAATCGACTTACTAGGCTTAAGCGGATTGTCGTCGGCTAAACGGTAGCCGCGTGCTGCTTTTGAATACAAACCGAGTCGAATACAGTTTTGGCTAACTAAAATATCAGCCAAAGCAAACAGCTCATTGCGGCTACCTTCAATTAATTCTATTTCCAGCTCGCTGATCATCTCAACTTGCCCTGAGGCTGCAATTTCGCCTTTATCAAGCACCACCTCAATTTTTGCACCAGCTTGCGTTTCAATTAACCACGTACGGCGAATAAAGTTAGTGCTAAAAATAGGATACAAATTTTGTGAAATTGCATCTACTTGCATCCCATGTGGCCAAATATCAGCACTAAACGCCATTAAATTGGGGCGGCTAGAATCAATAGGTAAGTTATATTCTGGGCGCTGATGAAGGCCACCTACAACTTCGCCGGCAAGCTTGATAGTTTGTTCGCACTGATTGTCAGAACAACGGGTTCTAAAGCCAATATCAAGTGCTCGAAGTTCACGGCTTGGCGTATCGTAATAGGCATTTTGCAAACTACGTGATGGTTTATTTATAACCGTTTTAGCAAATTGAGTAATTAGTGAGGGGATCAGTGGGACAACGGCATCTGATACCAAAAATTTCAGTTCTATCTCAGTATCCATTCGGTCTGCGGATTACCTTTAAAATAAATAAGTGGTCAAAATAAACAAAGCGCTCTAACAATGCAAATTTTTTAGGCTTATTAAGTGCTTTAATCATGTCAGGGTTACAATATCAGCCTTGCTTTTAAAAGGCTAAATCCCTACTATCTTGCATTATATGTGAATTAAAAAACCATGTTCATAACGGACTCAGTAAGAACAACAAGGTAGATAAATGCTAAAACATTGTTTATTCGGGCTACTTTTAACAGCCACTACGTTTATAAGCTACGCACAAGATGAAGCACAAACAGCGAGCTCATCAGATGCAAATACCGCTTACGTTATTGATAATTTGTATACATTTATGCGTTCAGGCGCGAGCAAAAATTATCGACTACTTGGCTCTGTAGACGCAGGAACAAAAATAACCGTACTATCTAGCGAAGAAAACGGCTTCATTAAAATAAAGGACGACAAAGACCGCGAAGGTTGGATAGAAACTAAATTTATTTCTACTACGCCTGGTTTACATCAACAATACCAAACCTTAAGCAGCGAAATGAGCACAATGCAGGAAAATTTACGCCTTGCTCAAATAGAACTACCGCAGCTACAAAAGCAAAATCAAACCTTAACCGATCAAAACCTGCAATTATCAGCGCAAATTACAAGCCTGCAAACAACACTCGCGCAAGAGCGCACGCAAAAAGAAGCCGCTAGTTCAAAAGAAAAACGACAACTACTTACCTACGGCGGTGCGATTGCATTTTTAGGGTTGTTTTTGGGAATTATTTTAACCATTGTTTTGTCGCGCCGTAAGCGTTACGAAGGCTGGGCATAAATTAATTGAATGAATGTTGTTCAATAAAAAAGCCGCTATTAGCGGCTTTTTTATTCGCATATCAAATATTGAGCTATGCATATATAGCACTGGCTTAACTATAAAAAAATAGATTAACTTACGATTTTGCCAGCGGCTGTACCTCTTTATTTTCGTTCATCTCTAACTTTGGCGCATTCATTCCCTTTAATAAACGACCGAATATATCAGCACCAGTAATAATACGCTTCTCATCACCCCATACCAGCACAACGTCGTGATCAATAGCACCATCAAACGATTTATCGAGCGAATGATTTGCGCGTATTTTTAAAATAACCTCACTTAAGCGCAGTGTTTCATCCGTTACAATAATAGGTCTGTGGCAAAAATGGTAAGGGTCAAAAATATCTGGCTCAAATAATGCTGATCGTAAAAAACCATCTGCATCAACCACTAATAATGGCCACCCATCGTTGTTAGTCAAAATTACCCAGTTATAGCCCGATTTGTGTAATTTACGTAAAAACTCATTATCGGCTGATAATGTCAGTTCAGGAAAAATAGGTAAATCAAGTTTAGTAGGTAAAGAGATTATAGAATCTGGATCAATTATTTCCCCTTCTTTAGTTACACTGATTTCGTCTAAGCTAAAAAAGTTAAGTGCACCAATACCTTCAACATGTTGCACATCAGCTTCTTCTGCCTCAATGTGTTTACGTATTATTCCTCTAAGCTCGCTTTCAGCAAAATAGGTAATACCTTCTTTGCCCAGCCATGCATCAAGTACCAAGGCCGTTGGTTTAGCAACAACATAAAACAAAACTTGATAAAACTTTATTAATGGCGAAAGCATACTCGCCATTTTTAATGCATTACGAGAAAAATAAGCTTGAGGTGTTATCTCACCGATTATCGTAATCGCAATCGTTGAGAATAAAAACGAGCTAGCGCCCATTAATACAGAATCAGAGAGCAACGTGAGTAAAACGTTAATACCCACGTTACCCCATAAAATGGTTGCTAGTAAAAAGTTAGAGTCGTTACGAAGTGCCATAACCTTAATTGCCGCTTCGTTTCTTTTTGAACTTTCCATTTCAAGCTGTAATCGGCTTAACGAAAAGAACGCCAAATTCAAGCCCGAAAATATTGCCGATTGCGAAATACACAGAGCAATAGCACACCAAATCATGACATCAAACGTCATTTTATTTTCCTGTTAAAAAGTTTATAGCAGCAACAAACTGCCTAAACCTAAAAAGGTCACAAACCCAACAATGTCGGTAACCGTTGTTAAAATAACAGAGCCAGATAACGCTGGATCTATTTTCATTTTGTCTAAAATCGATGGTATTACAACGCCCGCGAGCGAGGCCGCTACTAAGTTTAATAAAATAGCGACTGTAATCGTTACACTTAACATCAAATCGTTAAACCATAAGTAGGTGAGTAAACCAATTACAAATGCCCACACTAAACCGTTAACAGCCCCGACTCTTAGTTCTTTTTTAAGTAACGCATTGCGGTTTGAATCAGTCACCTGCCCCAAAGCCAAACCACGCACGATAACGGTTAATGTTTGACTACCCGCAATCCCCCCCATTGAGGCTACAACCGGCATAAGCACAGCTAAAGCAACCACTTGCTCTATAGTGGCACCAAATAAACCAATAAACCACGATGCTAAAAATGCCGTTGCCAAGTTTATACCCAACCAAATACCACGGTTTTTAGCACTTTTTCGTACACTGGCAAATAAATCTTCGTCTTCTCTTAAACCACCGGCCTTTGCAGTGGCTTCATCGGTTATTTCTTGGCGAAGTTCGTAAGCAGAGGCAATTGTTAATCGCCCTAATAATTTATTATCTGAATTTACAACCGGCATAGCCATTTGCTCAGAGTGAATCACCACTTCAGCAGCTTCATATAAATCATCGTCTGCATGCAATGATGAAAAATCATGATTTGCCAGTGTCATTAAATTATCATTATCGTGTGCTTTGATAAGATCGTTAATGGTCACTTCACCAATTAAACTGCCTTTGCGGGTCACTAAATAAATAACTTCGCTGTATTGCGGTACACCTTTGAATAATAGTTTTTTTGCACCACCAGCGGTTAACTTGTCAGACACCTTTAAAATATCAAAACCTAGCCAGTGACCTAATTGTTCTGGTGGGTATTGCTGTGCTAAATCGTACTGCTTGGTTTGCGCTTCATCTAATTGCTTTTTTGCATAGTCGACAAACCGCTCTGGTATAACTTCTTCTAATTCGAGTAGCTCTTCTACATTTACTTCATCAAGTAATTTAAATGCATCACTGTCATCAAGTGTTTGCAGTAACCATAAACAACTGTCAGGGCTTAAATTTACAAAAATTTCATGCTGTGTATCTTCGTCAAGCAATTGCCAAATTTCGAGTCGCTGCTCTTTGGGTATTGCTTCAAACAATAAAGATAGATGCTCTGTAGAAAGTGTGCTTTGTGCGTCGATCAACAGTTTATTCTTACGTTCTGTGGTGTCGCATTGCAGTAAGTCGTTTATGAGTTGTGGAAGCTGATCTACCGGATACTCAATCATTAAAAAAACCTTAAAATTAAAAAGCACATTATTTACAGTTTACCTTCTCAATTAAAAATTGCAGAAAAAACGGTACTTTAATTAAAGATGTGCATGCTATTTTGCGCATTGTATGGGCAAAACAAAGGCAGTACTATTTATTTTTATATAAATTAAAAGTATGAAATTAAGGTATTAGAAAACAAAAGGGAAAGAAGTTGGGCAACTATGAATACTAAAGCATACAAGCATTATTTTGTATGCTTTAAATAGGTGGGATTAAATTTCGATTAATAACCCTTTGTCTTTTTTTACTTTTTCAATAACCATATAAGTATGGTGTGTGCCTACACCGGGGATATCAACTAAGTCACCCAACACTTGCCTGTACTCTTCCATGTTAGATACACGTATTTTTAATAAGTAGTCGTAACCGCCTGCAACCATGTCACATTCTACAACTTGTTCCATTTTTAATATGTGTTCTTTAAATACTTTAAATACAGCAGTATTTGAGGTAACCAACGACACTTGAACATGAGCCACTAAGCTTTGATTTAACTTAGCTTCGCTTAATTTAGCATAATAACCCTCAATATAGCCTTCTTGCTCTAATCGCTTTACGCGATCAAGGCATGGGCTTGGGCTTAAATTAACTTGTTTTGCTAAGTTAACGTTAGAAATTCTGCCGTTTTTTTGCAAAACGTCTAAAATTGCTAAATCAATGCGATCTAGCATGCGTAATCTATTTGGATTTGTCATACAGAATTTTATGCGGATAAGTTAAATTTATGCCCTGTAAATTATCGTAAATCGACAAATTTAACCAGCATATTCTGCTGAATTTTATTTAGAATGCACTCTCAATATCACTGGTATTTTATTGGTAATTAAATTTACTTTAAATCTTAACACTGCTAAGGGTTGCTTATGTTATTCAACGGCGATTTAACAACTGACTGTCCTATAAGACAAAAAATCCGTGACTTTTACCGCATAGACGAAAATGCGGTTATCGATCATATTTTACCGCTTGCAGAAGTAGGCGTTAAAGCACGAAGCCGTGCCTGGGAAAGAGCCCGCCAAATTGTTTTAAACATTCGTAAAGAACAAGATGGTCAAGGCGGTGTAGATGCGCTACTGAATGAATTCTCGCTTTCAAGTGAAGAAGGCGTAGTGTTAATGTGTTTAGCCGAAGCGCTGCTTCGTGTACCAGACAAAGAGACCCAAGAAGCCCTTATTCGCGACAAGTTAGCAAAAGGTGATTGGAGCTCTCATTTAGGCAGTAGCGACTCTTTATTTGTAAATGCATCATCTTGGGGCTTATTAGTAACCGGTAAAATGGTTAACTACACAGATAAAACCAAAGACCAACAGTTTGGTATGCTTAAAAAGACAATTGGTCGTTTAGGTGAGCCTGTTATTCGTAAGTCTGTAAACTTTGCAATGAAAATTATGGGCAAGCAATTCGTTATGGGGCGTACCATAAACGAAGCAATTGAACGTGCTGCCGACACAGAGCAAAAAGGCTATGTATATTCTTACGATATGCTAGGCGAAGGTGCGCGCACAAGTAAAGATGCTAAACGCTACTTTGACAGCTATATGAATGCCATTCACTCAATTGGTAAAGCGGCAAATGGCCGTGGTCCTATTAAAAGCCCAGGTATTTCTGTAAAGCTTTCGGCTATTCATCCGCGTTATGAATTTACGCATAAAGACCGAGTAATGGCTGAAATTGTACCTAAGCTAAAAGAGCTTGCTCTGGCTGCAAAGCAGTACGACATTGGTTTTACCGTTGATGCAGAAGAAGCTGACCGTTTAGATATTTCATTGGATATTATCGAAGCCGTATTTAGCGATAAAGATTTAGATGGCTGGCAAGGGTTTGGCTTAGCTGTTCAAGCGTATCAAAAACGTGCGATTTTTGTTATTGAGTGGCTAACAGAGCTTGCTACGCGTGTAGGTCGTAAACTAATGGTGCGCTTAGTTAAAGGCGCATATTGGGATACTGAAATTAAAACTACACAACAAGATGGTTTAGATCACTACCCTGTATTTACCCGAAAAGCGACAACCGACGTATCTTATAAAGCATGTGCAATTAAAATGCTAGAAGCACGTGATGTGCTATACCCACAATTTGCAACACACAATGCATACACTGCAGCAACTATTCTAGAAGTGGCTAAAGGCGATAACACCGGATTTGAATTCCAACGTTTACACGGCATGGGTGAATCGTTATTTGACCAAATTGTAAATGCAGAGAAAATTCAGTGTCGTGTATACGCTCCCGTTGGCCAACACGAAGACCTACTGGCGTATCTTGTGCGTCGTTTACTTGAAAATGGTGCAAACTCATCGTTTGTAAATGCCATAGTTGACACCTCTAAACCGGTAGAAACACTGCTGCCAGATCCGGTAGAAACGCTGCAAGGACTTCGCAACAAATACAATACGCAAATTAAAATGCCAATTGATTTATACGGCGAAGAACGCGCCAACTCTAAAGGCATGGATTTAACCGATATAAACGTAATTACACCGTTCAAAGACAACCTAGACAACTGGTTTAACGAGCACCTAATAGATCAAAGCCAAGTCCCTGATGGATCACTTGCTGTTAAAAACCCAGCAAACCATAAAGAAATCATCGGCCATGTAAAACTACAAAGCGGCGATGAGATGAAAACACTACTTGCTAATGCAGAAGCAGCGTTTGAGTCATGGTCGCAAACACCGGTTAAAGACCGCGCTAATTTATTACGCCGCATTGCTGATATTTTAGAACGTCATCACGACGAGCTCGTTGCTATTTGTATCAAAGAAGCGGGTAAAGTAGCTCAAGATGGCATAGACGAAGTACGTGAAGCAGTCGACTTTTGTCGTTACTACGCTGCACGAGCCGAAGAACTCTCAGAAGATGAGCGCTTTGAAGCACGGGGTGTAATTCTGTGTATTAGTCCATGGAACTTCCCACTCGCTATATTTTTAGGCCAAGTGGCTGCTGCCATTGTGACGGGTAACACTGTTATTGCCAAACCGGCTGAACAAACAAGCTTAATTGCACTGCGTACAATTGAACTAATGCTATCTGTGGGTTTACCAGAGCACGTTGTGCAACCTGTTATCGCACGCGGTAGTGAAGTGGGTAAAACAATTGTTCCTGATGAGCGCATTCAAGCGGTTATGTTTACAGGTTCAACTGAAACCGGCACATTAATTTCTCAAACGCTTGCAGCACGAAACGACATACAAGTGCCATTAATCGCCGAAACAGGTGGTCAAAACTGTATGATTGTTGACTCTACAGCACTGCCTGAGCAAGTAGTTGATGATGTTATAAGTTCTGGTTTCCAAAGCGCTGGTCAGCGCTGTTCAGCTCTACGTGTATTGTTTATCCAAGAAGACGTTGCTGACGGCATCATTGAAATGATTAAAGGTGCTTTGGCTGAATTACATATTGGCGATCCATCATTGTTATCTACCGATGTAGGACCAGTAATAGACGAAAAAGCACTTAAAAACTTAACAAACCATGTTGAGTATTTAAAAGGCAATGCAACACTTCATTACGAATGTAAAATTCCGGACAACAGTGAAAATGGTGCGTACTTCTTTGCTCCTCGTTTGTACGAAATAAAAGACCTTTCTGTACTTAAGCGCGAAGTATTTGGTCCATGTGTTCATATTATTCGCTTTAAAGCGAATCAACTTGATGACGTAATTGATCAAATAAACAATACAGGTTACGGCTTAACAATGGGTGTGCATTCACGCATTGAAGAGCGTTGCGAGTATCTTGCTAAAATGTCTCGTGCGGGAAATGTATACGTAAACCGTAATATGATAGGCGCAATTGTTGGTGTGCAGCCATTTGGTGGCCGAGGCCTATCGGGCACGGGTCCTAAAGCCGGTGGCCCTAACTATCTACAACGTTTGGTGAAAGAAAAAGCATCGCCAGAAAACGTACAAATGACAAACCTAACGCCAGATGAGCTTGATTTACACCACTACAGTGGCGCAAATGCTCAAGTAGAAAAGCTAATGGCTAATTCAATGCGCGATGAAAAAATTTGGCGAGCAACCCCGCTAAATGATCGTGTATCTGCTGTTCGTCAGCTACTAGCCAAAATTGCTACGGTTGAAATTATTGATGACCTTGCTGACGATTTAGCTTTAACGCTAGCAGATGCGCGCGCACAGCTAAACCGCCTTGAAAAGCACATGCGTAAATTTACAACATTGCCTGGGCCAACGGGTGAGTCTAACACGCTTCACTTAGAAGCTCGCGGCTGTGTTGTTTGTTATGCGGATAAGAGTACCTCTTTTAACTTTTGGGCGTTATCTATTATCACTGCATTAGCTGCGGGTAATACGGTAATTACAGTTGCCTCTGAAATGTTCTATGAAGAAGCTGAAGCATTCAGAGAGAAGTTTATTGCCACAGGTGTTGCCGAAGGGGTATTTCAGGTAGCTAAACCTAATCAGTTACAAGCTATTTTGGGTCACCCTCATTTAGCAGGTGCAGTTGTTGCAGCGCGTTCGTCGCGTTTAGGTTACTTCAGCCAGCAACTTGCACAACGTAAGGGCGCTATATTACCTGTGATCAGTTCTGAGTATTACGACACATTAATCAAACGTCTTATCACTGAAAAAACAATTAGTGTAGATACAACGGCGTCAGGTGGTAATACATCCTTGATGACCTTAGTTGAAGATGATGATTAATTAAGCTAATACTAATTACTTATAATGTTTATTAAAGGCACCTTTTGGTGCCTTTTTTCTATTTAAAGTGCGTAAAGTTTGCTATTTTCAATATAGATTTATTAGTTAAGTAGTTAAATTGAAAAAGCTCCCTGTTTCTAAATTACTCCCTGGTATGTTTGTGCAAAGCGTCACAAAACAAACTGGCAGAGTAAAAATAAAAAGTCAAGGCTGGGTAAAAACCCAAGCGAGTATTGAGAAGCTTATTAAAGCGGGTATTTTAGAAGTCGAAATCGACCCAGATAAAACACTCACCAAAACAGTACCTGAAAAAGAACAAACCAAAACACCTGCCACAAAAATAAAGCGCGATCCTTGGCAAAAAACGCATAGTGCAGCTCAAGAAATGAATAAAGCTAAAAAGCTTTATGACGAAGCTAAAACGCTGCAAATAAAAGCATTTAAAGATATAAAGTCCGGCCTGAACATTGATATTGCTCCATTTAGAGAGCTTGCTAGCGGTTTTATGGATTCAGTTTTTAGAAACCAAGACGCCCTAGCCTGCCTCACGCAAATGCGCCAAAAAGATGCATACTTGCTTGAGCACTCCATTAATGTGTCTATTTTAATGGGTATTTTTGCAAAACACCTTAATATTGAAAAAGACATTATTGTAGAGCTCACCACCGGTGCGCTGCTGCATGATATTGGTAAAATAAAAACACCAGATGAAGTCCTCAATAAGCCTGGGCGCTTAACCGAAGCCGAATTTGAAATAATGAAGCAGCATGCGGTTTACTCTAAACAAATTTTAGAGGAGTCAGGTTTAACTGGTATTGCTGTAGATATTGCAGGCATGCATCATGAACGTATAGACGGAACTGGTTACCCTTTTGCTAAAAAAGGAAGTGAAATAAGCCAGTATGTCCGCATGGCTTCTATTGTAGATGTATACGACGCCCTCACAGCAGAGCGAGTTTATAAATCGGGCATGGAACCCATTAAGGCATTTAAAATATTAAAAGAAGGCTGCCCAAATAGCTTTGACGGCGAATTACTAACTAAGTTTATTCAGTGTATTGGAATTCACCCTGTGGGCACATTAGTGAAGCTTTCAAGCCAAAAAGTCGGGCTTGTGACAGAAAGTAATCCCGCGATGCCATTAAAGCCGATTGTTAAAACCTTTTATAGTGCAAAGCACAGCCGTTATACAGAAGTGCTCGATATTGATTTGTCAAACAAGCGAATTGAAGACTCACTCGAAACAACCGTAAAAGCCGGCGATTTCAACATTGATTTAGAGCGTTTTTACAAAAACTCCGTATTACCTTAAATAGTCAGTATAAGCTCAATGTTACTCATTGAGCTTATACTTTTTGTTACTCTGGCCAATCCTGCAAGGCTTTTAAACTAAACTCGTAACCGTCAAAATCTATTACGCTTTGCTCAGGTGTAATTTCTTTTACCATTAATGCACCAATGCTATCACCTTCGTGAAGCTCTCGCCCATTTAGCTTTATCCAGCGTTTATCTGCACTTGATGAATAAATATGTGCTTGATACTTTATGCTAGGTAGCATTGCTTGTAGGCCATCTGGTAACAATTCTATAGGCTCTACCCGAGATGACGATTTAGAGGCCTGAGTTACCTCATAATCTTGGTTTTTATCGACATCTTGCACTGCCTGCGCAAACGCATTTTTAAGTGTAGTTGGCACAGCATCAAGCTCAGGGTCACTTTTAGGTTCAGCTTGCGCTGCACCACTAATTGGCTTACCCAACACTTTATATTTACTCATATCAATACTTGTTGACGACGTACTTTGAGTTTGTTCAAAACCACCTTGGTTATAAGTTAACTGTGTATTTGAATTAGGTTGACCTTGGTTTGGCTGATTATAATTTTGCGTATTAACAAGCGAAGGTTGACTAAAAGTTTGTTGAATGCCACTGGCTGCACCTGTTGATGGCATTGGAATATACTGCCCAGTTGGCGTTAACAGCATTTGCTGAATACCCGTTGGTGTTTGCACGTGCACTAACTGCCCTTCAATAGTCGCTGTATTGCTTGGCGCTTTTTCAGGTTTAGGCTTTACATTCACCTCAGCTTGTTCAGTGGCAGGTAATGCTGCTGTCTGTAACTCAGTCGTTACTTGTTCATTACTTTGAGTGCTAACTACATTTGAGGGTCCAACAGAACCAGGTGATTGGACCCATTTACCAAAAGTAAATCCGGCCGCCACCGTTACAAAGGCAACCAAGCTGCCCCCCAAAACAAAGGCTATACGGCGGTAGCGAGCGAGTGCTTGTTGCTGTTTTAACTGCTCCGACTGTAAATCGTATTGCTCGGCGCTCATATCAGCTTGTTGAGATTGCTTTAACGCATCTAATAAATAAGACATAAATCACCTAACTATAAAATAAAGGAAAGCCCAATACCTGCGGCAAACAAAGCGCCGAAAGCAAAGCAATAAATTAAAATCGATGGCGACTGCTCAGGCTTATTCGTTGTTGCAACAAAGTCAGTAGGTAGTGATTCTTGCGCAGATTGTTTAACAATTTCAGCATCTACAACAAGTTGCTGCTTCGAAAAAGTACCCACTAAAGCTCGTTCACACACTAGGTTCATCAAGCGAGGTATACCGCCTGTCATTTTATGAACCATCTGCATTGCATCCATCGAAAACAATCCTTTATCGCACCCTGCAATATGCAAACGGTGCTTGATATACGCAACTGTTTGGCCTTGTGTTAAAGGTAATAAGTGATAACGCGCGGTGATCCGTTGAGCAAGCTGCCTTAACTCATTACGTTTTAGTAAATCTTGAAGTTCTGGCTGACCTACAAGCACGATTTGCAATAGCTTTTTGTGGTCGGTTTCTATATTAGTTAATAAACGAAGTTGCTCAAGCACATTGGGGGCTAGAAGCTGTGCCTCGTCAATAATTAAAATAGTATGGCCACCCGCCTTATTATTACTCTCTAAGTGTTTTTTTATTATATCGGTTAAACTTTTAAGCGTCGCATTTTGTGCGTCATAACTAATTTTCAATTCATCGCAAATACTGGCTAACAACTCAAGTTCTGACAGCGCAGGATTATGAATCATCGCTACTTGTGTATTTTCAGGTAATTGCTCTAGCATGCTGCGGGTGATTGTTGTTTTTCCGGTGCCTACTTCGCCCGTTAGTAATACAAAACCACCGTCTTCACCCAATCCATAGGTTAAATGTGCTAAGGCTTCTTTATGGCGCTCGCTTAAAAATAAATAATGAGGGTTAGGCGAAATCGAAAAAGGTTTTTCGTTCAGGCCAAAATAGCTTAAATACACCGCGATGTTCCTTCGTAATTAAATCACCGCCTATAATGGCAAAAAAACGCGCACAGTAACATCGTTGTAAGCGCTTTATTGTTGAAATAAAGTAAATTTATGTAAAAACAAAAAAGCGCAGCTACAGAAGTCACCTCCAATAACTGCGCTTTTTAATCAAACTTATTTGGTCTTTATTTTTCGTAGCGAACTAGGCGTAAATAAACATCACTGGTTTTAGGACGTAAACTATTTAGCCCACTGTCAAACTGATACACCCAGGCCGAACTCATACTACTTACACCCGATGTGCTAGACCAATAGTTTTGAGATTTGGTGCCTAAAAATACAACCTCATTTATACTTGGCTCTGTACAACTGTGCTCTAAAATACTGGCTAGCTCTTTAATATTAGGCACCTGCCAATCATCATAATTTGCAGTTGTATCGTTAGTCGCGCCTCGTAAAGCTTCTTGCCACGTCACTGCAGGCGTAGACCCTTCGCACAGTAGTGTTTCTGTATTATAGGTTTGAGAATAACTACAACGCTGCCACATTAGGCCAGTTTCAGTGTCAGATACTGTACCATCGGCATTAACGGTAAACCTATCGGTTGGGGTTGTTGTGTCAGCACCGCCATAACATGTTTGCGCAGCAACATTAAAACTAAAGCCAAAAACTATAAACGTATTTAATAATTTTAATTTCATAACACTCTCCTATCGGCTTCTGACTAAACGAACATATGCGTTGTTCTCTTTTGGATAGGCAAGGTCATTACCATTGCTCATATCAATAATATAAGCTTGCGATAAACTGGTGCCATCTGCTGCAGTTTGAGATGTCCAATAAGGTAAATTAACATTATCGATAGCACCCGCTTCTGGCATATTTGGAAAGAAAGCTAAGTCAATTAAAACGCTTTGCCCTTGTTTCCCATAATCAATTAACCCCAAAAGCTCTGTATACGTGGGTACTCGCCAATTTGTTCCCCCACAAAAATCGATAGCATTAACTTCATTTATATAGGTTTGTAGGCCACAGCTTGTGTCGTTAGGGCATGTTGTATTTGCTGAACTGTCTGCATCGGTTGTTGTGTCGCCAATGTCCCAATAATAGCTATTTTGTGCATCCCGTAATGTTGTGTTTGGTAAAGAACCAGACGACGGTGATTTAACTTCCCAAACAAGCCCTGTGACGTTGTCACGAATACAGCTAAAGTCTTCACTTGAGTCATCCACCTCGTCGGCAAACTGATTAAGCTTTGTATAATCAAACGCGAGATTACCTATGCCTGCTTTATCTATGCGGTTAGCAAAGCTATCTCGACCGAGCTCTGCGTCTTGCTCAGGAAAATCGTCACTGCCACAATTTATGCGCTGCGTATTGTTGTAACATTCTCCCATACCACTATCGTTTATCAGACCAAGCGCCTTTGGCGTTATATCAATAAACACAGTATCTGTATCGGTTCGTCCTTTCGAATCGGTAACGGTTACTTCAAAGCTAAGCGTGGTATTGGTGTCCACATCGGAGGCAAAAAAGCTAGATACACACTGTTGGCTATTGCTGAGTGTTTCGGCATTTCCGGTTAATTGTTGCCACTCACACTGGTATGTATCAGTAACTGTTTCACTATTGCTTGCATCTAATGTTACCTCGTCAAATTCTTCAACATTTTGATCATCCCCTGCATTTGCCGCAACTAATTCATTGGTTTTATTAAGGCTCATCGTGAACTGAGTACTGGCTTCGCCACCCTCATCGTCTGTAACCGTTAAACGCCAAAGCAATGTCGTGTTTGCTTCTAATAAAGGGTGAGTAAAGCTTAATGTTGAATCATCAAAACTGGAAATATCTAAGTCAGGGCCTGATATAAGTTCCCAAAAATAGCCATTCACCATCCCATTTTCATCCGGATCACTGGAATCAACGCCGCTCAGTATGATGGTATCTTGGTATACAGAAGGGAGTGTATCTGGTGCTGTTTGTGTTATTACAGCAATAGGGAGCTGGTTATTAGAACTAACCGAAATTAAAAGGTCGTCACTTACTGTGCTATTGCCAGTGCTTTGATAACTGACCCTTAGTACAATTTCACTGTCTGCTTTAACATCGGGTGCCGTGAGAGTTTGCTCTGCGCCTTCAAGTGGAAAGCCGTCTATACTTGGCCCGCTTACTTGCTGCCACGTAAATGTACCGTCAGCAGGTGAGCCTTGGGCGGTAATTGTAAAGTCAATTTTTTCGATTACTTGTATGTCCGGACCAGCATTCACAGAGGATTCAATATTTGTGGTACTGTCACCACCGCCGCCACCGCATGCTGTAATAAAAATGCAGGAAAAAAGAGGGATTAACGCTAACGCTTTCATTCGTAGCACCTTGTGTGTCAAATAATTACCATGAGGTAATCACAAGCAAAAAAGGTGCCACTAAAGCTTACATGTAGGCGTCTTGATGGATACGAACGAACAATTTAGTGCCAACTTTGCTGTAATCAACTTTATATTCACGACCATCTAACGACTGAATAAATACTAACTGTTTTTCTTCACCAAATACTTCAGCGCTGCTTATATATACCATTTCTAGGTAACGGTCTTTTGCGTCGCGTCTATTTTTTGGTAGCTCCTCTTTAAACGGCTCTAATCCGTTTTGAGTCACTTTAATTCGTGGCTGATTTTCAGCATTAACAATCACTAAATCAAGTTTTTTGTCTTTATGTATTATGGTATTACGACCACTTTTTAAAAAGGCTCTTTCTTGGCTCATTGTCTTTTCCTACAGTCGCAGTTTAATCTTTAAGCTGCGACGCTATAAACTGATGTGGCTCGCGCTTCCACTTATTTAAATTAGCGCTAAAAACCCAAATATCTGTATCTAGTACACTGGCAGGTAGTAATAAATCATACCCTGTTAGCAGCTTGAGGTGCTTAGTTCTGTTTGCAAACATTGCTATTAAACCATTATAGCTAATTCCGCGCGCAGATCGATGTTGTGTATCTTCTACTAACCATTCTGATGGGCAATTGCCATTTTTGCAATGATTTTGAACAACCTGCATAAAAAAATGTCGTTGTTCTATAAGTAATTTACCCGCAATTCTAGGAGTTATACTCATTAAAAACTCATCAATATCATTTAGCTTTAGCCCAACCGCGTTTAGCTCTAAATGCTCTGAGCCTTTTTCTACTTTTGGAACACCGCAAGAATGAAAGTTTTTATGAGATAAACACCAGCCCCCATATTTATGCCTATATTCAATAGCAGACTCGCTCAAAATTAAGCTGTAATAAGGTTCTTGGGTTTTTAAAAAACCCACAAAAATAGCCCCAATGCAGGCACTGACTAAAAAAATTTCAACAATGCTAATAGTGCCTGATCTTAGTAAATTAAATGCCATAATAAATACTAAGCCAATAGCGCCTACTATCAATATTTCAATGCCATTGCGTGCTCCTTTCGCACGGTAATTAATACGCTTTTTAGTATGTTTATCCATATTGATAAAAAACCATATAAAATATAAACATAATAATAGCCCATAAAATCACTTTCCTGGCTGTCATACAGGCCTTGCAAGATGTTTTAAAATTCATATATTTATCGCTTTAATTAAACAAAAACCGGTACACATATTTAATATTACTTATTTTTACGCTTAACGCACAAAATTATGAGACACATAACAGACTTTATCCGGTCTTATTTCGTACAATACTTATAATTAATTTTCAGGTATGAAAACGATGTACTCTAGACAATCAGGCAAAGCTCTTTTTCCATTCATTATTACACTACTTTTAATATTTAGTGTTTATTTATACTTACCCTCTAGCCATGGCGAACAAGCTAATTTTTCTAACATGTCTACACAGGTTTCTGCACATACAGTAACTTCGCAAGAAAACGCTGTAATGATAGAAGCAATTGGTAGCGCACGCGCAAATCAAGCTATTTATATCAAAAGCGCACAAAACGACTACGTTACCGACATATTTTTCAAAGATGGTGACTTAGTGAGTAAAGGTCAAAAACTTGTGCAACTGCAAAGCAGACAAGAAGAATTGGCCGTTGAAGAACTCAGTATCAATTTACAAGAAGAAAAGCGTCAGCTTAACCGCCTTACAGAACTTTCACGTACACAGTCTACAGCTAAATCGCTTTTAGAAGAGCAGTTATCTGTCGTAGACGCGACCAAGTCACAATTAGAAAGTGCTAAAACAACGCTAAGCGAAATGACCATTCGTGCACCTTTTTCTGGCTTATTAGGAAAACGCGAAATATCCATAGGCGCTTATGTTAATAATGCAACCATACTCACTACCCTTGATGATATTAGTATTATAAAAGTAGACTTTAAAGTTCCTGAAAAATATTTAGCGCAACTAGCCATTGGAATGAAAGTATTAACGCAAAATGACGCTTACCCTGGCCAAACATTTACAGGCAAAGTCACGCATATTAGTTCGCGTATTGACGCCGTTACACGCAGCATTGAAGTAACCGCTAGTTTTGCCAACAAATCTGGCTTATTACGTCCAGGCATGCTGCTAAATACCGCACTTGAGTTAAGTACAAGCCAAGCACTTATGGTGCCAGAAAAGGCCGTTATACCACTGCAAGATAAACACTACGTGTTTAAAATTACAGATGGCGTAGCAAACAAAATAGAAGTACACGTTGCAAGCAGAAATAACGGTTGGGTAGCTATTGATGAAGGCTTAACCGATGGCCAGCAAATTATTACTGAAGGGCTGATTAAAATTCGCTCGGGCAGTAAAGTTAGCGTTAAGGGGTAATACGTGAAAATTACCGACACTAGCGTTAAACGCCCCGTTTTTGCGATTGTAATTAACTTATTGCTACTAACCTTTGGTTTAGTGGCATTTAGCATGTTACCGCTTCGCGAATACCCTGACATTGAAACTCCGATTGTAAATATTAGCACCTCATATACCGGGGCATCAGCGGAGATAGTCGAAACTAAAATAACCCAAGTTATCGAAAACCGTATATCGGGTATTGAGGGTATTAAAAGTATTAATTCGTCGAGCCGTAATGGTCGCTCAAACATTACTATTGAATTCAATATTAGCCGCGATATAGATGCAGCATCTAACGATGTACGTGAACGTGTTGCACGTGCACTCGACAGCCTACCTGAGCAAGTTCGTCCGCCTGAGGTATCTAAATCAAACAGTGATGAAAGCCCTATTGCATGGTTTGTGCTTAATAGTGAAACCATGGACTCATTACAGCTTTCTGATTATGCACAGCGCTTTATTGTTGACCGCTTAGCCGTTGTGGATGGCGTATCTAATGTACGAATTGGCGGCGAGCGTCAATACGCTATGAAAATTTGGTTAAACCGCCAAGCAATGGCTGCGCGCGGCATAACTTCAAGCGACATAGAAAACACTCTGCGCACAGAAAATGTTGAGTTACCTGCTGGTGAAATTGAATCAATTGATCGCGACTTTACGGTACGTACGGCCCGAAGCTACAAAGATCAGCGCGACTTTAAAAATTTAGTTATTAAACGCGGTGAAGATGGCTATTTAGTTCGCCTTGGCGAAGTAGCCGATGTTCAACTAGAGGCCGCCGACGACGAAAGTTTGTTCCGTGGTAACGGCCGCAACATGATTGGCCTGGGTATTGTAAAACAAGCTAAAGCAAACACATTAACCGTGGTAGACAACGCACGAAGTGAGCTTGAAAAAATCAAACGAAACCTACCTGAAGGCACAACAATTCAAGACAGTTACGACTCGTCTGTATTCATTAAAGAATCGATTAGCGAAGTATATAGCACGCTTGCCATTTCAATGGGCTTAGTTGTTTTAGTGATATTTTTGTTTTTAGGCAACATTCGTGCAACGCTTATTCCCGCTGTTACCGTACCGGTAGCTTTGGTAGGTAGCTTTATGTTTTTGCTCGCTATGGGGTATTCAATCAACTTGCTAACACTACTTGCGTTAGTACTTGCCATTGGTTTAGTTGTTGATGACGCTATTGTAATGCTTGAAAATATTCATCGCCGCATAGAGCTTGGCGAACCACCTTTACTTGCAGCATATAGAGGCGCACGAGAAGTAGGCTTTGCAATTGTAGCAACTACACTTGTGCTTATTTCGGTGTTTGTTCCTTTAGTATTTATGGATGGCCGAATAGGCGCGTTATTCACCGAATTTGCAATGGCTGTAAGCGCAGCTGTTTTTTTCTCAAGTGTGACCGCGCTTACGCTTGCACCAGCATTGTGTTCAAAAGTTCTAAAAAGCGCCGACAAGCCTAATAAATTCAGCCAATGGATGGACCGCCAGTTTACTAAATTAGAGCGCAGTTACCGTAATTCACTTTCAACAAATATGACCAAAAAATGGGGCTTGTTAGTCAGCTTAGTTTTAGCGGGTTTTGTGAGTTATTCACTGTTACTGCAAGTGCCATCAGAGCTAACACCTAAAGAAGACCGCGGCACCTTTTTCATTATGATGAGTGGACCTGAGGGTGCTAGCTACGAAAATAATGCCGCCAATATGGCAAAAATTGAAGAACGCCTTATGCCTTACTCTGAGTCTGGCGAGCTAAGCCGTGTGCTTGTTCGTGTTCCTGGCTGGGGCGGTAGCGGCGGTGTTGCTATTGTTGGTATGGCTGATTGGGACAAACGCAAGCGCTCTACATGGGAGGTAATGGATGAAATTAGTGGCAAAATGCGCGAAGTCACCGATGTACGTGCGTTTGCTATTATGCGCCGAGGTATTGGCGGTGGCGGTTCATCTCGCCCTATTGAATTTGTTCTACAAGGTAATGATTATGCTCAGCTTGCCGATTGGCGTGACCGCATTATTAAACGTGCAGAACAAAACCCAGGCCTTGTTAGAATCGATCATGATTACAAAGAAACATTCCCACAGTTTTTAGTCAGCATTGATAAAAATAAAGCGGCCGATTTAGGGGTGTCTGTGTCTGATGTTGGTCGAACACTCGAAACCATGCTGGGTCAGCGTCGTGTGACAACCTTTATAGATAGAGGTGAAGAATACGATGTCATTTTGAAAGGTACAAAAGAAGACTTTAATAACCCGACCGATATTTCAAATATATACCTTAAATCACGCAGTGGTGAGCTTGTTCCACTAGACAGCCTAATTAGCTTAAAAGAAGAAGCAACGGCCTCACGCTTAAACCGTTACAACCGTATGCGCTCAATAACCTTAAGCGCAAACTTAGCCGATGGTTACACACTCGAACAAGCACTTAACTTTTTAAACAATGTTGCCGCAGAAGAAAATGATATTGACGGCGCAATAGACTACAAAGGTGAATCTCAGCTTTATTACGAAGGCGCATCAGCAATGACCTACGTATTTGTATTAGCGCTAACAGTTACCTTTTTGGTATTGGCAGCGCAATTTGAAAGCTTTATGCACCCATTTGTAATCATGCTAACAGTACCGCTTGGTTTAATGGGCGCGATGTTTGGTCTTTGGTCTACCGGACTTACGCTTAATATTTACAGCCAAATTGGTATTGTTATGCTCATAGGGTTAAGCGCTAAAAACGGGATACTCATTGTTGAATTTACCAACCAATTACGCGACAAAGGTGTAGAATTTAGCGAAGCAATATTACAAGCGGCTACACAACGTTTACGCCCAATAATAATGACATCGCTAACAACGGTTATGAGCTCAGTGCCATTGGTATTAGCATCAGGCCCTGGCGCTGAAAGCCGTATGGTAATTGGTGTTGTGGTATTTACCGGGGTTATTGTTTCAACGCTACTTACTTTATTTGTTGTGCCAGCAGCGTATTATACGCTTGCTCGTAACACACAATCGCCTGAATATTTACAACAAAAACTTAATAAACAAGCAGCCGAAAAACCGCTTGAAGAGATCTAAGCAAGCTAACGCGTCGTAACCTTGTTGTTATGGCGCTAAGCTTTATGCTTTGCGTGACCTTTGTCAAATATTAGGAATAATTATGAGTTCAACAACGCAAGTAGCAACCTTTGGTGGTGGCTGTTTTTGGTGTATTGACGCAGCATTTAGGCGTGTAAATGGCGTGTCTGATGTAAGCTCGGGTTATACCGGTGGCAATACTGACAATCCAACATACAAATCAGTATGCAGTGGTACAACGGGCCATGCCGAAGTAGTAAAAGTTGAATTTGATAGCACTATTGTAAGCTTTGAAACCTTGCTCGCTATGTTTTTTACTTTGCACGATGCCACGCAGTTAAATCGCCAAGGTAACGATATTGGCACACAATACCGAAGTGTTGTTTATTATCATAATGACGAACAACTTGCGCTTACTAACACTATGATTGAACAGCTACAAACCCATGTTAGTGAGCCTATTGTTACCGAAGTCAGCCCGGTGACAACTTACTACCCTGCTGAGCACTATCATCAAGATTACTACAACGAAAACCCACAACAGGGTTATTGCAGTATGTTAATCGCACCAAAATTACATAAGTTTGAAACCGTATTTAAAGAGTTTTTAGCTGAGTAAAAACAAAAAAAGCCCGGTAAAACCGGGCTTTTTATTTAGATTATTTAAAACTGGTAATCTATGCCAGCAAAAAAGCGGCGCTCTGGCGTGTTGTAGTAATACACCTGCCCTGTTGTAAAATCAGCGTTAGAATCGACTGCGTTGTATTCCTTATCGAATACGTTTTCTATACGAAGCGACACCGTAATTTCATCATTTACTTGGTAATTGCCTGCTAAATTCCAAAGCGTATACGAACCCAATTGCGAAACCGCCCCTGCTCGCTCACCGCGATATTGCATTGCTATGCTTGTATCAAATGCACCAAACTGTTTTGCAAGCTCCCAATTAAAGGTTCGTTTGGCAACGTTTCTAAGCGCTTCGCCTGTTTCTTTATCTTCGGCACTTAGGTAAGCAAAATTCACATTACTATCAAAACCCAAAATTTGATTGGCTAAACTAAATTCAACACCTTCATATTGGGCCTCATTAATATTGGTGAGTGCAAAATTAGCGTCATAATCAATTTTATCCTCAATTTCATTTCTAAAAATAGCGACATCGACACGCACAGTATCAAAGTCGACGTTTAAGCCAAGCTCACGATTCACTGACGTTTCAGGTTGAAGATTGGCATTGCCGTAAAGAGGAAAGTACAAATCATTAAATGTTGGCGCTTTAAAGCCCGTGCTTTGGCTTATTCTGAAAGTTGCGTCTTCAGATAAGTGATAGCCAGCTGCCGCTGTGTACGTTGTTTCATTACCAAATTGCTCATCGTCATCTTGACGAACAGTTAAATTGGCAAGCAACTCATCCGCATCGTAATATGCGCCAACAAATACAGCTAATACATCGCGCTCTTGCACTTCAAACGTGGTTGAGCTTTGTGATACGTCATCATTGTACCAATTAATACCACCACTAATGTTTAACGTGTCGTTTAAGCGGTATTGGCCGTTGTAGTCAATTTGTGAGCGCTTAGTAACAAACGTACTTGTTGTTGGCCCTTGAGAAAAATCAACATAACGATTGTCTGAGTCATCCGTTGCAAATGCTATATCAAGGCTGTGAGTTTGGTTTTTATAGTCTTTATTCCAACCAGCCGAAAGTTGGTAATTTTTAAAATCCCCTCGCTCAATCGTGCTATCGGCAGGACTAAAGCGGCTGTCGTAATCAGCAAAGCCTTCGCTGTATTGCCCTAGTAACTTAAAGTTACCGGAATGTGTGTCGGTATAGTTTACTTTAAAGCCAAGGTTTTTGTTTTCAAAACCGTCTTCATCGGGTGCTGCACCTTGAAGTACATCAAAGTTGTCCGTCTTTTCAAATCCTGCATTAAAAGCCGTTGTTACATCGCCTGCTTTTACAGAGCCAGCAATCTGGTAGTCTTGGTACGCGTCAGATCCAAACGTAGCACTGACCGAAAGGTTATCTGACTCCCGAGTAATAATATTAATAACACCTGCTAACGCATCAGAGCCATAAATAGCTGCACGTGAACCTTTAATTATTTCTATGCGTTCAATACTATTTAATGGCACATTACTTAATGCTTTTTGACCAAGCGTTGCCGAACCGGTGCGTACACCGTCTATTAAAATGAGCGTATCACCTGACCCTGTACCGCGCAATGAAACACCTGCATTTTGACCAAAACCGCCGTTAGGGTTAACCTGAAACCCAACTTGAGTGGTTAATAGCGTTGGTAAGTCGCGAACATTACTGGTTTCAATGTCATTACGAGTTATAACATTTACACTCGCTAATACATTAGTAATTGATTGTTCAAACTTATTAGCGGTTACCGTAATGGTTTCGATTGATTGCTCTGCAGCAGATACAGATAGTGACAGCACAGCAGTAATTGCAACGCCAAGAGTTGTTTTTTTTAACATGAAGTTCCCCTTCTTTGCCCACCGCAAAGAACTAAGTAAGATTACATCAAGGCCGGTCTCCGGACTCAGTAAGTACATAGCTTTATGCATTACTTTACCGTTGCGGGGGCAGTGTTGGGATTGTAGTCATCATGAAAACGCACCAACTTCCCGATTATCTCATTAAAAAAATCAAACCATTGAAAAGATTAATAAGCACCTTGAAAATAGGCCGCTATTGTGAGGAGTTTAATAAAAAATGTCAACGGACGTCTATACAGCTAAAAAGCGAATCAATTAAAAAAAACTATGTAGCGTTTATAAAAAAAGCCCCCAAAAAGGCTTTTATAATTAATCGCGGAAGTTTTTAAACTGAAAAGGCTGACCTAAATCGGCAGTACGCACCACTTGCATAGCAGCTTGTAAGTCATCACGCTTTTTACCCGTTACGCGTACTTCCTCGCCTTGAATAGCCGCTTGCACTTTTACTTTAGAATCTTTAATGGCTTTTACTACTTTTTTAGCCACATCTTTTTCAATACCTTGCTTTAGCGCAACGTTACGAAAAACATTTTTACCTGCACGGCTAATATCTTGCAACTCTAAGCTCGCTACATCCATACCACGCTTAGAAACTTTACCCGCTAAAATATCAAACAATTGCATAACCTGTGAATCAGCTTCAGCTTTTAGCTTAATTGTTTTGTCGTTTAGCTCAATAGATGCATCAACACCTCTAAAGTCAAAGCGAGTCTCAAGTTCACGGTTTGCATTATCTACCGCATTTTGTGCTTCGTTCATTTCTACTTCAGATACAATATCAAATGAAGGCATTGGTTTTCTCCTAACTATTCAATCTTAATTTTATGGCGCAATTATAACGCTAAAATTATAAATCTTTACATTTTTCTGCATCTTGTTCAGGTGCGATACTAATTTAGTTTGATATACTTAAGCTTCTTTTTTAAGCGACTCTAGGATTTTACGTGACAAGGCGTGTTTACCAAGCTGTTTTTTTACTCAGCATCGTAGCGTTTACTTTTTTATTTGCCAAAGAAATAAAAGGCGCAGCTAACCTATTTCCACACATTGATAAAGTAGCCCATTTTGGGATTTTTTTTGTGCTTGCCATTATTATGGATAAAGCGTTTAAGCTTCCTTTATACGCACAAATTTTGTTATTGGCCGGTTACGGCGCATCAATTGAAATAATGCAAGACGCGCTCCCTTACAGGCAGGCCTCTATTGGCGATTTTATAGCTGATTTTGCTGGTGCTGCTAGTTACTTTTTACTAAGAGTTATTTTTACACCTCGAAAAAAGAATCCCTATGACTAATATTTTAATTGTAGGCGATGGCGCTATTGGCTTGTTACTAAGCCACTTTTTAAGTCACAAAAATAATGTTCATGTTTTAACACGCAAACCAACCTGCAATACGCGTTTTTATAGCCGTAAAAATGCCCCGTCACATAACATTAATGCACGCTTTATTAATTTAAGCGATCTGGCGCAACAACCTAGTTATGATGTTGTTATTTTTACAGTTAAAGCTTTTCAGGTCCAAGATGCGTTTTCACAAATAAAACCTTATCTTGCTGCAAATTCAACATTAGTCGTTTCTCATAATGGAATGGGAAATATTGAAGAGCTTATTCCTCAGCTGAACACTCAGCAAGCACTATACTTTTTAACCACCAGCATGGCCGGATTTAAGTCTACCCAGTACATTGTGCAACATACCGGTGAAGGGCAAAGCGTGATTGGTGGCTGTAATAAACTTGCAGCTAAAAATCCACAATTTATATCACCACTACTTCAAGCAATTCCTAATTTAAAAATGGTCAATAACATTGAGCAACTTCGCTTTGAAAAGCTGTTGGTTAATGTGGCTATTAACCCACTAACTGCACTTCACAATATAAAAAACGGCCAATTGCGTGCCCCTGCATTTAGCGCAACGATAATGAGTTTACTCTATGAGGGCTGCAGGGTTGCTAACGCAAAAGGGTTGAATATTGCTTTAGCTGATGCGTTAAATAACGCTTACACCGTAATGTCGCTTACCGCTGAAAATTATTCTTCAATGCAGCAAGATATTGCTAATAACAGGCCAACAGAAATAATGGCTATTTGTGGGTATATTAGCGAGCAAGGCAAACGTTACAAAATCAAAACCCCAACTAATAATGAGTTACTTGCTAAAATTCAGGCAAAAAAAAGCGTGGTTTAAACCACGCTTTATAAACTATTAACGTATTTACTTACCCTTTAAGGACGATAAACTTTTACAGTTGTAAAGCCTTGCTCGTGTAAAATAAGCGCTTGCAACTGGCTCATTACACCTCTATCACAATATAGGTAGTAGTCTTTATCTTTTGGTAGGTCGCCAAACTTCGTAGCTAAGCGGAAAAACGGTAGGTGAATTACTTCAATACCTTCAATTTCAAGCGGCGCCGCGTCTTCTTCTTCTGGCGAGCGAATATCAACAACAACTGAACCTGGCGGTAAATCGGCAACCGACTCAGCCTCTTTAAGCTCTTGCTTAGCTTCTACGTCGATATCACGAACATCCATAACACGCGCGTTATCTATAACGGTATCAAGTACATCAAAGTCGAACTTTTCTTCTTCGCCTTTAATCACGTCTATTTTTGCTTTTACCGTTGGCTTTTTAGATATAACACCACAGTATTCTGGCATAGTTTCGGCCATTTCAGCGGTACCGATTTGGCGCGCAATGTTTATAATCTCTTGCTTATCATGCTGAATTAGCGGGCGTAAAATAAGGGTTTCGGTTACGCGGTCAATCACACTTAAATTAGCCAACGTTTGGCTAGACACCTGCCCTATACTCTCACCCGTTACAAGCGCTTGAATATTTAGCTTTTC
Source organism: Pseudoalteromonas sp. ECSMB14103 (assembly GCF_000813065.1). NCBI lineage: Bacteria > Pseudomonadati > Pseudomonadota > Gammaproteobacteria > Alteromonadales > Pseudoalteromonadaceae > Pseudoalteromonas > Pseudoalteromonas sp. ECSMB14103. The sequence goes on along the minus strand of NZ_JWGY01000006.1, from coordinate 59,280 downwards.
GGCCACTGCGCTACCGGCACGCATCATCATACGCTTGAGTACAACGCCCATTTGGCTGTTCTCAACGTTTTCTAAAATTTCGGCAACAACAGGTTCAAAGTCGACCGTAATAAATTTTACTTTATGAGTAGAGCTGTATTTTTTCCATAAAAAGTAACTCGCTTGTTTAACGCCAATTTCGTGGGCAGCGCCACCTAAATTAAAGAACAAAAAGTGCGTACGCGCGCCTTTTCGTATCATTTGGTAGCTAGCTACGCCTGAGTCAAACCCACCCGACATTAACGACAGCACATCTTCTTGAGTTGGCAAAGGGAAGCCCGCCATACCCAAATGTGTTTGCGTTACAATGTAGGCTTTGTCGTCTTTTACTTCTAGACGAATAGTCACCTCTGGGCGGCTAAGTTTTACGCGGGCACCTTCAACGTGTTGGTTTAAACCACCACCAACGTAACGCTCTAAATCAGTTGAGGTAAAGTCGTGTTGGCCTATACGCTTTGCACGTACACAAAATGTTTTACCCGCAATTGTGTGGCCAATTAACTCAAAGGTTTTTTGATAAATTTCGTCCAACGTACTAAATTCGATTTCGGTCACTTCAATAAATTGCACTATACCTGGAATACGTTGCAAACCATCAATAAAGTCTAACCGAGTTTGCGCGTCAGTTAATTTGGTGACAACTGAAATGTTATCCCAGTTGTTTCTTACTTGTACTTTTTCGTCAATACGACGCAATACAATTTTAATGTTATTTTCTAACACTTTAGTAAAGCGTTTACGAACCGAGCGGCTTTTAATAGCTATTTCGGGGTGTAGTTTGACGATAAATTTAAGCATAGTTCACTCTTAGACTGCGGGAATTCGCGCTCCCAGGCATTTGGCGCGCGATTATAGCAAAAATTTTAACGTCTAGGAAACAGCCAATAAATGAAGCGTTATGCTACTGCCGGTGCTTGCTGTGCAAGTGCCGTGTACTTTTCGCGAAGTTGGTTCATCTGTACGCTGCTTTTTTCTGTACTGTAAGCCCTAAATAAAGCCAATACTTTTAAAATACCATAATAAATATCTTGCTCAGCCAGCGAACCACTGGGTCTTCGTGCTTTTATATAAGGTGTCCAAAAGCTAACAGTTAGTTTAAGTGTGTGTGCTAATTCGGTCACGTCTTGTTCGTCAATGGCGATCATGCCTTTATCACGCAATCCCAAAATAACGTTACGAACTTGCTCTAATAACTCAAGCTGAAAATCAATATACGCTTGTTTTAAGTCGGTATCTCTGGAGAGGATATCGCCAAGGTTGTCGTAAAAAAAGTGAAAACGCCACATAAGTTCAAATAGCGAGTCGAGATAAGCAGTTAAATGACTAAATGCATCGTCGTCTTTATCAATAGGCTTAAAATGTGTACTTAAGTGATCACGGTAAAGCGCAAAAATATGGCGAATAATATCTTCTTTATTTTTAAAGTGATAATAAAGATTCCCCGGACTCATCCCTAAGCTCGATGCAATATGGTTCGTTGTGATTGCACGCTCACCATTTTCATTAAACAACGAAATACTGGTGTGTATTATTTTTTCCTTGGTATTCATATGCTAATACTCAAATAGTCTATTGGCTACATTACACTCAAATTTGGATAGGCAGTATAAACAAAATTAACAATTAAAACACGCCCTAAACAACGCTTAAAATTACCGCTAATGGGTGCACTAGCAACTGGGCTGATTTGTTCTGTAAACACTGTTAAACTGCTACAAAATTATAATTTGTGAACCTTATGAACGTTACTGCAATTTACCCCGGCACTTTTGATCCACTTACTAATGGGCATACAGACCTAATACAACGTGCTGCCAAAATGTTTGACACTGTTTTGGTTGCTGTTGCTAATAACCCAAGTAAACAGCCATGTTTTAATCTTGAAGAGCGTGTGGCGCTAGCAAACACAATATTAAGCCACTTAGATAACGTAAAGGTCATTGGTTTTTCTGGATTACTGGCCGATTTAGCACGCGATCACAATGCACACGTACTTATTCGCGGTATAAGAGCGGTGTCTGACTTTGATTATGAATTTCAATTAGCAAACATGAATCGCCGCCTAAACCCGGATCTTGAAAGTGTATTTTTAACACCTGCTGAAAAAAATTCTTTCATTTCATCTACTTTAGTTAAAGAAGTGGCGCGTCATCATGGCGATGTAAGCGAATTTGTAGACCCTATTATTGTAAAAGCACTCAAAGAAAAAGTAGGCTGCAATACTAACTAAGCCTAGTGAGTGCTTTACCAAAGCAAAAAATATAGGGGTATTAAGCCTCTAATAATACATTAAGCACGTGTGGTTAGTTTTTTAGTTAACCACACCAGTTTTAACAAATCTTTTTTAGTAACAAGTACGACAGCCATTGTTATATCAACAAGCGGCATCACTAACCCGTAAACTCCCCATAACCACCAATAACCGCAATATGGGTTTACTATAAAATCAACATGCATTGCCAGAAAAAGCGTGGCGTTAATAGACAACCCCCCTGCCAAGTAGTAAAAGCTGACAGGGATCACTTTTCCTAGGCTGTAACGCCAAATAATAATAGTCGCAATCGTAACCGCATCAAAAATAAATAACTGTAAATGCCTAAGTGGTGTATACATATCTATGTATAAACACAAAGTATACGAAACCATCATAATGAATGAGAGTTGAGTTCGGCTATTATCGGTTTTATTAATAGCCGCAGACAAGTTATATAAAAAGGTGAAAACAAATAGCCACGTTATAAAAATACCAAAAGGTTCAGCTATTGAAACCATCATCCAAAAGTAATCTTCCAAAAAACTACCCATTACCTAGCCACCAGTGGTTTACGATTCAGCACACTGTTTTTTAATTTAACCAAACCTAAAATATCTTTATTTGTAATAAGTACTACAGCCATCGTTAAATCAACAAGTGGTACCACTAATCCGTATACACCCCATAACCACCAATATCCATCATATAGCTTTACAATTAATTCAATATGTAGTGCCATAAAAAGTGTCGCATTTATAGTGAGCCCTGCTATTAAATAATAAAAACTAATCGGAATTATTTTACCAAAGCACTTCCGCCAAATAAAAATAACGATAATGGTAGCGATATCAAAGGCAAATAATTGCAAATACACCGATGGCGTATATGCATATATATACAAACTCAACGAATACGAAATCATCATAATGAATGACAGTTGAGTGCGGCTATTATCAGGTTTATTTATGGCTGCAGAAAGGTTATATAAAAAAGTAAAAACAAATAACCACGTAATAAAAATACCAAGCGGTTCACCAATTTCAGCAAGACTAAAAAAAACATTTTCCAAAAAACTACCCATTACCTAGCCACCGGTGCTTTTCGATTCAACACAACATTTTTCAATTTAACCAAGCCTAAAATATCTTTATTGATAATGAGTACTAAAGCCATAATGAAGTCAACAATAAGTGTTGAGATACCGTAAACCATCCACAACCACCAATACCCGCAATTTGGATTTATAATACTATCAATATGCATGGCCATAAAAAGCGATGCATTAATACACAGCCCTACTATTAAATAATAAAAGCTAACAGGGATGAATTTCCCTAAGCACAGCCGCCAAATAAAAATAACGGCAATGGTGACGACATCAAAGGCAAATAATTGAAGATAAGGCGCAGGAGTATAAGCGTCTATGTATAAACTCAACGTATAAGAGACCATCATAATTAATGACAGTTGAGTTCGGCTATTATCAGGTTTATTAATCGCTGCAGAAAGGTTATATAAAAAAGTAAAAACAAATAACCACGTAATAATTATACCTATGAGCTCGCTTATTGCAGCGAGACTCCACATAAAATCTACCAAACTACACTTTCCTTATTTCACCGGCTTTATTTTTACGATTTATTACTGTATTTTTTAATTTAACCAACCCTAAAATATCTTTATTGACAATAAGTACTACAGCCATCGTTAAATCAACAAGTGGTACCACTAATCCGTATACCGCCCATAACCACCAATATCCACCATAAAGCTGTATTATTGTATCAATATGCATAGCCATAAAAAGCGCTGCATTAATACATAGCCCTACAATTAAGTAATAAAAGCCAATAGGAATAACTTTACCCAAGCACAGCCGCCAAATAAATATGACGGCAATAGTAACAACGTCAAAGGCAAATAATTGTAAAAACACCGATGGCGTATACGCATATATGTACAAACTCAACGAATAAGAAACCATCATAATGAATGACAGTTGAGTTCGGCTATTATCAGGTTTATTAATAGCCGCGGATAAATTATATAAAAAAGTAAAAACAAATAGCCACGTAATAAAAATACCAAGAGGCGCACCAATCTCAGCAATGCTTAGGAATATACTTTCCAAATTACTCCCCATTAAATAGCTGCCGGTGTTTTACGATTCAACATAATGTTTTTTAATTTAACCAATCCTAAAATATCTTTATTTGTAATAAGTACTAGAGCCATTATGAAATCAACAATAGGTGCTGAGAAGCTATAAAGCATCCACAACCACCAAAATTCATGTGTTGGATTTACTATAGTATCGATATGCATGGCCATAAAAAGCGATGCGTTAATACAGAGCCCTACTATTAAATAATAAAAACCAATAGGGATCACTTTACCTAAGCACAGCCGCCAAATAAAAATAACGGCAATAGTGACCACATCAAAGGCAAATAATTTTAGGAACAGTAATAGAGTAGACATGTCAATGAACAAACTCAACGTATAAGAAACCATCATAATTAATGACAGTTGAGTACGGCTATTGTCTGATTTATTAATGGCCGTAGACAGATTATATAAAAATGCAAAAACAAATAAACATGTGATAGGTATACCTAAGAGATTGCTAATTGCAGCGAGACTCCAAAAGAAGTCCTCCAAAAAACTACCCATTACCTAGCCACCGGTGTTTTACGATTCAACACAACATTTTTCAATTTAACCAAACCCAAGAAATCTTTTTTAATGAAGAAAACAGCAACCATGGCCAAGTCGTTAAAGTTAACTAGCCAAGAGTAAAGTACTGTAAAAAGCCACGGTTCGTAGTTTTTATAAACCACGGTATCTAAATGCATTCCTAAAAATAGGATGGCATTCACTGAGAGCCCCGTTAATAAATAGGCGGATATAAGCCTCTCTTTAATAAATAAATTAAGTATCACAAGGGCAAAAATAGTGGCTATATCAAAATAAAAAAAATCGAGGTACCGTATTGTTTGAATATCTATAAAAAGGCTTGATAAATATGAAACAGTCATTGCTAAAGATAACCAAACACTCTTTTTGTCAGCCTTATTAATGCTAGAAACGAATGAATACAAAAAAGCCATTAAAAAACCCCACTGCACCAATGCCCCAATATAAAAACTTACATCTGGGGTTAACATCAGATCATCTAACATAACAATCGCTAATGTAATAAGAGCAGGTCATTCGGGCCGGTAAGTACATATTTAATTGGATAGGTGTGTATATGCTTGAAACCAATCTGAACAAAAAAGTCATTAAAAGTACCCATTATAAAAATGCGCTAATGTACATAGATAATTTGGGCTAGTTTTAAAGCGTTTCATGATTTAATTGTTTACCAAGTTTTAGGAGTATGCTTCTATTTTACATTCTAAAGCTGAGTGACATGTGGCTTATACTTTATAAAGTATAGATGTCAAAATATAGTCATTAGTTGTAGAGTGACGCCCTTAAATTTATGCTTTGACGTTTGTTAAGCGTAAAAATAAAAATAATTTAAAGTTAGAGCACTTTTGAATTAGCGCTTGGATTTAGTAAAGTGCGGATTGCATTTTTAAGTTTATGAAGCCCTAAAATATCTCTATCAACTATTAAAGCTACTATCATTGTAATATCAATTAGGTTGACAGTGTAAATAAACACCTCCCAAAACCACCAATGCTTGTTGTTTTCCAAAACATTACCGTCTATGTACATTAACAAAAAGAAAATGGTATTTATGCTAAGGCCTAATACTAAATATAAAAAAGATGGCGTGGTTTTTTTTACTATTTTGTATACACAAATAAGTGCGAAAATAGTCGCAATGTCATACAAGGCAAATTGCAGATAGAGTGAATTTTTAATTGAAAGCCATGTAAAAAAATAATCTGATAAAGTGTATGAACACATCATTACAAAAGAGCTAAATAAAAGGGTGGTGCCTTTTTTTAAACCTATTGCGTAAATAAATATATTAAAAAAAAAGGCCATTAAAAACCCCCACATAAAAAACGCAGAGAGAGAAAACAACCCAAATAAATTTTGTAAGAACATCTAACGCCTTAAATTATCACTTTGGCCTAGCTGGCGGGTTTACTATTATTGCCGAACGGCTTAAATCAGCACTAGCCGCACTTAAACCTTCTTGCGAGAAACTTACTGTATCAGATTGTAGGGTTTTAGTACTAGCAGTTTGTTCAGCCGCAGGCTGTAATTGTTGTGTTTTGTTGTATGCTTGCATTTGCACTTGGCTATTAGCTGAAATTTGCATGTAATTGATCCTTATAAAAGTTTAAATTTAATTGGCGTAAAACTAAATCACACCATTGTGTAGGTATATGCACTACTCATGGCGGTAGTTGCTATTTATAACTACATAGCTATTTGCAAGCTATGTACCAACTTTTATTTAAATTTTATTTTTAAGTAAATTACTAGGAATTGACACAATCAAAACACCTCCGACCAGATATGCTAAGGCATAAAAAAACGCACAGGGGTAACCGTACGTTTTTTGTATCCAGGGAGTTTAAGCCACGAATTTACACGGGATCGCCGCTTTATTACTTGGCTTTAAAATGTATTCCATTGCTACTTCGTCGCAGTTTTCTTTACGAAGGCACAATTCACAATCTTTCATTACTTTTTCAGGCAGGCTGTCTTTACTGCAAAAAACAAAATCTTGTTTTTCAAAAAAGTCTGGCACGCGAGTAAGTACAATTACGCGATTAAGTGCCAATTTTTTGGCTTTTATTAGTAAATGGTCAACTAATTGCCGCCCTTGCCCAGTTACTGCACTTTGCGGGTCAATACCCAAAGAGCGTATCTCTGCAAGGCCGGTATCGTATATATACAGCGATGCACAGCCCGACACTTTGCCGTCTATTTCGGTTACAGCAAATTCATTAATCGAATGCACCATGTCGCTTTTAGCACGCGGCAAGTTTTCGCCGACTGTTGCCCAGTGTTGAATAAGTTTTGCAATTGATTCAACGTCGTCTAGGTTGGCATCACGAACCGTTATCTGCTGTTTTTTTTTGGCTGCTTTAATTGCGCTAGTGACTTGCTCAATGGAGGTGCCGCCAACTGCTTGACGCGCTTTAATACAGGCGTCTATTTCAAGTACCGGATAAACATCGTCTTCAAACACATCATTTACTGATTTATATTGTTCAAGTGAGAGCTCCTCAAGGGTTTTATCTTCACTTATTGCAAGCTGTACCAACACACCTACAATATGATGCCCCTCTCTGAAAGGTACCCCCTTAGCAACTAAGTAATCAGCCAGCTCGGTTGCATTTGCATGGCCGCCTTTTGCCGCAGCCAATGTACGCTCACCTTTTACTTTTACGCCTTTAATACACGCTTGTGCCATATGAATACACGCAAGCCATGTGGGCATCGCATCAAAAATGCCTTCTTTGTCTTCTTGCATATCTTTATTGTAAGCAAGTGGTAATGCTTTAAGGGTCATCATCATGGCGCTAAAGGCACCAAATACACGGCCTGTTTTACCACGAATAAGCTCAAGTGCATCTGGGTTCTTTTTTTGCGGCATTAAAGACGAGCCAGATGTAACATTGTCGGCAAGTTCAATAAAGCCCGCTTCACCTGAGTTATAAAAAATTAAATCTTCAGACATACGCGATAAATGAATCATTGAAATTGAAGCACAACTTAATAGCTCAACAACAAAGTCACGGTCTGAAACGCCATCAAGGCTATTTTTTGTCGCCCCTGTAAAGCCTAAGCCTTGTGCAAGTGTTTGGCGGTCAATTGGGTAAGCAGTGCCAGCCAATGCGCCACTGCCTAGCGGGCAATAGTTCATACGGGCTTTAGCGTCTTGCAAACGGCTTTCGTCGCGTTCTAGCATTTCAACATACGCCATGCACCAGTGGCTAAATAGTACGGGTTGTGCACGTTGCAAATGGGTATAACCAGGTAAAATAGTACCTAGTTCGCGTTCGGCCAACGCAACAAATTCAGCTTTTAATTGCGCAATGGCTTTTAAAATATGATCGGCAGTATCACGGCACCATAATCTAAAGTCGGTGGCTACTTGGTCATTTCGACTGCGACCTGTGTGTAACTTTTTAGCTAGGTCACCCACTTTCTCAATTAGAGCCGCTTCAACATGCGAATGAATATCTTCAGCACCGGATGTAGCTACAGCCATTGGGTCTGCTTTTACCTCTTCGAGTAGCTCGTATAATGCCGATACTAACTCTTTGTGCTCATCGTTTGATAACACGTTAACTTGTTCAAGTGCGCCAGCCCATGCAACAGAGCCAATAATATCTTGCTCTGCTAGTTGGTAGTCAAATGGAAGTGAGTCGTTAAATTGTTTAAACGCCTCGTCTGGACCCGTAGAAAAACGTCCGCCCCATAATGCCATGAAATATCTCCAAACCCTGAAATGCCCCTTTTACAAGGGGCGTAAAATTTACTTTTTAGACAACGCCGAAATTCTGCTTGAAAGCGAGAATAAACGAATAAAGCCTTCAGCATGTGATTGGTCATACACATCATCTTCGCCAAAGGTCGCAAAGTCTTCGCTGTATAGGCTGTTAGGTGATTTTTTCTGAACCGCAGTCACTTGGCCTTTATAAAGCTTAAGTACCACTTCACCCGTTGCTAATGTAGATAACGCCTCGGCGCCCGCTAAAATAGAGTCTTTAAGCGGCGTAAACCAACGTCCGTCGTACACTAAGTGCGAAAATTCGCCGCCTAATACTTCTTTCCACTTACGGCTTGATTTATCAAGTACTAGCTCGTCTATTGCTTGAAGCGCAGCCATGATCACCGTACCACCTGGGGTTTCGTAACAACCACGCGATTTCATGCCGACTAAACGGTTTTCTACTATATCAACACGGCCAACACCATGCGGTGATGCAATGTCGTTTAATTTAACTAAACAATCATAAGGTTTAAGCTCTTCGCCATTGACGGCAACCACTTCACCTTCAACTACTTTTAATGTTACTAGCTCGGCTTTATCGGGTGCTTGCTCAGGAGAGTTAGTCCAAGTCCAAACTTGATCGCTAGGCTCACACCATGGATCTTCAAGCTCGCCACCTTCGTGAGAAATATGCCACGCGTTAGCATCACGGCTGTAAATTTTTGTTGCTGAAGCAGAACACGGAATATCACGCTCGGCTAAGTAATCGAGTAGTGATTCACGGCTTGATAAGTCCCACTCTCGCCATGGTGCAATGACTTTTAAATCGGGAGCAAGCGCTGCAAAGCACGATTCAAAACGTACTTGGTCGTTACCTTTACCCGTACAACCATGCGACAGTGCATCGGCACCTACTTTACGTGCAATTTCAACTTGCGCTTTAGCAATAATTGGACGCGCCATTGAGGTACCTAGTAAGTAAGTACCTTCATAAATAGAACCTGTTTTAAGCGTTGGGTAAATGTATTCACTTACCATTTCATCTTTTAAGTCAACCACGTAACACTCTGATGCGCCTGATGCGATGGCTTTTTCTTCAACGCCTTCAAGCTCTTCTGCGCCTTGGCCTACATCGGCAACAAACGCGATTACTTCACAGCCGTAATTTTCTTTTAACCATGGCACGATAGCCGATGTATCTAGACCACCTGAATAGGCTAAAACGACTTTTTTAATTGAACTCATAGGTGTTCCTTAACAAAATTTGGATTTAGTAATGTAACTAGCAGAGCATTTTGCGCATGCATGCGATTTTCTGCTTGTTGAATAATTTTTGATGCTGGGCCATCCATTACCTCAGAGGTAATTTCAAACTCACGGTGTGCCGGTTGGCAATGTAATACCGTAGTAGCCCCTGTTTGATCTAGCAATGCTTGGTTTAACTGATAAGGCATATATTTTTCTTTAACTTGCTCAAGAGGCGTATCATCGCCCATAGACACCCATGTATCGGCGTAAACAACGTTTGCGCCAACCGCCGCTTCTACACGGTCACTTACCATTACTGATGCGCCATTCATAGCTGCTATTTGCTCGGCCTTTTTAAGAATTTGCGAATCAGGCGAGCTGCCTTTTGGCGTTACTGCCACAAAATCAGTACCCAGTGTTGCAGCAAGTAACATAAGTGAATGAGTTACATTATTGCCCTCTCCTAGGTAAGCTACTTTAAGCTCGCTCACATCGCCATGTACTTCTTGAAGCGTTAAAAAGTCTGCCAATGCTTGGCACGGGTGATACAAGTCACACAAGCTATTAACCACAGGAACAGAAGAGTACTCACCTAATGTGGTTAACGTGCTGTGCTGGTTTACACGCGCTACAATACCGTCAGCCCATGTAGAAATATTTAGTGCAAAATCTTTTACAGATTCACGTGCACCCATAGCGCCATTTTGCTGATCTAAATAAACCGCATGACCACCTAAACGATTAATGCCAATATCAAACGATAAACGTGTACGTAAGCTTTGTTTTTCAAATAGCGTAACAACTGACTTGCCCGCTAGTACTTGACTGTATTTTTCTGGCTTTGCCTTTAAATCACGCGCCAGCTTTAATAAATTAAGTGCGCCTTGTTGGTCTAACTCTAGACCCGTTAAAAAATTCTCTAACATGGTAACCCTATGGTGTAATCTTTGTTCCGACATGCTCGCCTTGCAGCAGAGCAGTTAAATTTTCTGGCTTTTGCCAGCTGGAAATATACACACCGCGTCGTAAGTGTAGGGCAGCGTGAAGACTGGTCTTAACTTTGACCTCCATCCCGCCCACAATTACTCCCTCTGCAATTAAAGTCTCAATGTGTTTTGTATCTAATTGATGTAATGGCTGCTTATTAGCGTCAAGAACGGCCTCTACGTCAGTCATAAAAATAAGCTCTGCATTTAAATTATTGGCGATAGCTGCCGCTGCCTCGTCTGCATTAACGTTGTACCAAAGCCCTTGCTCGTCAAAACCTATAGAGCTAACAATTGGTAAGCGCCCGACGTTTAGTAAATCGTTAATAATAGAGTCATTGTTACTTTCGCACTTTCCTACTAGGCACAATGCTTTGAGCTTTTGCGATGCGGTTACGCCTGCTTCGTAAAGGCTTAACCCAACAGGTTTATGGCCAGAAGCAATAGCTTGAGCCATTAACTGCTTGTTTGCACAACCTGCAAGTGCACCAACTATGTGGGGCATTTGTTCTGCAGGGCTAATACGTAAACCTTGATGCTTAGCGCTAACAAAACCGGCTTCTTTTAACCATGTATCGACTAATGCCCCGCCACCATGGACAATTACAAAGTTATGACTTGGCTGATTAGACAACACATCAAATAACGCATGAGCTGCGTTTTCAGTGTTAAGTACAGCGCCGCCAAGCTTAATAACCCACGTTTTTTTAGCCATTAAAACGCTCCTTTTAAGCCTGTGGTGTGGTCTAAATTCATTGATAAATTAATACACTGCAGAGCTTGCCCTGCAGCACCTTTTAGTAAATTATCAATGGCTGCCATAACAATTAGTTGAGAGCCTTGCTGCTGCCAACCAATATCAACATAAGGCTGCTTTGCAACTCCCTTAATTGACGGGACCTTACTACCTAACAAGCGGATTAAAGGCTCGTTTTCAAGCACGCTGTAGGCCTTAGCCACTTGCTCACTTGTAACATTAGGTTTTAGTTGCACGTAAATGGTTTCTAAAATACCGCGAGCAAAGTTCCCTAAATGAGGGGTAAATAAAACCTGATGACCAAGGTGTTGCTCTATTTCTGGTCCGTGGCGATGATTAAATAAACCATATGGCGCTAGCGACACTTCACAAAAATGAGTACCTACACTGGCTTTACGCCCTGCGCCAGTTACACCCGACACTGCATTAATAATAATTTTGTCGTCGCTTAACAAACCGGCTTGCTGTAGTGGCTTTAACGCATTCAGCGCCGCAGTAGGATAACAGCCGGCAACAGCCACTAAATTTGCATTTGCAATGTCGTTGCTATTCCATTCAGCTAAACCATAGGCCGATTCATCTAATAACTCAGGGTGTTTATGTTCAAAGCCGTAATAAGTAACGTAATCATCATTGCTTGCTAGGCGATAACCACCCGATAGGTCAAACACCTTTTTGCCCATCGCTAAAAATTGCGGGGCTAAATCTACACTTACTTTATGGTCGGTACACAGGCATACGTAATCTGCATTCGCATTAATGTCGTCGAACGCTGACTTTGTAAGAGGAAGTAAAGGAGTATCAAGTAAACCTAAGTGCTCTGGATATAAATCACTCAGTAATTTGTGTTTATCTAAGCTTCCTTCAGATACATAGCTACCTGACAGTTTTAAATTTGGGTGTTTAGCCACAAGGCTTGCTAGTTCTGCGCCGCTGTATCCACTTGCGCCAATAATCGCTACATTCATTATTTACTCATTATCTTAAAATCTATTACTACTTATTTGTGTGTTCGCTTACACTAGCTTAGGTGCTAAGTAAGTCTTTTTTGTTAATGAATTTTGATTATCGTCGCATTATCATCATTGTGTTACTTAATATATTTATGCTTAAAAAGTGAATTGATATTCATCATAAATACTTTTATATTGTTATGCAATTAAATTGAATAGTTATTTTGGAATTTTTTATGTCTTTGCCTTCGTTTATTTCTATGTACCAGCAATTAATTGCAGCCCCGTCTATCAGTGCAATTGAAGACAGCGAATGCATGAGTAATAAAAACGTTATCGAGTTACTTGCCCACTGGTGTGAAACGCTCGGTTTTACCTGTGAAATAATAGAACTGGAAGGTAAAAAAGGGCGTTATAACTTATTAGCTAAACGTGGCGTCGGGGATGGTGGTTTAATGCTTGCTGGGCATACCGACACAGTGCCGTTTGATGACAGCCGCTGGAATCATGATCCGTTTAAATTAACAGAACTCGACAACAAACTGTATGGGCTAGGCAGTATTGATATGAAAGGATTTTTTGCTTTCGTATTACAAGCTATAAGCGAACTAGATGAAAAACAACAAACACAGCCAATTTTAATACTTGCCACTGCAGATGAAGAAACCACCATGGCAGGCGCACAGCAAATTTGCAAACATCCTAACTTAAAGCCGGCACGCTGTATTATTGGCGAACCCACTGATATGACACCAGTATTTACACACAAAGGGCATATGAGTACTGCAATAAGAGTTGTCGGTCGTTCTGGCCATAGCTCCGATCCCGAACGTGGTCTTAACGCCATTGAAGTTATGCATAAAGTGACTTCAAAATTACTGATCTTAAAAGAGCAATTAAAGAATAAGTATTCACTAAGCCACTTTGAAATACCTTATCCTACTTTAAATTTGGGTAATATTCATGGTGGTGACAACGCAAATAGAATATGTGGGTGTTGTGAAATGCATATTGATATGCGCCCATTGCCAGGGTTGAGCGTACAAGAGCTACAAGCACTGCTGCTAGATGCAACAAAAGACATAAACGAGCAATACCCAAACTCAGTAAGTGTTATTGACCTACATGACCCAATACCCGCATTTACTGGCAGAACCGACAGCGCGCTAGTTCAACTAGCTGAAAAGGTAGCGGGCCAAAAAGCCATTGCTGTTAATTACTGCACAGAAGCACCTTTTATTCAGCAACTGGGTTGTGAAACCATAGTTATGGGACCAGGTTCTATTAATCAGGCGCATCAGCCTGACGAATTTTTAGCAATGGAAAAAATAAAGCCTTCACAGCACATCATTAGCAATATTATAAAAGCCTGTTGCTTTTAGCTAAGCAATAAAAAAAGACGCTTAACAGCGTCTTTTTTTATAAATGCTAAATTTACTATTTCATGTATTTGCTTAAATACTTTTTAAATACTGGGTCTGTTTTAGCAAGCTCTTTTTGCTCAGCTAATATCTCTTTTAAAATCACCCCCGAGGTAAGCGGATTAGCCAGTACAACCCTAAACACAACCGTAGGTTGATTATCGTATTGAGCTGGAGTCAAGCGAGTACGCGATACAAACGAGCGTCCAGATTCACGCTGGCGTTTTTGCATACTGGCTGTAAAACGATTTAGTGAAGCAAAAATATCAATCCGTGTTTTTTCATCAGCCTCAGCAATCGCTTGTTTTATTTGCTTAGGCACATAGCGATAAGTAAGCAAACATAGCTCAGGCTCTGAAATAAGTTCAAAATCTTCGTCTGCCTTGATTAAATCAGCAAAATACTTTGCCTTTTTTATACTTCGATCGATTAGCATTTCATAGCCTTTACGGCCAATAACACGTAAGCAAGCATGCACTAACATAGCCATACCAGGGCGGCTACCCTCTAGTGTGTGGCTACCTAAATCTTTAGAGCCCTTACGCAATATATACTCAGCATGATGCTCTATTGCATCGGTTGCAGCGGGATCTTTAAACAGCACTAAACCTGCGCCCATCGGGACATACATTTGTTTGTGGGCATCAATTGTTATTGAGTCTGCTCGCTCAATACCATTGAGCAAAGGACGATAAGTATTAGATAATAACGTTGCCCCACCCCAAGCAGCATCAACATGAAAATGACAGTTAATCTCTTGCGCTAAATCAGCCATTTCGTTGAGGGGATCAATATTGCCGGTTTCGGTTGTGCCTGCAACACCAATAATTGCCATTACTTTAATGCCTTTAGACTCAAGCTCGCGGGCTTTGTCTCGCATGGCATTTACATCGACCTTGTTGTCATCAGTTGTTTTAATACCAACTAAGTTGTCGCGCCCTATCCCTAATAAATCAACCGATTTACCTAATGAATAATGACCACGTTCTGAAATTAATACCGCTAAACCTCTGTATCCATAATGAAGCATACCTGCCACAATCCCTTGCGATGCAATACCGGTAAATTCACCATCGGCTTTTAACAAACGATTTCGAGCAATCCAAAGCGCAGTAATGTTTGCAACTGTACCACCAGAGCAAAATGCACCTAATGACGTTTTAGCGCTGTGCATCCATTTAGAGTAAAACGCATCGTTTTGGCCATAAGCTAAATGATGCATCATACCTAACACCTGTCGCTCAAGGGGGGTAAATGCCTTAGACGTCTCAATTTTTACTAGATTTTGATTTAGTCCCACCATCAACTTCGAAAGTGGCAGTAAAAAATGAGGTAAAGCTGATGTCATATGACCAATAAAACTTGGTGCAGCCGTATGCACAGAATGAGCAACAAGTTGCTCCATTATGTCTTGAGCATAAGCAGATACAAACGTTGGGTTTTCTGGGATCACCGCAGCTTGAAAGTCTTTTTCAATTTCATGTAATGGTTTTTCGATTGCCGCTATATTTTCGTTTAAAAAACCTGCTAAATTACTCGATATTTCAAGCTCAATTTTGCTTAAAGTTGAGTCAGGCGCTTCAGGTACAGTAAATATACGCTTGAGGCTTTCTTTAGAGGCGACGGCACAACGCTTTTGATCCATCTTAATACCTAGTGTGTGTGTTGCTAAAACACCTGTTTAACTAGTAAAAACGCCCAAATATGGCGGTAAGTTAAGCAATAGTGTTTCTAAATAATTGCGCTAACTGTACTGCAATATAAGTAAAATGTCTCGTTAAAAGCCTTAAAAGCAACACCACGCATGACAAAAAAGTGTTAATTTAATTAAAATTTTATTTAATCTAATAAATACTAATTATTTATTGGGCAATTTTGTATTTTAAGTATAATCATTAAAACAACAAAAAAGGGACAGGCAATGCTTAAGGGAAGAGTGAAAGTGAGCTGGTTAGTGGCTGGTTTTGCTTTATTTTTAGTCAGCTTAGTGGTCTATATTTACTACACCTACCACACAACCCGCGCTGAAATTATGGAATCTGTTGATGCGCGCCTTCTTAATGCCGCAGCCAGTGTTAAGCATATACTCGGTGATGACTACCTAAATACCATGAATCAAAACGGTCAAATTAATTTTTTTGACTATGAAGTCAAAAGCAGGCAACTTTCTGAGTTTGCACAAGCGCTAGATGTGGCATATGTATATGCAATGATATTAAAAAACAACCGCGTGTACTTTACTGCATCAAGCTATACGCAAGACGATATGAACAATGGCAAAATAACGCAATATTTAGATATATACCCAGAAGCAACCGATCTCAACATAAGCGCTTTTTACTCCACTGAGCCGGTATTTGAAGTGTCGGCCGATCAATGGGGACACTTTAAAACTATATTTATCCCTTTTGTTGACGATAAAACAGGTAAAACTTACCTTACTGGCGCTGACATTACGATTCTTGATCTTAACCAAAAGCTAAGCGAAAGCGTCTCTAAAGCAGCTGCTATGGCAAGCTTTTTCTTTTTTATAGCTATCCTTGTTGCCGCTATTTATGTTTACTTACTTAAGCGCTCATTAGCAACTGACTCCAGTACAGGGTTTGAAAACCACATTGCGTTGGAATACTTACTTAAAAAAAGTAACAGTCATCATATGCAGTTAGCCGTTGTCTGGGTTAATGAAATTGAAGATATAAATAGCTTTTACGGCACCGAAATCGGCGATAAAGTAATGAAAAACTTGCTTACGCATTTTAAGAGCCGCTGTTCTGCCAACTGTCATTTATACCGCTTAGCCACCAATAAATTGGTGCTGCTATCACCTAAAGAAACACCTTATGAAGAGCTGAACGATTTAATCGAAACCTATAATGCCAATACACCTTTATTAACTGATCCATTTATATACATCACATTGTGTGCAGGTATTGCGACGGGTAATAAATCGCTATTACTTGAAAATGCTCATATTGCTGCACTACAAGCAAAGCAAGGTAGACACACAGTTATTAATTATTCTAAAGCACTTCACGATGTTAAAACTCAATATCAATACAATGTAGAAATGGCTAAAGAAGTGCATGATGCATTTGATAACAACCGTATTGTGCCCTACTTTCAACCAATAATAGATACCAAAACAAACCAGATAGTGCAGTACGAATGTTTGGCGCGAATGGTTACCGCAAGCGGAGAGATTTTAAAACCCGATGCGTTTTTGAATGTAGTTACACGCTCCAGAATGGACGGGTTATTAACCCGCACTATATTTTCACAGTGCATTAGCCGCTTTAGAAAAACGAACATTTGTTGGAGCTTAAATATAACAGCGCAAGACATGTTAGACCCAAGCTTAAATGAATTCATCACAAACGAGCTTAAGCGCTATCCGCACCCTAGCAATATCACTTTAGAGTTAATAGAAACCCAAGCGATTGCAAATTATTCTGAAGTTAAAGCATTTATTTCTATGGTTAAAAGTAAAGGCGTTAAGGTAATAATTGATGACTTTGGTAGCGGTTATTCAAATATTTCAAATGTCCTAAAACTTGAAGTTGACGGTATTAAGTTAGATGGCGGATTAATAAAACAGATAATACACGATAACGACATTTACTTATTTATTGAGCATATAGCGGCATTTGCTAACCAATTAGATTTACTGCTTATAGCTGAATCTGTCGAAAATGCAGCCATTGTAAATGCGTTAGAAAAAGCAAATGTGACGCTCATGCAGGGTAACCATTTTGCCCAACCTGCGCCACAATTTGCTACACCAGAAAATGCTGACTTAATCAGTTAATTAACCAAACGTTAGTGATAAAGCTATTTTGCGTCGATAGAAAAACGCTTAAGCATAACTTAAGTTAAATCAATAACAAGCCGGTGACTTTGCTGACCACTGGCCCAATACTTTCGCTCAAATGGGGTGATTGCATCGTCGCTGTGATAAGGCTGTACTTCGCAAATATGGCTGGTTAGTTCAAGCGCCCTTGCAAATTCTTTAACATATATATCCCAGTTACTGCGTACTTCTAATAAGCCACCTAACTTAACAATATAAGGAAATATAGCTGCACCGTGCCATCTGCGTTGAATATGTTTAGATTTAGGCCATGGGTTTGGATACAACAAATAATGGTGGCTAGGCTGCCAATTTGCTGCAACTGCTAAGCGCCAAAAATCATTTAAATCAGCCTGTACCAAAATATACTGACCACTGTCGCTTTGCTTATATTGAACGTCGTGTTTATCAAGCCTATGCGACGACTTATCAATCCCGACCACAAGAGCATCAGGATGAAGCTTAGCTAAGTTAGCTGTACTTTCACCTACACCACAGCAAGAGTCTAAAATAAGAGGGCCATTGAATGCCTTAACTTTTTCATTAACCTCATCAAATGCCGCTTGCGTGTGTGCTGCAATGGGCTTTTTAAACTCGGCGCTTAAATGCTTATTTACTATTTCATCAAGCTTTTCGTGAATACCGGCCTGATTAGATACAATACTTCGAGAATTTGCATCACTCATTAGTGTCTTAGCCCCACACCTTTTTTGATTAATGTAAGCGCAACAGTAAATAGCACGGTAATAAACACTAAAATCACACCTAATGCGACGGTTAAATCAACATCCGATACACCTAAAAACCCGTACCTAAATGCGTTAACCATATAGATGATGGGGTTTATTTGCGATACATTTTGCCAAAACTCAGGTAGCAAAGTAATTGAATAAAATACGCCACCCAAGTACGTTAGCGGAGTAAGTATAAATGTAGGAATAATACTAATGTCATCAAAGCTATTAGCGTAAATAGCGTTAATTAAACCACCTAGCGCAAACACCGCCGAGGTTAAAATTACCGTTGCCATAATTACAAATATATTGTGTATTTGAATATCAACAAACAACAGCGATACACAGGTAACAATAAAGCCCACCATCATGCCTCGCGTCATACCACCGCCCATATAACCAAGTACAATTATGTAATTAGGCACTGGCGCAACAAGCAGCTCTTCTATACTTTTTTGAAATTTAGTTGAGTAAAAACTAGAAGCTACATTAGAATATGAGTTTGTAATAACCGACATCATTATTAAGCCCGGTACAATAAACTCCATATAACTAAATCCACCCATTTCACCAATGCGCGAACCTATGAGGTTACCAAAAATAACAAAATACAAACTCATTGTTATGGCAGGTGGTACTAGAGTTTGCACCCAAATACGTAGAAAACGAATACACTCTTTAATCCATATACTTTTTAGCGCTACGCCATATTTAAACATTTATTCGCCCCGCCCTTGCTCTAGTAATCCTACAAATAGCTCTTCTAATCGATTGGCCTTGTTACGCATACTTAATACAGTATTGCCTTGCTCTGTAAGCGCACTAAACACTGCATTTAAGCCCTGTGATTTAGCCACTTCAACCTCAATAGTGTGATCGTCCGTCATGGTAAATTTATAACCTTGCAACGTGACTGGCTTAGCTGGCATTTTTAAATCAAGTACAAACGTTTCTTTATCAAGCTTTGCAAGCAGTGCTTTTATCGTCGTGTTTTCAACAATGCGACCGGTATCGATAATGGCAATGTTTTTACACAACAGTTCTGCTTCTTCTAAGTAATGGGTAGTTAAAATAATCGTTACGCCTTGTTCATTAATTTTGCGTAAAAACTCCCACATAGAGCGTCGTAACTCTATGTCTACACCCGCTGTTGGTTCATCAAGTATAAGTAGCTTTGGCTCGTGCATCAGTGCGCGTGCAATCATTAAACGACGCTTCATACCGCCTGATAAAGTACGCGCTTGTTTATCTTTTTTCTCAAGCAAACCAAGCTGAGCTAAATATTTATCAGCACGCTTGTGTGCCTCGCTACGCGGTACACCGTAATAACCGGCTTGGTTTACTAATATTTGGGTCAACGTTTCAAATTGGCTGAAGTTGAATTCTTGTGGTACTAAGCCTAAATGCGCCTTGGCAGCTTCAAGATGGGTATCTATATCGTAACCAAATACCTCTACTTTACCTTCAGTTTTATTGACCAAAGACGAAATAACACCAATCGTTGTTGATTTACCTGCGCCATTTGGCCCAAGTAATGCAAAAAAATCGCCCTCGTCTACTTGTAAATCAACACCTTTAACAGCCTCTACGCCGTTTTTGTATACCTTGGTAAGGCCTTCAATATTTAATGCAATACTTTGCTTACTCATTACTTACCCTCACCATAACCCCAACGTTTTGTTAGTGTATGCTCAATGTTTAAATGATCTAAAATGCGAGCCACCATAAAATCGACTAAATCTTCAATGCTTTGCGGCTTATGATAAAAGCCCGGCGCTGCAGGCATAATGGTAACGCCCAAACGCGATAGCTTTAACATATTCTCTAAATGAATCTCGCTAAAAGGCGTTTCACGCGGTACTAAAATAAGCTGGCCACGTTCTTTAATCACTACATCGGCCGCACGCTCTAGTAAATTATCAGATGCGCCTACAGCAATCGCCGATACTGACCCCGCACTGCATGGGCACACAACCATTTTTTTAGGCGCTGCAGAACCAGAGGCTACAGGACTAAACCAGTTATCTTTACCAAATACTTGTAATTGTTGTGGCTGTGCATCAAATAGCGCATTTAACTGCTCAGTGGCTTTATCTTCATTTGCCGAAAGCTTTATGTTTGACTCAGTATCGAGCACAACGCGGGCTGCGCTCGAAATAAGGACATACACTTGGTATTGCTGCTCGAGTAACACTTCAAGCAGCTTTAAACCATATGGTGCGCCAGAGGCACCACTAAACGCCAAGGTGATTTTATCTTTAAATTGCAAATTATTCTCCGCTGAATTTATCAGCCAAACCATCTACTAGTTGCTGATGAAGGCCGTTAAAACCGCCATTACTCATAATTAAAATATGTTGATCAGGCTGCACATTTTTAAGCACCGTATTAATAATAGCTTGTGTACTATTTAAACATTGCATGCCCGCTTTTTGAGCTTGCTCGTTAAGCGACCAGCCTAAGTTATCTGGTTCAAACAAAAGTACGTCATCAGCATCAGCTAATGAAGCAAGAAGCGTATGCTGATGTACACCCATTTTCATGGTGTTTGAGCGAGGCTCTAAAATAGCAATAATTTTTTCATCGCCAACGTTAGCGCGTAAACCCGCCAAGGTTGTTTTAATCGCTGTTGGGTGATGAGCAAAATCGTCATAAACCTTAATACTGTTTATGTCGGCCTTGAGTTCCATTCGCCTTTTCGGACTTATAAACTCGGCAAGTGCCTCAATACTGTGGCTAACCGCAATCCCTACATGGCGCGCTGCAGCAATTGCCATAATCGCATTTTTAACATTATGCTCGCCAATTGCGCCCCAATTAACCGTACCTTGGCGTTCATTATTCAAAAGTACATTAAACTCGCTGCCATCGGGTTTAATTAGTTCGTAACCCCAATCAATGCCTAGCGTTTCGCTTTCACTCCATAACCCTTGCGATATAACGTCTTCAAGTGCTTTGTCTTGTTTTGGCCAAATTACTTTACCGCTGTGAGGTAGTGTACGCATTAAGTGGTGAAATTGTTTTTTAATTGCGTTTAAATCATCAAAAATATCGGCGTGATCAAACTCTAAGTTATTCAAAATTAATGTACGCGGTAAGTAATGGACAAACTTGCTGCGCTTATCAAAAAAAGCGGTATCGTATTCATCTGCCTCAATAACAAAAAAAGGGGTTTCACCTACCTTTGCCGACACACCAAAATTTTGCACTATGCCGCCAATTAAAAACCCCGGTTTTAAACCAGCATATTCTAATATCCAGGCAAGCATACTCGCTGTGGTTGTTTTACCATGCGTACCAGCTACCGCAAGCACCCACGAGTTTTGCAATAAGTTATGCTTTAACCACTCTGGACCTGAGGTATAAGGTAAGCTGTTGTCTAACACATATTCAACACACGGATTACCTCGGCTCATCGCATTACCAATCACTACCATATCGGGTTTTGGCTCTAATTGAGATACGTCGTAACCTTGAGTGAGCTCAATACCAAGATCTTCAAGCTGGGTGCTCATAGGTGGGTAAACGTTTTGGTCTGAACCTGTTACTTTATGGCCAAGCGACTTAGCAATGGCTGCAATACCACCCATAAACGTACCGCAAATGCCCAAAATATGAATATGCATATACTTTCCTTAAACCGTATGCTCACTTTGCAGCTGTGCAAAGTTTAATGGCGCTATAATGCCAAACTTCGCGCTTACTTACCATTATATGTAGGTATTTCGATGGGTTAAAAAGTGCATATCATCGCCTTTAACTTTTAACTGTTATTCGTTCAACTTAGCTAACTGTACTCACTTTTGATCAAGTTGTATCAATGCTATAAACTCATATGCGCATACGTTTTTAATTATTTAAAAGGATTTTCTATGAAGAAGTTATTATTTTTGACCTTTCTATTTTTATCGTCGCAGAGTTTTGCCCTCGATCTTGCAAAATATCCTATAGAGCTTACTTCTCAAGAAGGCTACAGTGTTGTAATAGCTCCTACTAAAGATCAAAAACAAGCACTTGTTAAAGTAACCGGGATCAACCACGACATTGATGGCATCACATTTTTAATGGATCTAAAGCCACGAGGGAGTAATAAAGCTTATAAATTTACATACGATGGAACTGAGCGAAGCTTAATAAGCATTGATAAGGGTTACCGTTGTTGCAGCTATACTTTATACATACCAGACACGAGAGAAGGTATTTATTTAGCAAAAAAAGAAGGGGCTAACCCTGCTATTGTTGAAGATTTGAAGGCTCAGTATCAACAGCATATCAATAAAGGGACTCAAGCCGAACTTGCTCTTTTTAACCGTCAAAAGCATTTAAAATATCAACAATCAAAAATAAATACCGCAAACGATTCAGTCACAAATCAGTGCGGCCTAAGTATTAAAACGACTATAAAATGGGATTCAATTGATGACACTCTTCTGCAGACTTATGCGGTTGGTTCTTTTTGTGCTCAAGTAGCAGATGAAATGGTTAATATGTGTAAAAAAGATATAAAGTTTAAAAAAGATATAGCGCACTTCAACACAATCAACTGTCAATTTAGCGATAAACTAAAGCTTCGCCAAAACGACGGTGTATTAACGTTTAAAACATCACCTAAAGCACCTAATCAAAGTCAATTTATTGAGGCCTATCTACTTAATTTATAAGTCAAAAAAGCACCTAACGGTGCTTTTTTCATAATACTGAGGCTATTAAATTACATACTTAAAAAAACAATTAACCCCAAGCCTAAAACTAACCGGTAAATTACAAAAGGTAACATTCCCATTCGTTCAATCACTTTTAAAAATAAATAAATACACGCATAAGCAGATAGAAAAGACAGTACCACACCTAGTAACAATGTACCCCATTCAACAACATGATCACCCAATGCAAGTTCTATTGTGTAATAAAGCCCCATCATTGAAATTACAGGAATAGCGAGTAAAAACGAAAAGCGCGCTGCACTTTGCTTATTCATGCCTAGCATTAAACCCGCTGTCATTGTAATACCTGAACGAGAGGTACCCGGGATCATAGCAACGGCTTGCGCTAAGCCAATCATTAAAGCCGACTTCCAATTAAGTTGATAAATTGTTTTAACTTGTTTCCCTTTAGCATCAGCGTACCAAAGCAATAGGCCAAAAATAATCGTCGTAGCTGCAATGACCCATGCACTTCGAAGGTATAACTCAACAAAATCCTTAAGTAACAAACCAAATACAGCAGCAGGTATTGTCCCTAAAATAATCCACCAGCCGAGTTTACTGTCGTCTGTTTTACCTTGTGTGCCAAACGATTTAAACCACGCACTGAGAATGTCAGCCACCTCTTTACGAAAATAAATAACAACCGCTATTAATGTCCCTACATGCACTGCAACATCAAAAGCAAGTCCTTGGTCTTCCCACCCTAATATTTGTGAGGGTAAAATTAAATGTGCCGAGCTAGATATGGGTAAAAACTCAGTAAAACCTTGAATTAGCGCTAAAATTATTATTTCTAAAATACTCATGGGTTAGAAAACTCCACCTTCCATAGTTTTTGTTGAGGGTTATTATATGCATTCCATAATTGAGCAATTGTTTGCTTAGCTACAGGGTGATAAAAACCGGGGGCAACCTCACTGAGAGGCTGTAATACAAATGCATTTTTAGTTATTTCGTCACGTGGTAATTGCGCGGGGCTATCGCAAATAACATCGTCGTAAAACAATAAATCTAAATCAAGGGTTCTTGGGCTGAACTTTTTATCGTTTGGTGTGCGACCATTATCACGCTCTATTTTTTTTAGTAATGCACACACTTCAGCTAACGGCTTGTCTGTTTTTGCCCCAACGACCGAATTATAAAAGTTATTACCTACGAAACCAACAGCTTCGCTTTCAAAAACAGACGAGTGCTCTATATTCGTAAAATGCGTTTTAAGTGCTTTTAAGGCACTTTGCATATAGTGCTCTTTGTTAATATTTGACCCAAGGCTAATAAATATTTGCGCCATTTAAACGCTTGCCTTATTACGTGTTATTTCTACTCCAACAGTTTGCGCTTGCGTAACTGCAGCAGGTTTACTCACTCTTATTTTAACTTGTGTTGTATTAAACTCAGTTAAAATAATGTCTGCCAATTGTTCAACAAGTGTTTCAAGTAACTCAACAGGTTTAGCTGTGCTATGCGCAATGACACGCTCGCTTACTTTTGCGTAATCAAGTGCTAGATTAATGTCATCATTTGCGGCGGCTGGTTTAATATCACTTAGCATTTCAATATCAAAATAAAGGCTCTGTTTACTTTCTTTTTCAAAGTCGTACACTCCAATAATAGTGTCGACGTGCAATTGAGATATAAATACCTTATCCATTGATACTCCAAAAGACCAACAACTGTTCTAACCACATAAACTAATTAAAAATTAATATTGTATATGCTTTAATCAGTGTTTAAATATGTAAAAATTCCTTCTACAATAGCAAAATAACGCGTTTAGCTAAATTTGGTAGAAGTATATTAATTTTCACGATAAATTTTGCCGCCAATAATAGCCCAAAAACGATGTTAATTGCATTAAATGTAATGGGTATAACGATAAAAATATAAGGAACTATGTGTTAGCTATTTTGATGTTTGTTTTAGCGTACCTACTTGGGTCGATTTCATCGGCTATCTTAGTGTCGCGTCTATTTAAACTTCAAGATCCCCGTACACATGGCTCAAATAATCCAGGCGCAACTAATGTTTACCGCTTAGGTGGCGCTTTCCCTGCTGTTTTAGTTCTTGTTTTTGATATTTTAAAAGGTACGATACCCGTGTGGGGGGCTTATTTTTTACAACTTGAGCCTTTGGTACTTGGCTTAGTTGCCGTTGGCGCCTGTTTAGGCCACATGTACCCTGTATTTTTTAATTTTAAAGGAGGTAAAGCCGTTGCAACAGCATTTGGGGCTTTACTCCCAATAGGTTTATCCCTAGCTGGGTTATTAATTACTACTTGGCTAATTATAGTCGCAGTGAGTCGCTATTCTTCTCTTGCCGCCCTAGTCACCGTTTTACTCGCACCGCTTTATACGTGGTTAATTAAGCCACTCTACACGCTGCCAGTGGTTTTTATTACGATGCTTATTATTTTTCGCCATCGAACAAACATAGTGAGATTATTTGCTGGTGAAGAACCAAAAGTGGGAGCTAAAAAAGCCCCCACTGATGAAAACAAACCAACATAACAAAGTACTTAAATAGGCTCGAGGCTATCTATTGGCCACCGAGGCTTAGTTTTCATATCAAGGGTTGCAAACTGCCCTGCTTTTAAACGTTGCATACCGGCATAAGCAATCATTGCACCGTTATCAGTACAAAACTCCGTACGCGGATAATACACTTCGCCCTTCATACCCTGCATGACTCTTTCAAGCTGAAGCCTAAGCTGGGTATTTGCACTTACACCGCCCGCAATCACTAAACGCTTGATACCTGTTTGCTTTAGCGCTCGCTTACATTTAATAACCAAGGTATCAATAACAGCGGTTTGAAATGCATGCGCAATGTCAGCTTTAGTTTGCTCGTCATCGTCATTTTCACGTATGGTAATCGACGCCGCGGTTTTTAATCCACTAAAACTAAAATCAAGCCCGGGTTTATCAGTCATTGGGCGAGGAAAGATAAATCGCTTTGGAATACCTTGCTCTGCTAATTTTGCTAAGCGGGGACCACCCGGGTAATCAAGACCTAATAATTTAGCTGTTTTGTCAAAGGCTTCACCTGCAGCGTCATCAACAGACTCGCCCAATACTTCGTATTGGCCAATTCCTTCAACTTTTACCATCATGGTGTGGCCACCAGAAACAAGTAAAGCAATAAACGGAAACTCTGGCACCTTGTCTTCAAGCATGGGAGCAAGTAGGTGCCCCTCCATATGATGAACCGCAACAGCAGGGATATCCCATCCGTAAGCCAATGAGCGACCAATTGAAGTACCCACTAATAGCGCCCCAACTAAACCAGGGCCGGCTGTATAAGCAATACCGTCTATGTCTTCAGGACCACAACCCGCTTGAGCAAAAGCAGCATCAATAAGCGGAAGCGTTTTACGAACATGATCGCGTGACGCCAGTTCGGGAACCACGCCACCGTAGTCAGCATGTACTTTTACTTGGCTATATAACTGATGAGCTAATAAGCCTTTCTCGTCATCATATATTGCTATACCTGTTTCATCACATGACGACTCAATGCCTAAAATTCGCACTGTACTTCTCCTGCTTTTTTATCACTACTTAACCAAAGTTCAAGTTACTTAATTTGTTTATAACGCCAAACCAATATTTGTTTGACCATCAACAACAGCAAATTTTTTCAGCGCCTTTACACTTTCTGAAGTAATACGCCCCATACCTTCAACAAAGTCAATAAGCTCGGCTAGCACTTCAATTTCGTACTGCATTAAAGGGTGCTCCCTAACAGCCGTGTTGTCTGCAATTTCACCTTCAACTGTCATCTGGTATTCAATAAAGCGCGCAACGGTTGCTTGCGAAATTTTACTTACACTTACAAACTCTTTATCGTCTTGTGCCATTAAACCATGCATCAAGCTCAGTAATGACGTTGCCGCATCAATAGCTGGGTATGTACCAAACATATCAAAATCAGCGAGTTCTGGAACATTAGGTTCCACTTTTTCAACTTGCTTTTCTAAGTCAATCTTACTTTTTGGCAGTAAGATTTTTTCCCAACAAACATTAAGCGCATTACGAAGTAACGTTTCATCACCAAACCCCGTAGCCTCACTAAATAAGCCATAATTTGGCAACATACGTTCAATTAGCGCACTTGCTAATACCGCTTTTTGTAAATAGTTTAGCTCTCTAATACGCTGAAAATTATTTGCTTTAGTCATTCTTTAACGTCTCACATGACCAACAAAAATCAAATGTTGATCCATTATGCTCATTACAGTTAGGACAAACCCAATCTGGAGCGGATTGTTTTACTTGCTGATAGTTTACCAATATTTGTCGCGCATGGCGCTCTTTTATCGCATAAACCTGTATACTCACTTGCGCCTGATCGAAAGGAATTTCCCCAAGTGCACCTTGAAGCATTTCTCCTACAACTTTACACTCTATTCCACCCGCTTGAATTAACCCCTTAACAATATTAGCCTCTAACGTGTTGGCTGCCTTATAAATTGTTATCCAATTAAAAGCACTATCTGTTGTGTTTTTATAAGTTTGCAATATCGACCTCGATTATTTTGTGTGTACAATACCTTGAGGTATTGAGAAATTTATTAAACAATATTCAAAAAGGCGCAAGCATGACACTTACAACTCCGGGTCTACTTTTTCCAGCTATATCTTTGTTACTTCTTGCTTATACAAACCGATTTTTAGTACTTGCGCAATTAATAAGAGAGTTAAATGCCAGAGAAGGCGAGTCAATTCGCCCTGTGGTGGTTGCGCAAATTACCAATTTAAGAAAGCGCATAAAGCTCATAAGAACCATGCAAGTTTACGGTGTAGGCTCTTTTTTATTATGTACCTTGTCTATGTTTGCTCTTTTTATTGAGTTTAATACCACAGGAATTATTTTATTTGGCGTAAGCCTAACCTGTTTAAGTTTATCTTTACTAACGTCTTTATTTGAAATTCATATTTCATGTGATGCAATAGAAATTGAACTTCAAAATATTGAAAACAAACCATTAAGTAACAGAGCAAACAAAAACTTTGATAATAAAACAAGCTAAAAGACTAAAATTCGTGCAAATATTTTAATTATTGCTTAATCAATGCCCTACTTTGTGGCATACTTTTTCATTAATTAGCATAATAAATTTACCTAATATTTTTATTTATAGATTTATACCTGCTTTTTAGTATTAACTTTGCCAGATAAGGATGTTAGGTAAATAAAAAATTATTAGTCTTTAGTCTAAAGGTTAATACTTTTTAACATCTTTACACTTTTATTATTGTGCAAACAAATATATTGTGTAGTTTATCTTTTTTAAATTTACATATATTTATTAATAACTTAGACAGACAGAAAATTGATGTATTAGTACATCACAACTTACTTATAAAAAGGGACTATAAAGTGAGATTTGACCAATTAGAACAATTTGTAGCACTGGGTGTGTTACGCCACTTCAGACAAGCCGCAGAAAAAACAAAAATTAGTACTTCTGCACTTACCCGCAGTATTCAGACCCTAGAAGATGAAATGGGCTATGAGTTAGTTACGCGCTCAACCCGCTCAGTAAAACTGACTCCTGAAGGCGAACTATTTTTAGATTACGCCAAAAATACACTTACCGAATTAGAAAACACCAAAAAACGCCTGTTTCAGTCTGTTCATGGCAATGCCGATGAAAAACTCATTATTGGTTACACTAATAAAGCGAGTAACATTGTGCCTATTTCATGCGGTCAATTTTTAGCGCAATACCCACATGTAAAAATCGAAATGCAATTGCAAGAACAGCATGAGTTAACACGCAAGCTTCAGGAAGGTGAAATAGACATTAGCGTTTATTCTCAAGCTGTAAATAGTATTGGTAGTGATATTCATTTGCCTGATCAGCTTATTTTATTTGTATCTAAGCATCACCCGCTTGCCCAAAAAAATGACATAAGCAAACACCAACTAGACTCCTATTCAGCCTTTGGTTGTTTCTCTCAATCAAAACAAGTTCAAAGCATGCTGAACGAGGCCATTGATTCTTTAAATAAATCATCAACTATCAAAATGGGCAGTATTGAACAGGTTATCTCTGGCATTATTAAATCCGATAGTTTTGCAATCGCCAGCATTGAGCATGCAAACACTGTGGCAGAACACACCGATCTTGTTCAGTTAAAAACAAATAAAGATTTAAGCCATGAGCAACTAATTGTTCAAACAAACCAACAAACCACAGTTACGGAGCACTTAGCACATTTGCTTTCACTTATTAAAAAAGCAGCCACAACCCTGAATTAATTCAGCGTTCTTTTTTGAGACAGGTGCGACATAAAACAATAGCTTTTTACTCTTTTTCGGCTAAACTGGCGCACCTTCAAAAAAAGAACCTCCTAAATGATCAACTTTTCAACCGATGGCCCGTTTTATAACGATATTGAAAGCCGCGGTTATACAGTTATTCCTGATGCCTTAAACAAAGAATTAATAGCTGATTTAATGGCTGATTGTTATCGCATAAATCCGCATTTTAGCCATGCCGGTATTGGTCGCTTAAATCATTTACAAATTGACGATAATATTCGAAAAGATAAAACTTATTGGTTTGATGGTTCGTCCCAAGCACAATTAACCTACCTAGCTATTATGGAAAGTATTCGCACAACGCTCAATCGCACTTTTTTTATGGGGCTGTTTGATTACGAATGCCACTACGCAAAATACACTCACGGTGATTTTTATAAAAAACATGTCGATGCATTTAAAGGACGATCTAATAGAGTATTTACTAGCGTTTTATACTTAAACACGCCCAATGAGGGCGGTGAGCTTGTTATTTATAAGCCTAAAAGCAAAGTGGTTGAAGTTACCATTTCGCCAGAAGCGGGGACATTAGTTTTATTTGAAAGCGAACGCTTTGTTCACGAAGTATTAACAGCAGTAGATAATCGGTATTCAATTGCTGGCTGGTTTAGAAAAAACGCATCCATTAGCGGAATAGTTGATCCACCTCGTTAATATAGCTAAATGTTAATGGGGTACGAGAGCAATAGACCAATAAAAATAGCCATACCAACATAATGATTATTTAAAAAAGCTTTAAAGCATGCGTCTCTATCACGTTTTAAAATTAATACTTGTTGGTAAACGAGTAATGCTGTGGCTATAAGTAATCCAGCCCAAAAAGCCATATTTAACTGGTTAATTACCCCAATATAAGCAACAAGTGCGATAAATAGAGCATTTAATATAAAAATGATATGACGGTCAAAGCGACCAAATAAAATAGCGGTAGATTTAACACCAATTTTCACATCATCATCTCTATCGACCATGGCATACATGGTATCGTACGCAACCGTCCAGCATACATTTGCAGCAAACAGCAACCAAGCCTGAAGAGGTAGTGCATCAATAGATGCCATATAAGCCATAGGAATTGCCCAACCAAATGCTGCACCCAGCACGACTTGTGGCAACTGGGTATATCGCTTCATAAACGGATAGCAAAACGCGAGCGCAAGTGCACCAACAGACAATACAATAGTGTTAACGCTCAGCATTAAAACCAAAATAAATGCTAAAGTGATCAGTAATAAAAATAGACTTAGCGCTTCGCCGCTTGCGACAGTACCAGATGCAAGAGGACGTTGGGCTGTGCGTTTTACAGAACCATCTATTTTTCTATCTGCAAAATCATTTATTACGCAGCCCGCACTGCGCATTACTACAACCCCCAAAGTAAACACTATAAAATTAATTAAGCTCGGCATCCCACTATTTGCAAGCCATAAAGCCCAATAGGTTGGCCATAAAAGCAATAAAGTACCTATGGGCTTATCAACACGCATAAGCTGTAAATAATAAGAAAAATGTTTTGCTTTTAAACCTGCTAATTTCATGAGTAAAGGTACGCCCCAGGTAAAAATACTTCCGCCACCAAAAATTGGTAATCATTTAACGAAAACACGCTACGCCTGCCTAATAGTGTTTGAGTTGGTAAATTTAGCTGGGTAACCAAATTCTGTAATGAATGTTTGCTATCAAAACGCGCAATTTCAATATTTTGACGAACAAGCTCAGGTTGTTGAAAAATAACATCGCCTAAAGGGCGCTCCCCCATATTATGAAGCGAGTTGTGCGTTTGGTTATTTGGCAGCCAACTTTGAGCGTAAACCATGGGGTTATTATCGCACAACAAAAGCACCTCTCGGTTTAACGCCGATGACGTTTTACAGCCTAGTAATTGCTGTTGTTCATGACTTAAATTAAACGCCTGTTCGCTGAGTACTTTTACACTAAAAGAGGTTGCTTTACTTTTTAGCTTAGCGGTTAAAGAATGCGGCTCAAAAAGCCATTCTTGCTCTGTAGGTGTTAAGTCATCGGTTTGTATATCCGATAGCCAGTTAGCTGATAAAGATAAAGGAAAAGTTGTCACAATAACTCAATAAAATATAATCCAAGCAAATGATAACATTGCCTAAGCATTTGAAAAAGTGCCTATTCACCAACCTAAGTAACTAATATAAATAATTGCTTGGCGCTGTTTATTACCTATTATTAAGTATAAACTATTTACAACAGGTTTTCGGAAACGCTTTAAATATGAAAAAAATAGTATACGTAGGTCTTCTTACATTAATTATGAGTTTAGTGAGCCTAAGTGCCCGTGCAGAGTCAACGGTTGGTTATTTTGGTTTTGAACCTGACATAATTACTAATTATATTGGCGCATCAAGTAAAAAAATGGGTTACGTGCGCGTTACCGTTGACCTAATGCTTAGTAACAATTCAGACATAGCCATTGTTGAACATCATACCCCTTTATTAAGAGATGCTATTGTAGAGATTTTTTCGAAAGAGCCAGAAGAAAAAATAAAGTCATTGACTGGTCGAGAAGAAATTCGCGCAAAATGTATAGAAAAGTTAAAAAGCCTGTTAAAAGAAGAAACAGGCCAAGAAATTATACGTGAAGTACTATTTACTAAGTATTTATATCACTAAATTCAACTATTTGTATGCTTTGTAGTGAACAGTTGAGCGGTGTAGGCAAACGCCATTCCGCTCACTAGCCCCCCTAAATGTGCCCAATTTGCCATCCCAACAAACAACACATCAGCAAAACCAAGCACTAACCAAACAAGCATAAAACCTATAATTGAGGTACTCACCAATGCGGGTTTTTGTGGATTTAAAAAGCTATGGATCCAGCAATACCCCAGTAAGCCGTATACCACGCCACTTAGCCCACCAAAATTAGGCCCAACAATTAAATATTGCGCCCAACTACTAATTAAAGCAGTAATAAAAAACAGGCCAATTAAGCTCAATTTTCCGCATTGTTTTTCAATATTGTCACCAAGCGATATCCACCAAATTAAGTTAAACACAATATGTATAGCACTAAAGTGAACCAAGGCTGGCGTAAACCACGTCAATGGGTATGAGGGGTTAAACTGTAATGCAGAATAAATGCTCTCGAAACCACCCAGTAAAAATGCAACATAAATAACAATACTGAGTACACTTACCGATTGATTAAGCCAACTCAGCGCTTTGAACCGCGCTTTAAGGTTAAGCGATTGCCCTTGGTATTTTAAAGGTGATTGCGTACTACCTACTCTCCAAGAAGCTTGCTGGTAACGAGAATGGCCTGGGTTTTGAGTAAACTCAGCCCAAAGCGGCTGTACCTGATGAAAATGCTCTTCAGATACGCTAATAATAACGTGGCTACCATCAGTTGAATGTAAGTGCCCGTCTAAACCTTGGCTTTTTAAATAATCTATAAAGCCTTGTGCGGCACGCGGGTTATTTAAACTGCCAAGCTCTATCATCGTTCAACTTTCTCGCTGTAGGCCGCTTCCCAGGCTGTAAAGCCACCATCCATGCTATATACATCCTCAAAACCTTGCTCAACTAAGTAACTAGCAGCACCTTGCGAACTCATGCCGTGGTAACAAACAATAATAATGGGCTGATCAAACTCTTTTTCCATCATAAACTGGGCAATGTTTGCGTTCGATAGTGCCTCTGACCCCGGAATATGGCCTGCTTGATATGAGTTTGGATCGCGTATATCTGCAATTACTACGTCTTCTTTGTCTAATAACTCATGCGTTTGCGCAATAGATATATGTTTAAATGCCATTGAACTCTCTTTAATAAATAAAATAAAAAAGGCGGCCATAGCCGCCCTTCTTGCAATTTTTTTGGAATTAATCCCAGTTTAAAATTACTTTTCCTGACTGACCTGAAATCATCATATCAAAGCCAGCTTGGAAGTCATCTACAGAATATTGATGTGTAATGATTGGGCTTAAATTAAGACCTGACTGTATTAAACTTGCCATTTTGTACCAGGTTTCAAACATTTCGCGACCATAAATACCTTTAATCACTAAACCTTTAAAAATAACTTGGTTCCAATCTACTGCCATGTCTGATGGTGGAATACCGAGCATGGCAATTTTGCCACCATGGTTCATATTATTAAGCATTGAATTAAATGCACTTGGCACACCCGACATTTCAAGACCAATATCAAAGCCTTCTGTCATGCCTAGGTCGGTCATAACATCTTCAAGCTTTTCATTTGCAACATTCACCGCGCGAGTTGCGCCCATTTTGCGGGCAAGCTCTAATCGGTACTCGTTAACATCAGTAATTACTACATGACGCGCGCCTACATGTTTTGCAACAGCTGCAGCCATAATACCTATAGGACCGGCACCAGTAATTAGTACATCTTCTCCTACTAGATCAAACGAAAGGGCTGTGTGTACAGCATTGCCAAATGGGTCAAAAATAGAGGCTAATTCGTCAGATATGTTGTCTGGAATTTTAAATGCATTAAATGCAGGGATCACCAAGTACTCAGCAAACGCGCCTTCGCGATTAACACCAACTCCTGTGGTGTTACGGCATAAATGCACACGCCCAGCACGACAATTTCGACAATGCCCACAGGTAATATGACCTTCGCCAGATACCCGGTCACCCACTGAAAAGCCGCGAACTTCTTGACCCATATCAACCACTTCACCAACGTATTCATGGCCAACAACCATTGGTGTAGGAATTGTTTTACTCGCCCACTCGTCCCATTTATAAATATGAACGTCGGTGCCACAAATCGCTGTTTTACGTATTTTAATTAACAGATCGTTATGGCCCACTTCAGGCTTAGGTGCATCTGTCATCCAGATACCCGGTTCTGCTTTTAATTTAGATAATGCTTTCATAATTTACGCTCACAAAAACCAAGTCATTTCTTAGTTTTAAAAATTAAATAACGCCCATTTCTTTACCAATGCGGGTAAAGGCTGCAATCGCTGTATCTAGCTGCTCTATACTGTGCGCTGCTGATATTTGCGTACGAATACGTGCTTGGCCTTTTGGTACAACAGGGAATGAAAAACCAGTCACATAAATACCTTCTGCAAGTAATTTATCAGCCATAAGTGAGGCTACTTTAGCGTCACCTAGCATTACAGGAATGATGGCATGATCTTTACCTGCACAGGTAAAGCCTGCTGCTTCCATTTGCTCACGGAAGTACTTCGCATTTGACCAAAGCTTAGCGCGAAGTTCGCCGCCATTTTCAAGCATCTCTAGTACTTTAATTGATGCAGTTACAATTGAAGGCGCTAATGAATTTGAGAATAAGTATGGGCGAGAACGCTGACGTAACCACTCAACAATTTCTTTTTTACCTGAGGTGTAACCACCTGATGCGCCGCCCAGCGCTTTACCCAATGTACCAGTAATTATATCTACACGGTCAAGTACGTTACAGTATTCAGGTGTACCCTTACCGTTTTCGCCAACAAAACCTACAGCGTGAGAGTCATCAACCATAACAAGCGCATCGTACTTATCTGCTAAATCGCACACGGCTTCTAAATTACAAATTACCCCGTCCATAGAAAACACGCCGTCAGTGGCAATTAACTTTGTTTTAGCGCCAGCTTCGTCTGCGGCAATTAATTGCTTTTCTAGGTCAGCCATGTCGTTATTTGCATAGCGAAAACGCTTAGCTTTACATAAACGAACGCCATCGATAATCGAAGCATGGTTAAGTGAATCAGAAATAATTGCATCTTCAGCACCTAAAATAGTTTCAAACAAGCCTGTATTAGCATCAAAACAAGAAGAGTATAAAATGGTGTCTTCGGTTTCTAAAAATGCACTAATTTTTTGCTCAAGTGTTTTGTGAATGTCTTGCGTACCACAGATGAAACGCACAGAGGCCACACCAAAACCGTGGTCGTCTAAACCGCCTTGCGCTGCTTTAATTAACTCAGGGCTATTTGCTAGGCCAAGGTAGTTGTTAGCACAAAAGTTAATAACTTTATCGCCAGATGCTACTTCAATTTGAGCTTGTTGCTGCGAGGTAATTATACGCTCGCTTTTATAAAGGCCTTGGGCTTTAACGTCTTCAATTTGCTCTTGTAATTGGCTAAAAAAAGCAGATGCTCTCATCTGTAGTCTCCATTTAATTGAACGGGTAAACAACAACGTTTATGCCACTGTTTATGATGGTGTGTATTGTAAAAGTTTAACGAGAAAAATGCACGGTTTGCAGTTCGTCGCAAACGCGCTCAATGTAAGGAATATGTGCCAGTTTACACGCTTAAATAAAGCGTGTTTTTATAACGGTAAACGTTTAGTTAAATCATCTATTGAATCAATCACTAAATCGGCATTTTGCTTTGCGCTTCCGTCAAAGCTTTGCCCTGAACGCACTAATACTCGGGTTGCAATACCAGCTTTTTGAGCAGCTTGCATGTCACTGAGCTTATCACCAACCATAATACTCTGCTCAGGATCGATATTATGCTCCTTTATGCTTTGCAGCAACATGCCTGGGGCTGGCTTTCTGCAATCACATTGCTTTAAATATTCGGGCAACGCCTTTTTAGGGTGATGCGGACAAAAATAGACATCGGCAATTTTAATGTCGTGGTTACTAAATTGCGTTTTCATCCACTGAGTAAGCGCTTTAAATTCAGCCTCAGTATAATAACCTCGCCCAATGCCTGATTGGTTTGTGACTACTATAATTTTATAGCCCGCGTCGAAAAATGTTTTACAGGTACTAAAAATGCCCTTAATAAATTCAAACTTTTCACTTTGATATACATAGCCGTGATCTACATTAACCACGCCGTCACGGTCTAAAAAAAGCGCTTTATGTAGTTTAATACTCATTCAAGCCCCTCTTTTTTCACAACATAGTCAAACATTGTTTTTACGCTATCTGTCGTTATTTGGCTCATTAAATCATCCCCTTTAACTCGGGTACCCCAGGGGACTTGCTGCGCAGTTTTACCCGTTTGCTCAAGTAAATTTTGATGATAAACCTCTACCACATAATCTTGATATAAATAAGGGCCAGTGCGTGCAGGGTTTGAATGCGCATATAAACCAACAACTGGTGTGCCAACCGTTACTGCCATGTGAGCAGGGCCAGTATCGGGGGCAAGTACTAAATCAGCTCTTTTTAAAACACATAGCAGCTCTTTAAGCTTTGTTTTACCAACTAAATTTAAAATTGGGCTATTGCTATGTTTTATAATGTTATTCGCTAAATTTACTTCAAGCTCAGTAGGCCCACCGGTTAAAGCGACATTAAAACCTTGCTCATGCGCGTAGTCAGCAAGTACAGCATAACGTTCAGGCAACCAGTTTCGCTGAGCTTTACTAGCCGCTGGCGAAATTACAAATAGCTTGTTGGCTAAATACTCTTGCCCTAGTAACTCATCTGCTTTGTTTTGATCTTGTGCGCTATAAGGCATTTGCCATGTAGGCGTGTAGTCATCTACGCCAATTGCACCCGCAAACCCTTTGAACCCCTCGAGCACGTGCGCTTCTTTTTGTGGGGCTATACGTTTATTTATAAACAAACTGTGTAGTTCTTTTGAGCGTGCCCAATCAAACCCTATTTTTACTTTTGCAGGTATACAGCGTGCTACAAAACCTGCTCTTAATGCCACCTGCATATTAAGAAGCACGTCAAACTGCTTACCACTAAAGGTATTTTTTAATTTTTTAAGCGCAGCTCTACCTTCTTTTTTATCAAATATTACCAGCTCTACGCCTGGTAAATCAGCAAGTAACATAGCCTCTATTTTACCCATTACCCAGGTTATTTTTGCATTAGGATGCGCTTTTTGAATTGCTTGAACAGCACTAACAGCATGACATACATCACCAATAGCAGAGAGTCTTAAAATACAAATAGAGAAGTAGTTAGGCACTTGAGTTACGCATTCCGTTAGGCTTTAAATAGTATGCTGGGATCTTAAATTATACTCGCGTTAATGCAAGCACTTATCCTTCGCCATAAAACACGTTAATATATACCTATTATTGAATTATTTTAACGAGCTATGTTTAAAACACTAACGCACGGCAAGCACACTATTTTAAGCCATCCAGATTATTTTAACCTTGTTGATATAAACTGGTTTGATGCAACTTATTGGCAAAAGCAAAACAAAATAGTGGGCGCTAAAAAAGGCCGCGCTACAGCATGGTTTTTTAAACACGATGATTTAACTGCTGTACTTAGGCATTATTGGCGTGGCGGTTTTGTTGGTAAGGTATTAAGCGATCAATACCTCTACCTTGGCCTTAACAACACCCGCGTATGTAAAGAGTTCAGCTTAATGATAAAGCTTATTGAACTCGGTCTAAATGTACCCAAGCCAATTGCAGCCAGAGTAAGCAATATTGGTTTGATTTACCGCGGCGATATAATTACACAAGCGGTTAGCGGCGCTAAAAGCCTGCTCGACGTTCTAATTGAGCGCCCTTTAAATAGTAGTGAGCTTGAAAGCATAGCCAACACTATTGCGCTATTTCATAACAAAGGGGTGTATCACGCCGATTTAAATATCAATAATATTTTATTTAATGAAGACGGCGACGTATATATTATCGACTTTGATCGCGGGGAGTTAAAAGTTCCTAACCCGCAATGGCAACAAAGTAATATAGCGCGCTTAAAGCGTTCATTTTCAAAAGAACAAGGCCGTAATAGCGTCTTTAATTGGCAAAGCAATGATTGGGAAACGTTCAATGCCCTTTATAGCCAAAAACTATCTGCGTAGAGCCAAATACTGCTGAGCTACTAGCTTAGCATCCACTTTTTGCAAAATATCGGCGCTTTCCACACTCGGCTTATTTGCTAAAACGTGTTTTATTTTAGCCGCTAGCTCTTCGCTATTTTCTATAGGTACTAAGTAATTAGCCAGCTCGCCTGTTAATATTTCGCTAGGCCCAAACGTACAATTAGTACTTACTACCGGCGTGCCAACAGCTAATGCTTCAATTAATACTGTTGGCAACCCTTCAAAGTCAGAGCTCAACACCAATGCTTCAGCCTGCTTAATCCAATTATAAGGATTTTGTTCAAAACCAGGGACAATCAGCTGCTCTGCAATGCCATACTCTTTTGCAAGCTTAAATGCTTTGCTAGGCTTATTACATAAAAGAACCAATTTGTATTTTTTATCAAGCTTGGCAAATGCCGCAAATAAAATATCGTGACGTTTTTGCTTAGCTAAGCGCCCTACATGAATCAAATAAGGCGACTGCGGAATAGCTATATTAACGTCAACAGATTGGCGTTTTATTTCGGCTAAATTAAAGGGGTTATAAATAGTGGTTATTGCACTTGGGGTAATTAAATCGCCTTGAGTGATTTCTTGCTCTACACCTTTAGATACACAAACAAGTGACTTACCATTTAAGTTTTGCTTTGAGTTTTTAAGATAACGATAAGCGAACGGACCCAGCTTTTTCTGTCTAGCAAGCTCTGAATTTACTGAGTTATGCACAACAAAATGTACATTTTCAACCGTGCTTTTAGCGAGTAAATTATTGCTTCTATCAAGGTTTGAAAGTACTAAATCTATAGTACCTATATCTCTTTGTTTATTGTTAAACCAGGCTTCTAACTTCGCAACGCTTTTATTTATGTTCCAAAAGCGATCGACTTTTGAAGCCCTATCAGGAAATAAACTATCGACATTAATGCATTCAGGGATGTCATATTCAATGGAGCTTGCAAGTGACAATAAAGTAACGTGATGCTCAAGTTCAACAAGTTGCTCAGCTAAAGTAAGCATAACTTTTTCTGCGCCACCGCCAACAAGGGAGTCAATAACAATCACAATGTTCATGCACGGCTTCCTACAAGCATATTTTTTACCGCACTTGTAATTACACTATAACTTTGAGGACTCTCTAATTTACGATATTTAGCCAAGAGAGGTTTATAGTGCCTGTCATCTATTGCGTATTCAATTTTAGACACTATATCATCAGGATTAAGGCTTGCTTTGATGGCTACGCCTGCATTAACGCAATTTTCTAAGCGGGTATGTTGGTCTTTTGAAATAGCACAAGCTATAACAGGAGTTTGCAATGCAATAGCCTGCAACAAAGTATCACCAGCACTCAATAAAGCTAACTTTGCTTGACTCAATAAAGCTAAAAAATCAGTTCCCTCTAAACTTGTTAAACAAATAATCTCGCTTGTTTTTGGTAATATTTTTGTATAATTAGAACCAAACACAACCACTGTTTTTAAACCCGTTTTTTTACCCGCTTTGAGCGCGGTATCGAAATAGGTATCTGCACAATTTAAATTATTAAATGTATGCCCACCAGAACCTGCATTTACTAGTAAGTAATTATTCTCTTCAAGCCCGTACTTGTTCAACACTTGCTTTTTTTGCTCCTCTGAAGCGTGTGCAACAAAAGGCCCAACATTGCGTGGATGAGCAAGGGGAAACATGTCTAGCTTTGTAGTTTCCACCCAACTTAAAGGCGCAATACAATAGTCTGGCTGTACAACCCAATGTACATCAATTAAATTTGCACGATTGAGCTTTAACCCTTTTGCGCGCTTTTTTTCATGTTGAGAAATAAAAACAACTTTAGCACCCACCTCTTTTGCCGCTTTCATATGTGCTGCGCGCCCAGCACAATCAAAAACAACAACGTCGGGTTTGTATGCAGTGATAAAGTCACACACTAATGCAACTTCTTTGGTTGCTGAGCTCTCAAGTAAAGTGGTATCAAAGGGGCAAACATCGGCGTAAGTTGTGTGCTTGTTTAAAATAAAATGAATATCAAGCATCCCAGCAAACTCAGCGAGCAACCCATTAGCCAACAACAACGAGCGCATATATTCACCAATTCCTTCTGGTGACGATACTGGAATAAATAAAAGTCGTTTGTTGCTCATTGCATTCTCAATTTCCTATTTGATCTTTAGTATATCAATCAGGCCTTTGTTGCGATAGATAGGTTACATTTTTATACATTTAATTGACCCTATAAATTTGAATATTTACTGCAATAACATACTTAGATTGGTAAACTTGCCAGCAATCTTAATCACAAGGACCTGAACTTTGCGACACAGAATTTTTATTCTTTCAACATTATTTAGTGCTATCAGTTTATCTGTTAATGCTGAACCATGGGTTAAACCAGATGACTACGGACTAAAAGCTGACATACAACAGCTAGCCGACGCCGGTATTATTTTAGCGCCGGTAACAACATACCCATTAATGTGGAAGAGCTTTATTAATGATGTTAACAGTATGCCCATCGAGCAATTATCTCCAAGCTTGCAAGACGCATTACTGCGTGTAAAGCATCGTTATAAATCTGAAAACGCAAGTTCACATAGTGTGCAATTATCAGCTTATGCAGCCACAGATCCAATACATACAACGAGCTTTGGCGCGACCAACACTCAAAAATCAGCGTTTTCGGCAGCGTATGCCTACCTAGGTGATAATTTTGCCGCCAAAGTTGCACTAAGCTCTAGAAAAGACGGTAAAAAATGCTTCATTAGCGGAAAAACTAGCGATGACATTATAAAAGATGAGCAGGCATTAACTGATTGTGACGATACCTCATTTGATGGTAGTTACGTAGCCTATAGACTAGGTAATTGGATATTTAGGGGCGGTGCTGTTGAGCAATTCTGGGGACCTGGTATCGACAATAGCTTGATAATGTCTGGCAATGCAAAGCCGCTTCCCGCTTTAAGTATTACGCGAGAACAAAGCACTGCCTTTGAAACACCTTGGTTAAACTGGATAGGCCAATGGAGTTTTACAGCACAAATGGCAAAGCTCGAATCAACCAGAGTGATTCCTGATGCATTACTGTGGAGTAGTCGCTTAAATATACGCCCACTACAACAATTAGAAATTGCAGTAAGTTGGTCGGCGCAGTGGGCAGGTGAAGGTCAGCCAAGTTCTGCTGGTGATTTTATTGATGTCATTACAGGGCAAACAACTTGCATTAATGGTAATGAAAATTGCGACAGTCAGCTAGAGTCTAAAATTGGAAATCAACTTGCAGGCCTCGATATTCGCTGGTCTGACACATTGTTTAGCCACCCATACGCCATTTATGCCAGCACCATAGGTGAGGATGCCAGCTCACAATTTAAACCTGCTGACCGAGCTTATTTATTTGGTGTCCAAACGACCCAACGTATTTACGATCAAAATGTATTAGTGAATGTAGAATACATAGATACGGGTGTTTCGTGCGCAGCAGAATCAACCAATGAAAACTGTTATTACGAACACTCAGATTATAAATCAGGTTACCGTTACCATGGCCGCACCATAGGCTCAACGTTTGATAATGATGCGCAATCAGTGGTTTTAACAATACTTGGACAACTTTCAAACGGCGATGATTGGCAAGTAAAGCTACGCAGCGTGGATTACAACAGCGATAATCGCGACCGTTACCCGAACAATCCTGACATTGGTAACTCAATAACCAAGACGGGCTACAGTTCTAAACAGCTTGAGCTTCGCTATAGAAAAATCACTATGGGTGGGCGTTTAACATTAGGTGCTTTTGCATCTCAAAATGACGATGCAGAAAATGACACATCTGCCTTTGCTAAATACGAATATAACTTTTAGCCAGTATTCTAAATACACTATATTTAGGCTTTAAAAAAAGGGATGAAAGCAACACTTTCATCCCTTTTTTATTCGCAAAATATACTTATTGCTTTATTTTGCTAATCACTTTTGACGTTGAACAGCCATCTAAAAATGTCAGCACTTCTACTTTGCCGCCATGGCGCAGTACATGATCGGCACCGGCTATTTGCTCTACGGTATAATCGCCACCTTTCACTAAAATATCAGGGCTTATTTGCTCGATTAATTTAGCGGGTGTATCGTTTTCCTCAGCGCTGCCAAACGGAATAACCCAATCTACAGAGGCAAGTGCACTTAATACCATTGCGCGCTCATCAAGCGGGTTTATCGGGCGCTCGGGGCCTTTTAAGCGAGTGATTGAATC
Organism: Pseudoalteromonas sp. ECSMB14103; assembly: GCF_000813065.1. Classification (NCBI taxonomy): domain Bacteria; kingdom Pseudomonadati; phylum Pseudomonadota; class Gammaproteobacteria; order Alteromonadales; family Pseudoalteromonadaceae; genus Pseudoalteromonas; species Pseudoalteromonas sp. ECSMB14103. Next base: position 16,597 of record NZ_JWGY01000006.1, on the reverse strand, counting down.
ATCATTATTTAGTCCAACAACGAGCCTATCTCCACGCGCTTTAGCTTGTGCTAAGTAGCGCACGTGACCTGCGTGTAAAATATCAAAACAACCATTGGTAAATACAATGGTTTCGCCGTTTTGCTTTGCAAACTCAATATGCTGCAGTACATCATCAAACGGAGTTTGGTAGTGCTCGCCATTAGTGTGTAAGTATTGGCCTAGCTTTTGGCTTAGCTCTTCTGGTGACACTGTGGCTGCCCCAAGTTTACTTACTACAATACCGGCGGCTAAATTAGCAATTTCTACTGCATCTTTAGGCTCCATACCTGCACCAAGCATTACAGCTAAAGTTGCAATTACGGTATCGCCTGCGCCAGTTACATCGCTCACTTCTAATTGCTGAGCTGCAAAGTCGTGTTTTTCATCGGCATTAATTAACGACATACCTTGCTCTGAGCGTGTAAGTAGCATGGCTTTAATACCATTTTTACTAATAAGCTCACGGGCACTTTGCGCTAAAATGTCCTCAGAGCCGGTTTTACCACCTGCTAAATTAAACTCATGCAAGTTAGGCGTAATGTAGTCTGCGCCCTCGTATAAGTGTAAGTCTGGCGATTTAGGATCTATAAGTACAGTTTTACCCGCCGCTTTAGCAACGCTAACCATTTCTTTAATTAAGCTGAGCGAGCCTTTACTGTAATCAGAAAACACCACAAAGTCGTATTCATCAAGCACCAGCTCTAAGCGATTTAATAACAGTTGGCTATGCTGCTCGCTAAAGGTTTCTTCTAAATCAAGGCGTACAAGTTGTTGATGGCGGCTAATAACACGCATTTTAGAAATAGTCGGTAAATCACATACACTCACAAGTTGTGAACTTATTTTTTCACCTTTTAAAATTGTTTCTAAAATTTGCCCGCTTTCATCTTCCCCAATTAAGCCAAGTAGCCCTACTTTGGCATCAAGCCTAGCAATGTTTTTAGCAACATTGGCGGCGCCACCGGCTTTGTCTTCAAACTTGCTTACCTTAACAACAGGTACTGGCGCTTCAGGCGAAATGCGCCCAGTGTCACCGTACCAGTAGCGATCAAGCATTACATCGCCCACCACTAAAATACGCGCTTTAGATAAGTTTTTTAATAGCGATAAATCCATTACTGCTGCTCCGCAACAACCATATCTATGGCTTCACATAACCAGTGGCCAATAAACATATGCGCTTCTTGAATACGTGCTGTTTCATCGTTTTTGATAATAATTGGCAGCTTGGCAATGTCTTTTACTTTTCCGCCATCACGCCCTGTTAATGCAACTGTAAATGCGCCAATTTTATTAGCCGCTTCAAGTGCTAAATTAATATTTGCACTGGTACCTGAGGTTGTTAAACCAATCACTAAATCTTCTGGTTTACATAAAGCCTGAACTTGGCGTTCAAACACAGTATCAAAGTGGTAGTCGTTACTGTGCGCAGTAAGAATTGACGTATCGGTTGTGAGTGCCATAGACGCAAGCGGTCCTCGCTCTAATTTATAACGTACTACAAATTCGGCCGCCAAATGCTGAGCATCCGCTGCACTTCCGCCGTTACCAAACCAAATAACCTTACCACCAGCTTGTAATGCACTATGGCATACTTCTAATAACTGCATAGACTCTTGATGATAAGCCTCCATCGTTTCAAATAAGGCTTGATGACGGTTTAAACTTTCAACGTAGCTTGTTGCCACAGAATCGATAATTGACATGAAAAATTCCTCTAGGAACTGAAATGGCAGGAAAAAATTAAATCCATTATTCCACAGTTTTATTTAGTTGTGTGTATTTTATAGGAATATAGCTGAACTGGAACATAATTTAGTGCTTCACATGTTCAGAAATTATCACTTTCGCGTTAAACTAAGGGCACTTACCTCAATAAAAGTTCAGTATGGCACGCATTTTTTACTCATTCGCTTTAATTTTAATTAGCCCGCTGATTGTATTTTACTTATATGTATTAAGAGGTAAAAAAAACAAAGGCTATCGCGCACACTTTAAAGAGCGTTTTGGCTTTGTGAGCAAAAGCTTATTTACAATCAAAGGCAAACCGTTAGTTGTGCACTGCGCCTCTGTAGGTGAAGTACTTGCAGCTGCACCTCTTATTAAAGCGCTGCAAAAACAACACCCACAGCTTAATATACTTATTACCTGCAATACCCCTACAGGTCGCGAGCAAATAATTAATCAGTTTAAAAATACCGTGGCGTGTAGTTATTTACCTATGGACTTTGCGTTTTCGACCGCCCGATTTTTAAAACGTATAAACCCACAAGCGCTATGCATATTAGAAACCGAGCTTTGGCCCAACTTAATGGCAATAAGCCATAAAAAGAATATTCCGGTACTGGTACTTAATGCTCGCTTGAGCGAAAAATCGCAACAAGGGTACCAAAAGGTGCCCAAGTTAACGCAAATAATTATGCGTTCAATCACGGTACTTGCAAGCCATAATAAAAAAGATGCCGAGCGGTTTATTGAGCTCGGTTTAACCTCCTCAAAAAGCCATGTTACAGGCTCAATTAAGTTTGATATAAGCCCAAGCAATGAGCAACTAGCCTCAGTTGCAAACCTTAAAGCACAATATAAAACCCAAGAGCGTTTTGTATGGGTAGCAGGCTCTACTCATCCGCTTGAGCACGAAATGATATTAAATGCCCACCAGCAACTATTAAAAAAACACCCTAATTCGCTTTTAGTTATTGCCCCTAGACACCCTGAGCAGTTTGATAAAGTAGCCGACACGTTAGCTCAAAGCCCGCTTAGCTTTAGCCGTCGCAGCAACAATAACTATCAAAAAGAGCAAGTACTATTAGCTGATACACTTGGCGAGCTGCAATGTTTATATGGGGCTGGTAATGTCAGTTATGTAGGCGGCAGTTTAATTCGCCGCGGCGGGCATAACCCACTTGAAGCTGCAGCTTTTTCAGTTGGCGTAATAACTGGCCCACATACGTATAATTTCGATCATATCTACCCTGAGCTTATAAAATTAAAAGGCGCTGTGGCTGTTGAAAACACCGATGAACTTGCTACACAATTAATTAACTTAAGCCAAAACACTAAAGCTTGCCAAACTTTAGGGAATAAAGCGCAGCAGTGCGTATTAAAAAACCAAGGCGCCATTAAAAAAACATTAACCATAATTAATCAGTATTTAGAGCCACAAGCATGACCAATTTAGCTATTACTCAAACCCGTGAGTGGGTATCGTCTGTTATTGTAAAATATAACTTTTGCCCATTTGCCCGCAAAGAAGTTGAGAACAACTGCATTCATTATGTACTTAGCCCAGCAGTAAAAATTGATGATGCGGTAATGGATATGCTTGAGCAATGCACACAGCTTAATCAAAATCCAGAGCGCGAAACCACATTAATACTGTTTGATAACGGCTTTAGCGATTTTGAAGACTTTTTAGATTTAGTTGATTTAGCCAATGCGCTACTGGTTGCACAAGGCTTTGAAGGTAAATATCAAATTGCTAATTTTCATCCCGATTACGTGTTTGCCGACAGCGACGAAGATGATGCAGCAAATTACACAAACCGAGCTCCCTACCCTACATTGCATTTAATTCGCGAATTAAGTATGAGCGAAGCGCTTGATAACTATAACGAGCCTGAATCTATACCAGAGCACAATATAAAACTTGCAAGGCGCAAAGGATTCGACTTTTGGCAGCAACTTTTAGAAGGCATAAAAAAACCGAGCGCATAACGGCTCGGCTTTTAAGTATCAAATTCAATGTTACTTTTTAACCCAGCTGCCATTTACTTCAACATAATGACCACTTTGGGTTTTTTCGATTGTTTTAGCCGCTGCGAGTGCTTCTACTTGGGCGAGCGATAGATTGTTCTTTTTAGCTAGTTTTAAATACTGAGCTTTACGCTTTGCGTTAATTTCTTCAACAACGGCTTTAGCTTCGCTATTTTGTACTACTAAGCCTAAATAACCCGAACTGTTCTCACCCACTAATCCTTGGCTTTTAGCATCATCTAAACTAATCGCCCACGCCGAAAACGACATACACACTGCACCAATTAAAGTGGCAATACTTAATTTATTTTTTATAGTCATCATTTAGCTCCTAAAATAATTCGCTGTCGTCACTGAACAGGGTATCGAGTTCTTTATCTACCTTTACACGAATTTCGTGATCAACCTTTACATTGAGGTTGATAGTTATTGGCTCTTTAGCTGCTACTTCTACTCTGTGTGTACATGCGCTCAATGCGCTGATAGCAGCAAGGGCTATGATTGCCTTAATGCTTAACGAATTTTTCATCATTAGTTTCCTTTTTGAGAATATTGCTGCTCAACTTTTTGTGTTATTTCGTCACTTAATCTTAGCGCTCTTAGTAGCGTAAACACGTTTTCTTCGTGATTATAATTAAAATTAACTTGCTGCTGTTGTGGCTCATTAAAGCCTTGTAAATTAACACCTAAATTTAACCAACCATCACTGTTAAGTGCTACTGTACTATTAAGTTTTTGTATATCAAGGTTTTTAAGTAAGCTCAGTACAGGCTGTAATTCTTGCTGCTGTTGCATAACAGAGTCAAACGCTGTGTTATTGCTAATAATAAGCTTACCTTCACCTTGGTTTAATAAGTTGCCATTTGTAACCTCTACCCCACTGTCACTAAAATGAAGTGGCAGCCACCCTTTTAATCGGCCCGTTAAGGTAATTCCCGACTTATCATCAAGGGTAATGAGTTTACTCGCATCAATATCTTTAAAAGTAACATTGGCTGTTTGCTGCGATTTTAAAAGCGTGTATTTATCTAATTCAAAAACTCCATCAAACACATTACCGCTTATATCAAATGCTTGCGCGCTGTTATTAACCACTTTTATTCTACCGTTGATATTATTAACTACTGCGCCAGCTCTTAATTCATTGAGGTTAAAGGTAGTTGGCTCAACATTAAGCTGCCCTGAATCATATTGCCCACTAAGTTGCGCCCTAAACTGATTAGCTAAGTAATCGTTATAAAGCGCGCTGGTATCATCAATAGTTAAATTAAAATTGGCTTTTTGTAAGTTAACATCGCCACTAATACGCCCATTAAACTCGCCTTGAGTGAGTTGAGCTAACGGTTCAAATTGGCTAACGAGTGAATTTAACGAAAGCACACTTTGCTGCGGTATAATCACTTCAAACGGATGCGCTACCTTTGAAACATGGTGATTGGCCACCAGCTCAACACCATTTACAAACACGTGATGAGACGCTTTAAGCGCGCGACTTTGCAGCCCGGTTGACGTTACGTTTATTGTATTTAAATCGACATTTGGGCTTGTCAGTTTATTTATTTGGGTGTTTGCATTTAAGTGAGCAAATAACTCTCCCACACCTAAGTTTGCCCTTGCACTGAGGGTGTTATTAATACCGGTGAGTTTATACTCTTCGTATTGAGCGCCTTTAAACTCACTTTTTAAAACCACGCTTGCATCGAGCTTTTCACTCATACTTGCCACTAGTTTACCTGTGTAAGTGTTAATAGTAGTGCCATAAGCAACGGCTTTATCAAAGCTAAATGTAGTACTTACTTTACCTACGGGTTTAGAGTCAACAAGTTGAGTAAGTGTAAAGTCGCCATGGGCTTTAATATTATTAGCCTCAGCCGGTAAAAATTCAGGCAAAGCGGTAAGCGTAATATCGTAATTACCGCTTAATTGAGCGTTTTTAAGCTGCGCACTTAGCGTTATAGCGTCTATTTCATCCGTATGTAGCTGTGCCTTTAGCTGTATGCGTGCGCTTTGTAACGGTGCAGCAGTATTTATAAACGTATCTGTAACCGTTATATCTATATTTTGCTTGGCTTGCACTGCACTTTTGAGCGTTATTAACGGTAAGGTTAGGTTGTTATGTGCAAAATTAATTTGTTTAGCTAAAGCCCATTGCCAATTAAGTGGAAGCTGCTTTATGGCAAATGACTTGTAGCCACTTTCAGGAATAAGAGATTGGCAGTTATTACTAATCGTTACATTGTTTTTAAGCTGGCTTGGGTCTATATCAAGCTTTTGGCTATTTAAGTTATATGTAGCGCTTAGTACACCTTTTGAGCTATTTGTTATACCACAGCTTTGTATTTTATAGTCATACAGGGTTTGTAAATTACCAGCAAGGCTCGCCTCTATCCCGTTAAAGCTAAATGTTTGCGTTGTATTAAAGCTAAGTCCACTTAATAGCTCGTTATCTGTTTTAAGTAACTGTTTAAGCAATTCATCACTAACTTTAAGCTGCCCTTGTACCTTATTATTGTAAAGCGTAGCACTGGCACTTAAATCACCATTTACGACAAACTGGTTAAGCTTAGGCTCGTTAATGCTTATAATTAAAGGCTGATTTAAAAACTCACTGTTTATACTTAGTTGCTCAACTGTAATTGTTGGTCTTTTTTCGGGCAGGGCTAAATCTAAAATTGTTGCAGGGCTGCTTACTTTATTACTTTGAGGAAGTGGATTTAGATTAAGCGCTGCATGTTTAATTTCAACATGGCGAGTATTTGCGGTAACGCCTTCAACAACAAGCTCTTGATTTTTGTAACTTAAACAGGCTTTTTGTATATACACATTTAACTTGCTCGTAAGCGAAAAATCTAAGCAACTTAAAGTAACACCTGCTTTTTCAAGCTGGGGGGCTACAGCCCGTTGTAATAGTGGCAAACGAAATACATAGCCAAGCAAAACTATACCTAGCAATACAGCACCCATAATTAAACCAACGCGCTTTAACATACTATCCTTATAAGCTTTTATTCATACCTTACAAACTATCGTAATTTTAAATCTACGCAATCAAAAAAGGCTGCACAGTGCAGCCTTTTTTATTTTACAGCTAGATTATGAATCTAACTTGTATATGTTGTTTTTAACCTACATTTTTACGTGCATTACGGAACATGCGCATCCATGGGCTATCTTCTTGCCACTCATCAGGGTGCCACGAGTTAGCAACAGCGCGGAATACACGCTCTGGGTGCGGCATCATTACTGTTGCACGGCCATCAGTAGAAGTAATACCGGTAATACCTTCTGGTGAACCATTCGGGTTAGCCGGGTATTGTGTTGTCGGGTTACCGTAGTTATCTACAAATTTAACCGCAACAGTGCCGCTTTCAAGCGCAGCTTTAGTGGCGGCATCGTTTGCAAATTCTGCATGGCCTTCACCATGAGATACAGCAATTGGCATACGCGAACCAGCCATTCCATTAAAGAACACAGACGGGTTTTCTTGTATTTCAACTAAGCTAAAGCGTGCTTCAAAACGCTCTGACTTATTTGTTACAAAACGTGGCCAATGCTCAGTACCCGGAATTAACTCTTTCAATGTTGATAACATTTGACAACCATTACACACACCTAAGCTAAAGGTGTCTTCACGGTGGAAGAAGTTTTGGAACTGATCGCGTGCCATATCGTTAAACAATATAGACTTAGCCCAGCCTTCACCGGCGCCTAATACGTCACCATAAGAGAAACCACCACACGCCACTAAGCCTTTAAACTGCTCAAGAGTTAAACGCCCTTCGAGGATATCGCTCATGTGTACATCAACAGCGGCAAAACCAGCACGGTTAAACGCAGCAGCCATTTCTAGGTGCGAGTTAACGCCTTGCTCACGTAAAATAGCCATTTGCGGCTTAGCGCCCGTTGCAATGTAAGGTGCGGCTATATCTTCGTTTAAGTCAAAGTTAAGTTTTACGTTTAAGCCTGGGTCTTTTGCATCAAACTTGGCATCAAACTCTTGCTTAGCACAATCAGGGTTATCACGACGTGCTTGCATTTGGTACGTTGTTTCGGCCCAAATAGTACGTAATTCAGTACGAGTATGATTAAGTACTGTTTGCTCACCACGGTTAAATACAATGCTATCGTCGCTATTAAGCGAGCCAATCACGTGGCTAATTGCAGCAACACCGTGTTGCTCAAATACAGCATTTACGGCATCTAAATCGCTGTTAGCCACTTGAATTACCGCGCCAAGCTCTTCGTTATAAAGTGCTTCTAGGTCTGTCCCGGTTAAACCAGCTAAATCAACAGTCACACCGGTGTGCCCAGCAAACGCCATTTCAGTTACAGTAGTAAATAAACCACCGTCTGAGCGGTCATGATAAGCAAGTAACTTGCTATCAGCGACAAGTGCTTGCATGGCATTGTAAAAGCCTTTAAGTAGCTCAGGGCTGTCTACATCTGGTGTAACATCACCAAGCTGTTTATAAACCTGTGCAAGGCTTGATGCACCCATGCGGTTTTTACCCGCACCTAAGTCAACTAAAACAAGCGAAGTGTCGCCTTTATCAGTGCGTAACTGTGGAGTTACTGTTTTACGTACATCGTCAACACGGCCAAAGGCTGTAATAATAAGCGATAACGGCGACGTTACTGATTGCTCAGCACTATCGTCTTCGTTTTTCCATGTCGTTTTCATCGACATAGAATCTTTACCTACCGGTATAGTTAAACCAAGCGCAGGACAAAGCTCTTCACCTACCGCTTTTACGGCTTCGTAAAGGCCGGCGTCTTCGCCTGGGTGACCCGCTGCAGCCATCCAGTTAGCAGATAGCTTAATGTTCTCTAGGCTACCAATATTGGCACAGGCAATATTAGTTAACGACTCTGCCACCGCTAAACGCGCCGAAGCACCATAATTTAATAGTGCTGCCGGCGTGCGCTCACCTAGGGACATAGCTTCACCGTGGTAAGTGTCGTACGTTGCCGCAGTAACCGCACAGTTAGCTACAGGTACTTGCCAAGGGCCAACCATTTGATCACGTGCTACTAAACCGGTAACCGAGCGGTCACCAATAGTAATTAAGAATGTTTTTTCTGCAATAGTAGGTAAGCGTAACAAACGCTGCGCGGCATCAGCTACGTTAATAGCGTTTGCATCAATGGCAGTGCCCGTTACTTGCTGAGATGTTACATCGCGGTGCATTTTAGGCGCTTTACCTAACAATACATCTAGCGGTAAATCGACAGGGTTATTATCAAAATGATTATCTGCTACAGTTAAATGAGGTTCAGCAGTTGCTTCACCAATTACTGCATACTGTGCACGTTCACGCTTACAAATTGCTTCAAAGCGATCAAAATCTTCAATACCTACAGCAAGTACATAGCGCTCTTGCGATTCGTTACACCAAATTTCATGTGGTGCCATGCCAGGCTCATCGTTAGGGATATCACGTAGTTGGAATTTACCACCACGGCCACCATCGTTTACCAGTTCAGGAAACGCATTTGATAAACCACCAGCGCCTACATCATGTATAAATGCAATTGGGTTTTCGTCGCCTAACTGCCAGCATTTGTCGATGACTTCTTGGCAACGACGTTCCATTTCAGGGTTTTCACGCTGTACAGAAGCAAAGTCTAAGTCTTCGTTTGATTGACCCGATGCCATACTTGATGCAGCACCACCGCCTAAACCAATATTCATAGCAGGGCCGCCTAGTGCAATAAGTTTTGCACCTACTGGAATCTCGCCTTTTTGAACATGATCAGCACGAATATTTCCTAAACCACCGGCAAGCATAATTGGTTTGTGGTAACCACGTACCTCTTCACCATTGTGGCTTGTTACTTTTTCTTCATACGTGCGGAAGTAACCCAATAAGTTAGGACGACCAAACTCATTATTAAATGCAGCACCGCCCAGTGGGCCATCCATCATAATATCAAGCGCGTTGACTATACGACCAGGTTTACCAAAGTCGCTTTCCCACGGTTGCTCGTAACCTGGAATACGTAAGTTAGAAACCGTAAAGCCAACTAAACCGGCTTTTGGCTTCGAGCCACGACCTGTTGCACCTTCGTCACGAATTTCACCACCTGAGCCGGTAGCCGCCCCCGAAAACGGTGCAATAGCCGTTGGGTGGTTATGCGTTTCTACCTTCATTAAAATTTCTATGTCTTCTTGATGATACGCATATTCACCTTGCGCATTCGGGAAGAAGCGACCCGCTTTTGAGCCCTTCATTACTGCCGCGTTATCTTTATACGCCGACAATACATTTTCAGGATTGTGCTCAAATGTATTTTTGATCATTTTAAACAGCGATTTTGGCTGTTCAATGCCATCAATTGTCCAATCAGCATTAAATATTTTATGACGACAATGCTCTGAGTTTGCTTGGGCAAACATAAATAATTCGATGTCGTTAGGATTACGACCTAGCTTTTTAAAGTTTTCTACTAGGTAGTCAATTTCGTCATCGGCAAGGGCAAAACCTTGCTCAATATTTGCGGCAGCTAATGCTTCGCGTCCGCCACCTAAAATATCAACTGATGACATTTCACGAGGAGAATCATTACGGAACAACTGTGCTGCAGCTTCAAGCTCAGTGTGTGTAGCTTCGGTCATACGGTCGTGTAATAACGCCGTTGCTTGTGCAAGTTGCTCTGCACTTAGTTCACCTTCTATATAATAAGCAATACCACGCTCTACACGGTGAACCTGTTTAAGGCCACAGTTATGCGCTATATCGGTTGCTTTAGATGCCCAAGGAGAAATGGTACCAGGGCGAGGTGTAACTAAAATAAGTGTGCCAGCTGGGGTATGCTCGGCAATAGTAGGACCGTAAGTTAATAGCTTTTCAAGCTTGGTCTGCTCATCAATACTCAAAGGCGATGTTAAATCGGCAAAATGAGCATACTCGGCATATACGCTGGTGACTGGAAGTTGCGATTGTTTGCAACGCGCTAAAATTTTATTAACTCTGAACTCTGACAGTGCTGGTGCACCACGAAGGATCAACATAGATAATTTCATCCGGGGTTAGGGATTGAACGATATTTTAGGCACGCATTATAGTCCAATTAGTCATCATATTTAACTCCAAATTTAGCTTTTCATAAAATTAACTTTTTAGCTTTATTTATAATCCGTTTTAGCTAATAAAATAAAAGGGAAAGTGACGAAATGGCTAAGTTTTGTTATAACGGGTGTTAGCGTGTTAAAGGGGCACTCAATGTTCAAAGAAAAGCTAATAATAATCATCACTTTAGTTATGCTGTTATGTGCATGTAATATGCAAGAACAGCCAACTCAACTTGCCCACATCAAAGAGCAAAACAAAATACGTGTTGGCACGTTAGCAAGTGCGAGCAATTATTATCAAGCAGTTCAGGGCGAGCAAGGCTTTGAATATGAGCTTTCTCAGTCTTTTGCTGATTACTTAGGTGTTGAACTTGAAATAGTCCCCTTTTTTAATTTATCTGATATGTTTGATCGCCTTGAAAGTGGTGACTTAGACTTAATTGCCTCAGGACTTACTTACAACAAAACGCGTGCGGAGCAATATAGGTATGGCCCAACTTACAGAACAATCAGTCAAAAATTAGTATATAAACAAGGCCGCGTTCGTCCTCGTAAGTTTGACGATCTAGATGGAAACTTTACGGTTATAGCAAAAAGTAGCCACTCACTTACCCTGCAAAAAGCTCAAAAGAACAACCCATCACTCAGCTGGATAGAAAGTGAAGAATTTGACGAAGAAGAACTTTTGCAAGCGGTTATAGATGGTGAAATAGACTACACTCTTGCTGATTCCCACACTCTTTCGTTATTTCGCCGGTATCACCCTAATTTAAGTATTGGCTTCTCAGTAAGTCATAATGACCCAATTGCGTGGATACTTCGCAAGTCAAAAGATGATTCTTTATATGCGCTGCTCGTGCCATTTTTTGGTGAAGTAAAACAAAACAACCAACTTTATGTACTCGAAGAAAAATATTTTGGTCATGTACGCCAGTTTAACTACGTAAATACATTAGCTTACATAGAGGCAATAAAAGAAACGTTACCTACATATCAGCCATGGTTTGAACAATACGCAGGAGATCTTGATTGGCGTTTATTAGCTGCATTAAGTTACCAAGAGTCGATGTGGAACCCTCGCGCTAAATCACCAACGGGAGTTCGCGGTATTATGATGCTTACACGCATTACAGCTAAACAAGTTGGTGTAACAAATCGTCTCGAGCCTGAACAAAATATTCGTGGCGGTGCTCAGTATCTAAGCAAATTAATAACCCGTATTCCTGATAGAATTCCTCAACCAGACAGGACGTGGCTTGCTTTGGCTGCTTATAATGTTGGTTGGGGTCATGTGAACGACGCGCGGATTATCACCCAACAACAAGGGGCAAGCCCTGATAAATGGGCCGATGTAAAAAAACGCTTACCGCTATTAATCAAAAAGCGATATTACCGTAATACACGTTATGGCTATGCCCGTGGCGATGTGGCTGTAAAATATGTTGATAATATTCGCAGATACTACGACGCGCTTGTATGGCTTGATGAAAACAATGCGATGACCGAAGAAAATATCACTACAGAGCGTGATGACACCAGCAATATAAAACAAGATGAATCGCCATAGCGGATTATGGATTAATGCGATATTTATTAATTATGAAAGTTTACGGCTTCAAAGTAGTGGGTAACTAAAATATCTGTTTACTTGTCATTAAATGATCACTAATGTGTGGTAATTGTATATTTCAATTTTTTCAAAGATATATCTTGTGCCTTTCTCACTCTCACGCATTAGGAGAACACATGCTAAAACGTAGACGCACACAAAAATTAAAAAGAAACGTTATTTATTCAACGGCAACACGTCGTCGTATCATGTTACGTGGTTTACACAAAAAAATAATTTGGCGTCGCCGTATGTTTGCTATGCAACAAATGGAAGCACAAGACACTATACCAGCGGGCAATTAATAATATTTCTAAGCCCCACGAGCAGCCTTCTTGGCTGCTTTAATTTGCGCCCTTCTTCGCTTAAAAAATTCAGATATAGTGTTACCACATTTATCGGCTAATACCCCTCCAATAACTTCAACTTGATGGTTAAGCCTTGGTTCTTGCAGTAAATTCATAATAGAGCCAGCTGAACCAGTTTTTGCATCTGGAGCTCCAAATACTAAACGCTTTATTCTGCTATGCACTAATAATCCTGCACACATAGAGCATGGCTCAAGTGTTACATATAACGTGCAGTCAATTAAGCGATAATTATTGAGTGCTTTGCCAGCTTCTCGTACTGCAATCATTTCGGCATGAGCTGAAGGGTCATTATCAGTTATAGAACGATTGTATCCAGATGCTATAAGTTGATTATCTTTTACTAAAACAGCACCTACTGGGATCTCATTAAGCTGCTCGGCTTGTTTTGCATACAAAAGCGCTTGTTCCATCCAATAAGCGTCGTCAAATGGCTTGTTCATTATTTCTTCTTAAATTACGTTTTATGCTTTAATTATACCTAGTTAACCTCCTAAAGCGCGGCAATGATTACTTTATTGCAAAAATAAAACACTATTTAGCTGTTAATAATGGCTCACTGACGCTGATTTACGTTATAATCTCTCGCTTTTTTTATTTAGCTCACAACACGGGTAGCGAATGAAATTTCCTGGACGCCGCAGGCATAAACATTATTTTCCAGTGGAAGCCAAAGATCCACTAACTAATCAACTTAACGCAACAGATAGATTACAACGTAGCTATATTACGGGTATCGATCAAATAGTTGTTGATATAGAAGCAAAAGTTGATCAAGCTTTCCTTGATGAGTTTCAACTACGCAGAGGCATGTCACAAGTTATAGACAGTGACATAACAAATGCTCTTTACGACCGCTTAAAATTAAACGACATGGTTGATTATGAATTTGCAGGTGGAACCATTGGTAACACAATGCACAACTATTCTGTACTTGCAGATGATCGCTCTGTTTTATTAGGCGTAATGAGTGAAAACATTAAAATTGGCAGTTACGCATACCGCTTTTTATGTAATACCTCAAGCCGTGTAGACTTAGACTATTTACAACCTGTTGATGGGCCAATAGGCCGTTGTTTCACTCTTATTGACGAAACGGGCGAACGCACCTTTGCAATCAGTGCGGGTTTAATGAATTACCTTCGTCCAGAATCAATAGATAAATCGTTGATAGAAAACTCATCGGCTTTAGTCATTAGTGCATACCTTATGCGAACACAAGATGACGAAACTATGACTGATGCGACTATGCAAGCAGTTAAATATGCTAACGATGCTGGCGTGCCTGTTGTTCTTACACTAGGCACTAAATTCTTAATTGAGCAAGACCCTGCTTGGTGGGCAAACTTTGTTGAAAAGCATGTAGATATTCTTGCTATGAACGAAGAAGAAGGCTTTGCTATTACAGGGTTTGAAGACCCGCTTTTAGCAGCAGACAAAGCACTAGACTGGGTAGATCTTGTTATATGCACTGCAGGTGAAAAAGGGCTATTCATGGCAGGCCATGTTGACGACAGCTTTAAACGTGAAACCGAATACCCACTACTGCCTGGCGCTATTGCAGACTTTAATCGCTATGAATTTTCACGCGCTATGCGTAAAGCAGATTGCGAAAACCCTATAAGAGCATACAGCCATACGGCTCCTTTTATGGGCGGACCTGACTCAATCAAAAATACCAATGGCGCTGGCGACTGTGCACTCGCTGCTGTACTACATGACTTATCAGCAAATGTTTATCATAAGCTTAATGTCGCTAACTCAGCAAAGCACGATCAACAAGCTATTACATACTCATCTCTTGCACAAATAAGTAAATATGCAAACAGAGCAAGTTATGAAGTACTTGTTCAGCACTCTCCCCGCTTATCGCGAGGTTTACCTGAGCGTGAAGATTGTTTAGAACAGGTTTATTGGGAGCAATAAGCTCCCTTCATCTCTCTAAAAGATAGAAATATCAAGCTTTTTAGATAGCAGCTCTAATGCTGCTATTCCTGCTACTGAGTTACCAAACGAATTAAGCCCTGGGGAATAAACGGCTACTGTAAACTTATTAGGTAATACCGCAAGAATAGTTCCTGACACCCCTGATTTACCTGGCATACCGACCCTATACCCAAAATCACCCGCAGCATCATATAAACCACTGGTAAATAATAATGAATTAAGCTGTTTATTTTGACGACTACTTAAAACCTGCTCACCAGATAGCTGATCAACTCCTTTATTTGCCAAAAAGCTATATGCCTTAGCGAGTTCAACACAATTAAGCTCAATAGAGCAAAAGTTGAAATACGACCAAAGCACATCATCAACGTCATTCTCAAAATTACCAAACGATTTCATTAAATGCGCCATAGCAGCATTGCGGTGTCTAAATTCATACTCAGAATTAGCCACTTTTTTATCAATCACAATGCCGCGATTACCTGATAGTAATCTGAATGTTTCGAGCATCGAGTGCATAGGTGCAGACAAGCGGCTATAAAGCGCATCACAAGTAACAATAGCACCCGCATTTATGAATGGGTTACGCGGCACACCTTTTTCAAATTCAAGTTGCGTAAGCGAGTTAAACGCTGTACCAGAGGGCTCCTTACCTACCCTGTTCCAAAGTTCGTCACCATAACGCTGTAACGCCATGGTTAATGTCATCACTTTAGATACTGACTGAATGGTAAATCGCTGAGAACAATCACCTGCGCAAATGATTTCACCCTCAGTAGTGTATATGGCAATAGAAAACTGCTCAGGGTCAACCTCAGCAAGTGCAGGGATATAATCGGCTACTTTCCCTTTAGACAGTAAAGGGGCGACTTCTTGAGTAATTTCATTTAATACACGTTGGTAATCTGTAGTAGGCAATTAACACCTCAAATAGATTTAGCTAAATGAAAATATTACCATGCCTCAGATTAAACGAGCTAGTTTAGTTAGATGAAATTAATTGTATTGTGAATTATATTCGCAATAAACATTCTAAAGCGAGGTCAAACGACAAGAAAAAACAATTAATGATAAGTACCACTAATTGGCAAATTCAATAACCTATTTATATCACCTAAACATAAGGCTATTATTCACCAAACCTTAAACTCTTTAACAGTAATATTTAATCAACCCCTGATAGAAAAGCTGACGCTCATAGGGTTAAAGGTATCAGTTATTAGACAGTGATAAATAATATAACCTTATTGTTTATATTATTACCTTACTTAAGACTAGATCCTTTAATTATACGAATTAGTAAAGCTCACCTTGAAATTGTAACTTAATTGATTTACTTCATTTCAAAATACAAAAAGCGTCACTTTACTCAACAGGCTTCGCTTAATTAAAGTCGTTGCACCACTCACTTGAATATCCGAGGGATAAAAAGTCACATCGCTGATAGCATACTTTCATTGTGTTGGTCGGTATTATGTAAGCTCACTTTAGGATTGGTATTATTACTGAGCTCGGTATGCTTAACGCCAATTTACTAAACCCCAGACAACAAAAAACCCGTTACATTGCTGTAACGGGTTTCTTTAATTAGATCCTGGTAATGTCCTACTTTCACATAGCAAATGCTACACTATCATCGGCGCTGTTTCGTTTCACTACTGAGTTCGGCATGGGATCAGGTGGGTCCAAAACGCTATTGTCACCAAGAAAATTCTTTTCAATTTTCTTATTTTTATTAAGGTTAAAGTCCTTCGACTGAATTTGAAGCCTGGCAATGTCCTACTTTCACATAGCAAATGCTACACTATCATCGGCGCTGTTTCG
>NZ_JWGY01000005.1:0-267798 GCF_000813065.1 Pseudoalteromonas sp. ECSMB14103 | reverse complement strand
AATGACACTAAAGTTGAGGCTAAAACTAATTCGATCATCATGGCTTATAACGCCTCATTAAGAGACAAAAAATAGTTGGTTAAAATAGCGAGGCACGAGCAAAAACCAACTGTTTTTTGTCCTGCTTTAATGACTTGTTATATTTGTATTACGCTACTCTTCTAGTTTTTCTATTTCCCAAGGTTGATTTACATCTTCTCGATATGCGTCAAAACCTAAAGGCAAAGTGGCCAACTCAGTAATTTCTGGAAATTTTTGAACGAAACAACCCATACAAATAACCATACCATCATCGGGATCATCAGTAGTGTTACACATAAATTGCCATTCACCATCATCGTAGTGAAGTACCTGCACGATAGGTTTACTTCGATCATAAACAAATTTGGTTGTGACCGCACAAGTATTTATATCGCAATCAAAAGGCCAGTCTTCATCTGAAAAAGTGTGATTATGTGCCATGCTTCCCTACAAATAACGCCGCAATAAGCGGTGAGTAATGGTTTGCTAAAATGTGAAACGAAGTGGAACCGAGCAAACTGTTACGAGTCCGACTTTATTGCCTTGTTATATTCTATTGGGTAAATGACCTCAATACCGCATTCTGCGCCATATGATCCAGTAACGTAGCTATCGGAAGATAAAGCAGAACTAATCGAGTATGAAACAAAAACTTTATTATCTTCTTTGGTAGTTGCTAAGGGAATTAATAATTCAGGTTTGTCCCAATTATTCCCTTTTAACAGCAACGCACCATGAAATTTTTTGCCTCCAACTTTTGTTGGAAAACTTACCGTAACAAAAAAATCAGAGCCGTATGCATCAAAAGTAATGTTGATTAAGTCCTGATATTTATCGCTCCACTTTTTTAAGTCATCCTTAGATACATAACAAGAGCTTGAATAACTCGATGCACTATATAAAGCAAAAAATAGTAATAAGGCAAATCTTCTCAATTGTTGCACCAGACTCTGCATAGAATATAACGCCTAAATAACAGGCTAAAAATAGTGGGCTAAAATGGAGCGAAGCGAACAGCCCGCTGTTTTTAGTCCTTGTTGATTTCCTTATTAAGTTCCTGCTTACAGATTTTAGGGATATAGCTATGTTCTCCTTCCTTATCAATCCCGGTTACAAGTATTAGGTTATAAGTTGGGTCAAGATATATTACACCTTCGTTATCAGAAACCCCTTCACAAAACGAATTAGGGTTAAAATCGACTACCGATGCTACATTTTTAATAATATTTGTCCCCCCACTTGCAAAGGCCAAACTAAATATAAAAAGAAACATCGAAGTGATCATTCCATTTAAAAATAGAAATGAAGATTTTTCATTGCTCTTTTTTAATGTTAGTAACTTCCAACTAAAAACACACAGAGAAACAAAACTTATAAAAAATATCAAAGGGGACAATACAACTATCCCACCGATTAATTGTGTGTATGGGAAGTGTTTAGGATCCACCGCAAAAATATTACTAAGTAAAATATTACTTTCGTAGCTACAAAAGTACCAAATGATATATGCAAAGAATGCTGTAACAGCACCTTTTTCCCAATCATTTCCCTTCATTTTTTCATATAGCTTAGAAACCAACGGAACTAGAGTCGAATACAAACAAAGAAAACCAGCAAACATGAAAACCCATGAAAATATTGGGAAGAATGGAATAAAGCAAAGTGATAATAGAGCTATTAATATTCCAAAAATCCCTGATATATCTGAAACCCGATATTTTAGTACTCCTCCTTTGTAGAACGCATAACCGAAAAGAAGACTCAATACTCCTAAAATAATCGATAAAAAATAATTTTGTGTGGTTTGATAGAACGATATATTTTTTTCTAAAAAAGTTAAATCCCATCCATAACTATTAGATAACTGGGCAACAAAAAACGCGACGGGTCCTAAAAAGTAGAAAAGTAAAGTTATATAAAAAATCGAATTACGCACAAATTTCATTTGGAATACCTAGATTGGAGGTTATAACCCCGATGTTGATTAAGGAACTTAACGCCGCAATATGGGGCGAATAAATGCTTGGCTAAAATTAGCGACGAAGGAGCGCAAGCCAAGCGTTTTGCGTCCCTTTCATAATTGCCTTGTTAGGGTTACATTTACTCGGTAGTTTGCCTTTTATTTTTAATGGGAAATTGACCTTTAATTGCAAACCAAATACCTGGAAAACCAAAAGCAAAAAAGAATAATATAGCATTAAAAATAGATGGTTCAGGCCTCTCGCCTGATATTAACTCACCGCCTCCTAATTGCCCCAAGAAATACCAGACAGATAATCCAAAAGCAGTTGAACCAATTACGCGGCCTAAGTAATTACGTAACTTTCCAGTAGTGATGCACATTACAAAAATGATTAAGCAGAATGCGCCAAACATATAAATTCCGATTGGCTTACTCATTTCTGGTGCTATCAAGATCATAACTACACCAAACAGCCCTGTAATACTACCGAGCAATACTCTTGAAAAAGGACTTAACCCTTTATTGAGGACATGTTGACCAGATTTATACATACTTTCCTTGTAACCCTAACGCCCGCATAAGCGGCAAATTGACAATGGGTTACACTTATTGAGCGCAGCGACAATAACCCATTGTTAATTGTCCGAGCGAGTTCACGAGCCTTAATGCGCTTGTTAGGTATGCATTTCACGAAAGCGGACCTAAATCATTATTGTCTGCCATGACATTAAACTCCGATTCTTCTTTTTTTATAGCAGGTAATTTTACAAATAATTTATAACCTGAAAAAGACAATAAAGTTAGAGATATCAAACCCATAATAATAGTGAAAGAGTTTTGTTGTGGATGTGGTCCAAAATATTGTGGCGTAAAGCAATATGTGAATGCCTGTCCATGAGGGTAAAAGCTCTCATACATAGTCACAATAAAAGCAATTAAACCTAAACTTAAAATGAAATAATTTACCCAACTAGAATATTTACGCATATATCCCTTGTATACCTAACGCCTCAATCAGCTGCCACTTCAGCGGTCAGTTGAATTGACTTGTTAGGAGTCTTTTCTTGGTCAGACAAAGTTAAATAAAGCCTAGCTGTATTAGGCGAGGCATATACTGTACCAGAAGAGCTAAGAGCATGATTGACTTTTTCACTTGCATGCCCTACTTTTCTACGTAGAGCTTCATTCCGCCATTGATTTGTATTCATTTGTTTTCCTCAGAAACTTGCTCATTCTCTATAGATACCTCTTTAGCATTTTGAATAAGTTCGTATTCTTTAAATATGTTGTTAATATACCCGTTGTATACTATATGCCAGATTGCAATAGACTCAGCTAAAGACTTTAAAATCTGATACAACTCATTATCCTTAGAGTCACTAAACATTTCTTGCTTATTTTTATTAAGACTGTCTAATGCCACGAAACCAAAATATAACCAAGAATCCTTGTATTGGGTTGCTACTGGAACAACTTGTGTTGCATTATAATGCTCTCTCCATGAAGCTGAACTGTTTTTATAACTAGCTCCCTTTTTTTGGAGGTCATTGCAACAATACATTATAGCTTTGTTATCTATAACATGGTGAAAATCTGTATTATCACCTATTTTATGGTCTGTTTTAGATGAAACTTGATGATTATCGTCATTATCTAACTTTTGCCAACTATCAGAGTCTCTGACAACTGTTTTAACTAACCAATTATCTAGATTCTGCTTATCATCTGATATAACAGCCTTCACTGTAAGTCTTAGGTCTTGGACGTCCATTCCTTTTGCTATAAAGTATATTCTTGCTAGTTTGTAAGTATTGTTCACAGCTTTAGTTGAGAACTTTTTAAAGATGCCTGCAGCATCTTTTTCTTTTGATTCTATATATGTTTCCAGTGCTTCTTTGGAGTTTATACTTGCCATCTTATTAAGAACCTCTTTCTCAAGATTCTGAAGCCGATCTAAAGCCGTTCTTAAATGGTACAGCGTTTGAAGATTAAGATGTTGGTGTTCAAGTAATTGTGAATTTTTACCTTTCTCTTCTTCTAACATATAATGTTTCCTAGCGAAAACTACTAGTACCATCAATGTCATTAAAAATACCAAAAGTATAACGGCTGTAGCCATCCAACCAACGACGCCATTTATCCCACTCCAAGATACAAACTTTTCCAATGCCCACCCCAGCAAGGCAATTATGCTTGCCAAACCGGCTATTAAATTAAACTTATGACTAGAAACAACCTTTCTTATAGAGTCATTTACATATTTATTATCCAAACTTCATCTCCATGTACATTACTTCTTTGACTCCTAACGCCCTAATAATGGGCAAAAAATTGTTGGCTAAAATGTTGAGGAACGAAAACAGCCAACTGTTTTTTGTCCTTATTAATTAGCCTGTTAGCAAGCTATTTAACCACAAGTTTAACGGATTTACCTACATTAAGTCTGTGTGATACCAGAAATATATCTAATGTTAAATTTAATGGCTCTATCTTTGATTTTTGAGGCTCTAGCCAAGGGAATACCAATTTCATTACTCCATTATCTATACGTCCAGTCATGGGCGTATCCGGAAATATTAAATCAGGTTGTTTTCCTTCGGTGAGTCTAACGTAAACACCAAAATCTGAAATTTTATATGAACTGCTTTCTGGAAGAGATACGCTTAACTCTATAATTCCGAAATCAGAACAAGCTGAACTTCGTTTTCCTGATCCCCGAGACAAACTACTTAATTCCACTACTGGCTCTGGCACTAGCTCCCAAAAGTAACCGTTTTCGGGTTGTTCAAGGGTAACCGCATTCCAACTATCGGGAATTGGGGTAAACATTCTCCAACCAGCAATTGAACAGGAAAGACTGTTGAATGAGACCAGATTACAAAGTAGTAAAAATAATAGTGAGTATTTCACCGAGCTTTCCTTGCTTGCTAACATGTTTATAGCGAGCTAATCGCGCGTATTTCTACCACAGCGTAGCTCGTTTTCTTATTGGTTTATTATTAACAAACTTGCCAACTAATTGCCAGTGTTATTAAAATTCACCCGCGCGCGTTTTCTTCTTAGTATAAAACGAGCGACTAGGTCGTTTTCTTGACTATGCGAGCGACGAAGCCATAGCTGTACATATATACAGCGCTAATTTGACGAATTGAAAATAAAAACTTGCTCTGCGTATTTAAATTACATTGCGGACTATATGCTCACTCGACAGTATTCATTAAGAACTATTAATGCTTATTTGAGTCGGGTCAAAACTTTATTCACTTTCACAACAAACGCCACCCAAGCTCAATGGGAAATTCAGAAGTCGAAGCGTTTTTAGACCATATTCTATTAAAACGTAACATGTCAGCTAAAACACAAGCTGCTAATGGAGTTGTTAGCCCTTTTTCAAAATTATGAGCGTCTTTTTTTAATCCTCTAGCGTTACATATACGCTTTAAAACCAATATCGCTATCTATTGCTACTTTAAAAAACACATAAAAAAGCCCCGTTTGGTTTTAATCAAACGGGGCTCCACACTAATTAGTCACTTAAGAATAAAAGCGCCGATTTTGCTGGCGCTTTGCATCATTGAATTAGCTTTGTAGCTTACTGGTTAACCACACTTTTAAGTGGGTTAACTGGTTGTGCGTTGTCATCTAATATGTTCATATCAAAATCGAACTCATCAACACGAATCGCTTTTTCACGTTTCTTGTTGTAATCAATTAACTGAGCAAACTCAGCATCTGTGATTACGTTTGCAGCAAGTGCGTTTTCAAGCGTAATGCTAAAACGAGCACCTGGCTTAATAGTTCTTGCACGTAATGCTTTTTTAACTTTTGCAAGTTCAGCTAGTGATGCAATTTTAGCTTTATAAGCTTGCTCGTTAATATGATGACCGTCGCCTTCAATAGGCTTAACTAAATGCGTTATTTGCGCTTTAAAGGCTGTATCAAGCTGTGCTTGTTCAGCTAATTCGCGGATTAAATCATCGCTGATTTTTGGCATTTTAGTTGAGTAGTTCATTGTAACGAAACGAATAAACTTACGAGTACCACTTGCAGGGAAGTTATCTAAGAACTTGTGCAATGCTTCTTCTGCGCTTTGTAGTGCAAAACGAGTTGCATAATGGAAGTAAGGTGCTGCTTGCTCGCGCTCGCTGCTCGCCACTTTTTGCTCGTAGTATTTAATTGATGCCATAGCTGCGTACAAGAAGCTCATTACATCGCCTAAACGTGCTGATAGCATTTCTGCTTGCTTTAATTTACCGCCAAGTACTAACAACGAGAAGTCAGCGTATACTGCAAGTTTTGCAGATAGTTTGTGTACTGCTTTTTCGTAGTCACGTACTTCTGGTAATGCTGATCTTGCGCCAGCTGTAAATGGTAATACACCTAAACGGAATGCACGTAAGCTGTTTGCTGTACTGTAACCAATTGTTTTACGTAAAATACCGTTAAATTCTGCATCAGCGCCTTTGTCGTCGCTGTGGATTGATTCAACCATAGATTGTAAGTATGGGTGACAACGCATAACACCTTGACCAAATATCATCAGGTTACGAGTAAGGATGTTTGCGCCTTCTACAGTAATTGCAATAGGTTGTGCAACGTAGCCACTTGCTAGTGTATTTTGTGGACCGTTTTGAATCGCTTTACCGGCTTGAATATCCATCGCCGAGTCTAATACGTCGCGACCAAGTTCAGTCATGTGGTATTTAGCAATTGCCGTTACTACCGATGGTTTTAAGCCCATGCCTAAACCTTCAGTTGTAAGTACACGCATTGCTTCTTGAAGGTATGTTTTACCTGCAATGTCAGCAAGCTTTTCTTGAATACCTTCAAACTGACCGATTGATAGGCCAAACTGCTCTCGTACTGCTGCGTATTCAGATGCAGATTTAAGTGCAACTTGCGCTGTACTTACACCTAGCGCTGGTAGTGAAATACCACGGCCAGCACCTAAACAGCTAACCAGCATTTGCCAACCACGGCCGATGTTTTTCTGACCACCAATAACAAAATCCATTGGTACAAATACTTTGTTACCACGTGTAGTACCGTTGTAAAAACGGATACCCATTGGATCGTGGCGATTACCAAGTTCTACACCTGGGTGCTCTTTTGGAATTAAGGCACACGTGATACCTAGGTTTTCTTTACCACCTAGTAAACCGTCTGGGTCAACTACTTTAAATGCTAAACCAAGAACAGTTGCGATTGGTGCAAGTGTGATATAACGCTTGTCCCATGTAATTTCTAGGCCAAGAACTTCTTCGCCGTTGTGCATGCCTTTGGTTACTTTACCAACGTCTGGAATGCCGCCTGCATCAGAACCCGCTTCAGGGCTTGTTAGGGCAAAACATGGGATGTCTGTACCGTTTGCTAAGCGTGGTAAGTAATGCGCTTGTTGCTCTTGCGTACCGAAGTGAAGAAGTAGCTCACCCGGACCTAATGAGTTAGGTACCATTACTGTTACTGCTACTGCAGAACTTTTAGTCGCAATTGTGCCAACAATTGTTGAGTTTGCGTAAGGGCTAAACTCTAAACCACCAAATGACTTAGGGATGATAAGCGAGAAGAAACGTTCTTTTTTCAAAAACTCTAGAATGTCATTCGGTAAGTGAATCCCATTTTGAATTACTGAATCGTCAATCATGCCTAGTAGCTCTTGTACAGGGCCGTCAAGGAATGCTTGTTCGTCAGCTGTTAGTGTAGCTGCTGGTACATCGCGTAATGCACTGAAATCAGGCTTACCTTGATAGATAGAACCTTCAAGCCAAACATCACCCGCGTCTAGCGCTTCTTGCTCAGTGATAGAAATACTTGGTAAAACTTTTTTTAACTTTGTACGTAAACTCATGATTGAACTCATCCGACCAGATAAATAATACCTACATTACGTCATAAAAATCGCTTTAGATCAATTACTCTATTCAATTAATTAACAGTTTTTTCAATTTATTTTCTTTACTCGAACGTAAACTGTTGAAACACAAAGGCTTACACCTGTACGCTGAAAGTGATAAATTTTTTAAGATTGATTGATAAAACGCCGTGCAAAGGCACCAAAAAGCAAATAATCTGCAAAGCGGGTAATGAATTAGGGTGTTTTTTTAAATACAGACTGTTTTAATTTTTAAATTTAAGCCTGATTTATTGTACTGAACAGGGTAAGTTGACACGTTAAATACGTGATTTATGGCCACTCAAGTTGTTTAAAATGCTTTTGCTTATTAGTGTAAATGTATAAAAAATAATAAGTGAATGACACCTAAAAAAGGCATAAAAAAACGCAGCTTAAACAGGCTGCGTTTTGTATTAATCAGAGTTTTTTTAACAGCCTATTTTTACGACATGCTTGCCTGTAAAACCACCCGCGAGCTGCGTGTTTAAGGCATTAGATACCGCGTTTGCGTTAAACTCAACAGGCGTTAAGGTCGGTGCTTTAATATCACCATTAGTGGCGCCTTCGAGCAACAAATTACCCATAAAGCTTAAGCGTTGCTGCGCACATAAACTATTAGCGAGCCATGCACCACCAAGCGACACAACACTGATATTTGGCGCGCGCCGGTACATTAGATCTTGTTCAAAACAAGGTAATGGATTTAAACACGCTATTTTTCCGCAAAAACGCATGAGTTCGATATTACGCGCTGTCGACTCACCACCCACGGTATCGATTACTGCATCGAACCCTTGCGGCCCTAGCTCTCTACGAATTTTTTCACACAACTTTTTATCGTTGTAGTCAAACACAACATCCGCGCCAAGCTGTTTAACGAGTTTATGGTTTTTCTTAGAGGCTGTTGCAAATACATCAGCGCCACGCTGTTTAGCGTACTGAATAGCAAACTGACCCACAGCACCTGCCCCACCTTCAATAAAAACAGTTTGCCCTTCGGTGATACTAATTTTATCTAAGCTAATTAGTGCTGCCATTCCGGCGCAAGGCAGCACAGCAGCAACCGCTGGGTTTAACTCTTGCGGTACAATAGACACTGCAAAATTAGGCACTTTTGTGTATTCACTCAGTACCCCTTGCCCACCTACGTTGGCGTGCCACATGACTCGCTCGCCAACATTAGGAAAAATCCCTTTACTTGCTTTTACTACAACACCTACCGCATCAAGCCCCAAAATATGAGGGTACTGCCACTGACAAAAACCTGATTTTGCAAAATGCCCATCAACGGGGTTTAAACCAACATATTCTACTTTTATCAGTAGCTCGTTATCTGAACACTCAGGAACAGGTAACTCAATGTCAGCTAAATTTATTTGATCATTCGGTTTTTCCAATACAATGGCACGCATTGTGTGCGGTATAGTATTTTGCGTTAAAATATCAGTATCAGACATCGTTAAACTCTACTTATTTGTGTTACTTAGTGCATAGCTCCATTGCCCATTAAATGATTGGTACGCATTGACCTTAGCAAGTAACGATAAAATGGTTGTTTCAACTGCATTTTCTTGTGCTATTAAAACATCCTGCCGCGCATCTAACAACTCTAGATAAGGGATTTGGCCTTCTTCATACATGGCTTCTGCTTGTAAAAAGGCTTTATTAGCAAAGTCATAGCGTTCATCTGCAAAACGTTTTTGCTGTGCCTGATTAACTAACCCCTGCAACGAAAGCTCACTTTCACTAAGTGCTTTAAGCACCACGTTTTGATAATCGCTGTAAGCGGCTTCACTTAAAAACTGTTGTGCGTCTCGTTGTGCTAAAAGAGCAGGATAGCTTAAAATTGACCATTGCAACTTAGGCGCAATTTGCCATTGCTGCTGTGTATCGCTAAAGCCATTACTACCTACACTTAACACACCTGCAAAGCCACTTAGGCTTACATCTGGTAGTAAAGCTTTACTGGCTGCCACACTTAAACTATTGGCTTGGCTAAAGTCATAAATTGCACGGCTAATATCTGGCCTCAGTGCAATAGCGGCATTTGGCTTACTAAGTGTTACGTCAAATTTATTGCGTAACACACTCAGTTCATTTGTTAATTCAATATTTTGAGTTAAACGCCCTGTAAGAACAGCAAGCGTTGATAAATCACTGTACTTTGCAAACTCAATGGCAGGAATTAACGCTTGTTGCTGGCGTAATTGCGCTAGGGTGCGGTTTAAATCAAGCTCACTTGCAACACCTTCATCAACCCGCGCTTGTAACACATCAATACTTTGCTCAAGCGCTTGTATTTGTAAGCTAATAATGCGCTGTTTTTCAGCATTGCCTTGATAGCTAACAAACCCTTTAACAACCGCTGAAACAACTTCAATTTGGAGTAAACGAACTTGCTCTGCTTGGCTCATAGCCGATGCATTTGCGGCATCAACTAAAGCAGTCACTCGGCCAAATAAATCAAGCTGCCAATTAAGTGCAAAATTAGCACTTGATTGACGTGAGTTTGTATCTCCTAAGCCGCTTCTTTGAGCGCCTACCTCAACACCACCTTGCGGTAAATATTGTGCTTTTTGCTCGCCCAGCCTAGCTAATGCACTTTTTAGTACAAGCTGACTTGTTTTTAGGTCGTAGTTTTTAGCGAGTGCATCTGATACTAATTGGTTTAGCTGCTCAGACTTAAGCGCGTGCCACCAGTTAGTTTCATCTGCACCACTTAGTTGGTCAGCAACTGCAGCACTGGCAACAAATTCGTTAATTGTTTTTTGCTCGTCAAGCACGTCAACCTTACTTGCACAGCCAGATATGAGCGTGACCATTAATACAGAAGCTACGGTTAACTGTGTTTTAAACCGCTTTGCTATTTGATTAGTCATTTGATAACTCCTGTGTGTTACCTTTTTTCTTTACAACAAGCATGTAAAACACCGGAGTAAACAATAAACCAAACACGGTTACACCAATCATTCCAGAGAACACGGCATTACCCATTGCATGGCGCATTTCAGCCCCTGCACCCGTTGCTAGTACAAGTGGTATAACACCCGCTGTAAACGCGATTGATGTCATAAGTATTGGGCGTAAACGCATACGACATGCCGCTAATATTGCATCAATATGCGATAAGCCTGTATCGTTTTTATCTTTTGCAAATTCAACCATTAATATCGCATTTTTAGAGGCCAAGGCCACCAGCACAATAAGCGCTATTTGCGTAAATATATTGTTGTCTGAACCCACAAACCAAACACCGAGTAATGCTGAAAATATCGTCATTGGAACAATTAAGATAATTGCCAATGGTAAGCGTAAGCTTTCATATTGTGCAGCCAATACCATAAACACCAGTAACACAACTAATGGGAACACATACACCATAGTGTTGCCTGCTAATACTTGTTGGTACGTTACTTCAGTCCATTCGTACTCAATACCACTGGGTAAGTTGTCGGCCAAAATAGCCTCAATTGCCAGTTGAGCTTGGTCAGAACTAAAACCAGGTGCAGGACTGCCGTTAAGCTCTGCGCTTGGGTAACCGTTGTAGTGCATTACACGGTCTGGACCAATTGTTGGCGTAACCGTTAGGATTGAGCCTAATGGCACCATGTTACCTTCACGGTTTCTTACTTTGAGGTTAAGAATTTGATCAGGGTCTAGGCGATAATCAGCATCAGCTTGCGCATTTACTTGGTACGTTCGGCCAAACATATTAAAGTCGTTTACATACACAGAACCCAAGTATATTTGTAAAGCATTAAACACTTCGTCAAGCGGAATGCCTTGAATTAACGCTTGTTCACGATCAATATCAATATCCATTTGTGGAACTTGAATTCTAAAGCTTGAGTAAAGCCCCATTAATGCTGGATCTTGTTGCGCTTTGCCAATCACTGTTTGTAGGCTGTTAAATAACGCTTCAAAACCTTTGTTTGCTCTGTCTTCAATTTGAAGTTTAAAGCCACCTGTAGTACCTAAACCTTGAATTGGCGGCGGTGGAAATACTGCAACAAACGCTTCGTCAATTGCTGCAAACCGTTGATTTAACTGCGCGGCTATAGCCATGGCCGATTTACTCGGATCGGTTCTATCTTCAAATGCATCTAATGGGGTAAACACAATCCCGCTGTTAGGGCTGTTGGTAAAGCCATTTACTGATAAACCTGGAAACGCAACCGTATTAGCAACACCAGGTACTTCAAGTGCAATTTGTTGCATTTGTCTAAGTACATCCTCAGTACGGTCAAGGCTTGCTGCATCAGGTAGTTGTGCAATGGCAACTAAGTACTGTTTGTCTTGTTGTGGAATAAACCCACCAGGTACTGCATCAAACAGCTTAATGGTTCCACCTACTAGGGCAACATAACCGATCATTACAATAAAGCTCATACGAATTAGTTTTTTAACTAATTTTTCGTAGCCTTTTGCGCCTCGGTCAAATACACGGTTAAAAGGTTTAAATAGCCAGCGGCCAAATAGTTTATTTAACAAACGTGTGAATGCATCTGGCTTAGTATCGTGAGACTTTAACAACAGTGCCGCTAATGCTGGCGACAGCGTTAACGAGTTAATTGCTGAAATCACCGTTGAAATAGTAATTGTTAAGGCAAATTGCTTATAAAATTGCCCTGACAGTCCGGTAATAAATGCCGTAGGAATAAACACAGCACACAATACGAGTGCAATGGCAATAATTGGCCCTGTTACTTCGCTCATAGCAACACGTGTTGCCTCAAGCGGCGATAACCCTTGTTCAATGTTACGCTCAACATTTTCAACTACAACTATGGCGTCATCCACCACAATACCAATGGCAAGTACTAAACCAAACAGCGACAAGGTGTTAATAGATACGCCTAACCACTGCATTACCGCAAACGTACCAATGAGTGAAATAGGCACCGCAATAAGTGGAATAATAGATGCACGCCATGTTTGTAAAAACACAATGACAACAATCACTACTAGTACAATAGCTTCAAGCAACGTGGCAATTACAGCATCAATAGAGCCACGAACAAATACAGTCGGGTCATAAACTATGTCGTATTCTACACCTTCAGGAAAGTCTTTTGATAAACGCGCCATGGTTTCGCGTACTTGGTCCGAAAGCTCAATTGCATTAGACCCTGGGCGTTGAAATATAGGCATTGCAAGTGCAGGTTGTGAGTCAAGCTCAGCACGCAAAGAATAGCTGTCTTGGCCAAGCTCTACGCGGGCAATATCAGTAAGGCGTGTTATTTGGCCTTCATCACCCACTTTAATAATTACTTGTTCAAACTCTTCAATACTGTTTAAACGCCCTTTTACATTTAACAGTACTTGAAATTGACTGTCGTTAGAAACCGGCTGTGCACCCAAGCTACCTGCTGCTACTTGTTGGTTTTGTGAACGAAGTGCAGTTATTACATCGGTTGCTGTTAGCTCGCGTGCTGCTAGCGCATCTGGGTTTAACCATACACGCATGGCATATTTACCTGCGCCAAATAAACGCAAGTCACCCACACCCGGTAAACGTGCTATTTCGTCTTTAATATATAGGTCGGCATAGTTAGACAAATACGCGGTATCGTGCGATTTTTCTGGTGAGTACAAGTGCACCACCATCGTTAAATCGGGTGATGATTTTTCAGCCACCACACCTAAACGTTGCACCTCTTCAGGTAAACGTGGCAAGGCGCTGTTTACACGGTTTTGTACTTGTACTTGGGCGCGGTCTAAATCAGTACCTAGTGCAAATGTAACCGTCAGCGTCATACGACCATCACTGGTTGCTTGAGAAAACATATACAGCATGTTTTCTGTACCATTAATTTCTTGCTCTAACGGCGTTGCTACCGTTTGCGCTATTACCGTTGGGTTAGCTCCTGGGTAGCTTGCTGTTACAACCACGGTAGGAGGCACGACTTCTGGGTATTCACTTACTGGCAGTTGGAATAACGAAATACCACCAGCAATTAATATAACCAAAGACAGCATGGCCGCAAAAATGGGTCGCTGTATAAAAAAGTGTGAAAATTTCATCTAAAAAACCTTATTGCTTTGCGACTAAGCTTGAATCGTCATTGTTCATGGTGAACGCAACATCACTGCTATCAATGGTTACTTTGTTCGGTGCCACAGGCATACCTGGTCCAACACGAGCAGGGCCATTTACGGCTATTACATCGCCCTCTGAAAGACCTGAGGTTACCGCACGAAGAGAGCCATAACGCTCACCCACTGTGACTAATTTGTACTGCAGCACATTGTTTTCACCCACTGTCAAAACAAAGCGGTTTTTTAAATCAGTCCCTATTGCTCTGTCTGGCACAATTATTTGCTCTGTGACTGAATTAGCAGCAAGCTTAATACGCGCAAACGACCCTGCACGTAATTGGCTGTTATCCTGATCAAATACAGCACGCACACGCAGCGTACCTGTTGATGAGTTAATTTGATTATCAATAAAGTTTATGTACCCTTTGTAAGCAAAATCGCGTTCGCCTACTTTTTGCATTACAACGGCTTGGCGACTTTTTGAGGTCACGTTACTAAAATCGCTATTCCAAGTGCGTTCGTCCACATCAAAATAGGCGTACATTTTTTCATTAGAAACAATGCTGGTAAGAACGCTTTGCCCTGCAATGATGTTGTTACCTTTCGTGATATTGGCACGCGAGATCACACCGTCGATAGGTGATACAATGGCTGTAAATTCTAAATCAAGTTCAGCTGATGTTAGCTGTGCTTGTAATGCAGCAAGTTGTGCTTCGCGTTGGCGTAATACAGAGGTACGTGACTCTGCTTGCTCAGTTGAAATTGCTTTACGTTCAGTTAAACGTTCAGCGCGTTTAGCTTCGCTTTTTGCTTGCTCGAGCGCAGCTTGTGCACTGTTAACTTGGGCTTTTAAACTAGCAACAACCGCCGCAAACGGACGGTCATCAAGCTTAAATAATACATCGCCTTTTTTAACAAGGTCGCCTTCATTAAACGTAATTTGTTCTATAACACCAGATACTCGTGGCATAAGTGCAACTTCTTGCGGTGACTCTAAGCGAGTTGTATAGGTGTGCCAGCTTTGTACTGGTTTAACAAGTACGTTAGCAACATCTATAGGTTGAAGAAATTGTGCTTGAGCCGAAGGCGGTGTACTTTCATCAGCACAACCAGCAAGTGTTAAAAATGCGCCTGCAAATGCAGCAGCGATAAGGTGTTTTTTCATGAAGACGCTCCTTTAATTGATTAAGAACGCATACTACGGGTTATACCTGCGGACAAAAACCATAGATTTTTAAATTCATTAATGCCAAAATGGCATCAATAGTATTGTTTTGGTGGTTATATGGATACGACAAGTCGGCTTTTAATGTTGCTTGAAGTGGTTGAGCAAGGCTCTTTTGCTAAAGCTGCCGAATTACGTAATATCGATCGCTCTGTGATCTCTAAACAAATTAGTCGTTTAGAAGATGAGCTAGGGGTTAGATTGCTAAACCGCACTACTCGCTCATTTTCACTCACTGCCGCTGGTGCAGAAATGATAAAAAAAGCCGGTGAGCTCAGAGAGCTGCTTGGCGAAACCGTGCGCATGGCCGAAAACTACCACTTAGAGCCTCGTGGCGTCCTCAAAATTACTTCATCAACACTCATTGGTAGGCGCTACTTACAACCAGTACTTAATGACTTTCAAAAGCGCTTTCCTCAGGTTGAAGTTGAATTAAGGCTTGATGACAGATTAGTAGATATTGTATCTGAAGGGTTCGATTTAGCATTTCGTATTGGTGAGCCAAAAGATTCATCACTCATTGCAAGAAAAATTGCACGTAATCGCTTATTAATTGTTGCCGCCCCTGAGTTTATCAGCACGTATGGTATGCCATCCACCATGGAAGAACTAGCAGATTTGCCTGCGGCAAGTTATGCGAGCAACTCTATGAGAGTTGAAACAGTGGACTATTACAATAGCTCGGGTGAGCCATGTGAGCAAAAAATAAAAAGTGTATACCGCGCCAACGACGCTGAAGCACTGCTAATGAAGGCCATATCTGGCACCGCTTATTTTGTAGCACCGGCATTTATAATCGGTGACGAAATTACTGAGGGTAAATTAATTCCTATATTAACGGATGTGAAGTTAATGGATTACAGTGCTATGTATGCTGTTTATCCGCACAGAGATTTACCTGTACGTACACGGTTATTTTTTGATGCAGTGCGCGAAT
Source organism: Pseudoalteromonas sp. ECSMB14103 (assembly GCF_000813065.1). Taxonomy (NCBI): domain Bacteria; kingdom Pseudomonadati; phylum Pseudomonadota; class Gammaproteobacteria; order Alteromonadales; family Pseudoalteromonadaceae; genus Pseudoalteromonas; species Pseudoalteromonas sp. ECSMB14103. The sequence continues at coordinate 251,720 of NZ_JWGY01000005.1, read as the reverse complement.
ATTTAGGAAAAGATAAACCAATTTGGGAACGCGGCATCCCAAATTTTGAAAAAATGTATTAAGCAGGTACTTCTATTTGCTTTAATTGCTCTTTTGAACTTGCATATACTTTATTTCGACCTAAGCGTTTTGCTTTGTAAAGCTGTTTATCAGCTGCAATGAAAATAGATTCAAGCGAGGGGTTAGCTTGATAGTCAGCTACACCAATACTGATAGTAAGTTTAATTGCATGCCCCTCAATATTAAACGGTGTTTTTTCAACAGTTTCTCTTAACTTTTCAGCTGCAAATAAGGCTTCGTCTTTGCTATTAAAAGAATGAATAACGGCAAACTCCTCACCGCCAACCCTAAACACGTACCCCTTTGCTAAGGTTATTCTTAAAAGCGTTGCAATTTCAGTAAGTACTTTATCGCCTACATCATGGCCAAATTTGTCATTTATTTGTTTGAAGTAATCTAAGTCGAGTAAAAATAAATAGGTATTTGTTTTATCAACCAGCTCTACTTCAAAATAGTGGTTCATTGATAACCGGTTACCTGCGCCAGTTAATGGGTCAAGTAGTGCTAGGTTTTTTAAACGTTTGGATGAAAGTGCGCGGCTTCCCTCAAAAATATGCGAAACAGTCCAAATACTGACATAGGCCAATAGTAAGTTAATCGCCATATTTAAATTTACTATTGGATCAGGCGAAGATTTACTTAATAAAATCAGTGATTGAATAAAGAGGACAGTACCTGAGAAGAAAATTCCGTATCGCTTTCCCATTAATAAATAACACAATACAGGCAAAGCGAATGACCATACAAATAAGCCATATTTAGGTTCTGATATATAATTGGCGTACAAAACTATAATACAAACCAATACACACATTACAACAGACTGCCAAAACCGCAATGCATGCTTACTTAAATGATGAATGGTATACAGGCAATAAATTGAAAAACAGAGCTCTAAAAAGCCGAGCAAATAGACACCACTGAATACGTTTAATGCGCTAAAAAATAATGACACAGAACCAAAAAACAAACACATCCATACAAGAACGTGCTTTCTTAATGCTTTAGTACTATTTAGAGCGGTGATATCCATTCAATTAACTCAATAACGTCGAACTAAGGGATTATTCTACCCTGTAATAAATATATAACAAGTGTAATCGAGTGTTATTGCACCACATTGTGGCATTTTTAACCGCTAACCACCCAGCATTGAAAGGTTAGTTGTTACACCTGTTTCGCCCTGATGTAGCAAATGAGTTGGCTTTTTAGTTTTAATATAGCGAGATAGCTGGTTTATAAGTGCTTGGTTTGAGTTTTCATTCATGTGCTCTCGTAATGAAATACCTTGCTCTGAAAACAAACAAAGGTGTAATTTACCCAAAGAAGACACTCTCAGCCTGTTACATGTGTTACAAAAGTCGTTACTGTAAGGCATTATTAAGCCAATACGCCCTTGGTAGTCAGGGTGATAAAACTCCTGAGCAGGACCGTCTGTAATGCTTCTAATGACAGGTTGCCACCCCGCTGCACGTAATCGTGCTTTGATTGACTGGCCGGATACGTGATTTTTATCAAAAAACGCCTTATTGTCGTTAGTTTGCATTAGTTCAATAAAGCGCATAGTGACTGGACGATGCTTTAAATACGCTAAAAATGTGTCGAGCTCTTGACCATTATATTGCTTCATTAACACGCTGTTTATTTTTACCGATTCAATGCCACTTTCTAACGCGGCGTCTATGCCTTTCATCACGGTATTAAATTTATCGTGACCGGTAATAGTATTAAACATTCTTGGATCAAGTGTATCAATACTCACATTAATCGCATTAAGCCCTGCATCTACCCAATCATTAATGTGCTTATGCAATGAAAAGCCGTTTGTTGTAGCGGCTATTTTTGTAATGCCCGGCGTATCTTTTGCCACACGAATAACATCTATGAAATCTTTTCTAAGGGTGGGTTCACCGCCAGTAATACGTAGCTTGGTAATACCATGATGCGCAAAAGCACTAATAGTATTACTGATTTCATTCAGTGAAAGGAATTCTCTGTCATGGTCACATTGGTAGCCATCGGGTAAACAATAAACACATTTAAAGTTACACACATCGGTAATCGATAAACGTAAGTAACTAAATTTTCGCCCTGCTGGGTCGATGAGCATAAAAAACCTTCACTTTACTTTGTTTAACTGGGCCTGTGAGTATTACAGGTTATGCTTTTGTTATGGTTGTAGGTTAACACACGGAATTTGGCTTTATTAATATAAAATAAAGGCCTTATGCATTTAATCTAATATGAGCCTAATAACTCGCACTACAAAAGCGTGTAAATTTTAGGTTTACACGCTTTTAGTGTTTATTTAGGCTTTTAAACCTTTTACAACGGCACTTGGTTTCATTGGTAAGTCACGTAAACGTACACCTACTGCATTGTATACGGCATTGCCAATTGCTGGCGCAACGCCAATAACACCTGGCTCCCCTAACCCTACAGGAAACTCATCACTTTGCACAAACTCAATGTCCATTTCGGGTACATCTTGCATTCTCAGTGGAAGGTAAGTATTAAAGTTTGTAGCAGCTACTTGGCCATTTTTATAAGAGTTGGACTCATGTAAGGCCATACTCGCTCCCCATAATAATGACCCTTCTAATTGAGCCATCGCACCATCAGGATGTACAATTAAACCAGCGTCAACAACAGCGTATAACTTTTTAAGGGTGATTTTGCCATCGCTTTTGTTAACGTGAACATGGGCTGCAGTGCCAATCCATGCTGGCATGTGGCGCTCTTGCCCTGAACTAACCGAAAAACCAATGCCCTCGTTTTCGTTCAGCTTTATTGAGCTAACTTTGTGTGACACTTTTTTAAGTACATCATGTAAACGGCGCGCGCCACCCACACTTTCAGGTGCTTTACCCGCTTGTTTTCCTTTACCGTCAAGCATTGATAAACGAAACTTAACCGGATCAATACCTTGCTTGTGCGCTATTTCATCTATGAAAGACTCAAGGCTCCATACAATCCAACCCGGTCCAACTGAACGTAACCAACCCGGCGTAAAAGTGCTTTGTGCTAACTCGTTATTAATAGCACGAGCACGATGGTTACTCATGCTATACCAGTGATCAGCACCTGAGGCAGAAAACGAATCAAATTTACCATTACCATCAACACCAGGAGCTAAAAAGCCTGGCGCCATTGCTTTAGTTGGCCAGCCTGCAGCAAACGCATGCTCTAATGCGCTAAGCTCTCCCTTTTCACCGAACGAAGCGGTTAATTTAGCCGTAGACGCTGAGCGAGACTGATCAAATAAACTGTCATCTTCACGGGTAAATACAAGCTTAACCGGTTTACCTATTGCTTTTGCCGTTAATGCAGCAGGGACTGTCCAATCACCAAATAAACGACGACCAAAGCCACCACCCAAATAGTAAGGACGAATAATGACTTTATTTTGCTCTATATCAAGGGCTTTGGCTAAAGCAGGTAACGTGAGTGATTGCCATTGGTTACCCGTATGTACAATCCAGTTACCGTTTTTAAATTCAGCTATGGCGTTAAGTGGCTCTAATTGGTAGTGACTCGCTGTCGCCGTGGTGTAAGTTGCATCAAATGTGTTTTTTGCATCGGCCAAAACCTGAGGCGTATTGCCTTCATCTACAAATAAAGTACCGGATGCACTATCGTCACATAATTTTTTACCCTGCGCCTGAATATCTGCCTCGGAGACGTTGGCCGTTTTGCCTACCTGGTAGCTTACATTTAACGCATCAACCGCTTTAATAGCACTGTGATAATTGTCAGCCAGTACAACAACCCATCCCTCAACGGTATTACTAGGATCGTTTAATATTTCAAAACCGCGATAACCTTTAATTGCTTTCGCGCCACTGTCATCAACGCTTGTTACTTTACTACCGTAACGTGTTGGAGGAATAACCGGACGCGCATACACCATACCTTCTATTTCAACATCAATGCCATACACTGCTGATCCGTTTGTTTTAGCGGGTATATCTAATGCTTTAAAATCTTGGTTTAAGCCGGTTAAATGACGTTTATTGGCTGGTTTTAAAGGAAGCTTTGCAACTTCTTCACTTGTAAAGGTAAGATTAAATTCACCTTTTTGTACAATATCAGCGTAACTTACCGATTGACCACCAGCAACAATTTGCCCTTTTTGTGCAATACATTGCTCTGGTTTAACCCCTAGCATTTTAGCCCCGGCATCAATAAGGGCTAAGCGACCTGCGGCACCCGCTTGCGATAGCGGTTTAAAACTTTGAAATACTGACCACGAACCACCTGTAACCATATATCCCCATTTCTCATGGGTGTCTACGTAAGTAATTGATACTTTATCCCAATCACACTCTAACTCGTCGGCCACTATTCGTGCTAAAGCAGTACCAATGTGTTGGCCCATTTCAGCCTTTGCAATGCTAACCTCTACCCCACCATTGATATCCATTGTCCACCAAATAGTGGGTGAAAACGCCTGTTGTGAAATTGATTCTTTGGCGCTTAAAGAACCTGAAAGTAACGCAGGCGCAAATGCCATTACCAAGCCCGCACTAGCACTGCCAATCATAAATGAACGACGATTTAAGTTGACGGTTTCGCTGTTTTTTTGAAATAATTTTTTCATTATCCGCTCCGATTAAACGTCTTGCTCATTTGGGTTAAACATCTGTACTGCACTTTGTGACTCATCGGCCGCACGTCGTATTGCCGACTTTATACGTTTGTACGCCATGCAGCGGCAGTAGTTACCATTCATATGATTGACAATTTCTTCATCTGTTGGCGACGGATTGTCTGCAAGTAATGTTGCCGCTTGCATAATCTGCCCAGACTGACAATAACCACATTGCGGTACTTGCTCTTCAACCCATGCTTTTTGAAGCGGGTGTTCGTTATTGAGACCTTCAATAGTGGTAATGTTTTTACCAGCCACAGCCCCTACGGGTAATACACATGAACGTGTAGCCTGTCCATCTAAATGCACTGTACACGCACCACACATTGCTATGCCACAACCAAACTTAGTGCCCTTTAGTCCTACTTCATCGCGAATAACCCATAGCAGTGGTGTATCTTCACTTGCTTGTGATTCAATCACTTTGCCATTAATTGTAAACGTTACCATAACCCGCCCCTTGAATTAGCTCTCAATCAACTGCACTGCGATTTGTGCTGAGCAGTTGGTAATACCATTAAAATTAAAGCAACTTGATCCTCGACATTGCTCTTAAGTTGTATGCGCAACTTTATGCCCTGCGCAATATGTATTTATATAAACATGTTCAATTAAAGTTTAGTTTGTTTTTTGATTTAAGCTGAACCTCTGTTTGAGGTAGATTTATTGCCTAAAGTTTTAATTATTCAATTTAGCGCCTGTTTTAGCGGTATAACCATTTAACTGCTCAACGGTATCTATGTCTGCTCTTGCCTTATTTAGTAAAACGCAGTTTACAATACCGCCTGATTCACGAAGTAGATGTTGAGCGCCTTTGTCATTAGACAAAGTGGTGAGTAAATCAAAATCATCATGAGGAAAAATTGCCGGCACACCTAATCGTTCTCCATAGTTAGCACACCATCGAGTGGGGTTATTCTGAAAACGAGTGACTAACTGCTGAATATCGCACGCCTCCAATTCAACCTGATCGGCTAGCATAAATAAAATGCCATCCCAACCGTCACTATGCCTTAACTGATTAGCTGCAAGCGCGATTGATTTACCTAACCCTTGCTGCCAATCTAAATTACAGATAATTTCGACATTATTGTAGTGCTTTAGCGCTTGAGTAATTTCGTTATGCCAGGCGCCTGAAACAACATAAACGGCACCCGCGTCTAACTGTTGTAAAACGTCAACTGCACGAGCAATCATAGTTTTATTATTGCCCACATTTGCTATTAATTTGCATCCATCAAAACGAGACGACTGTCCTGCGGCTAACAACACTTTTGCTATGCGCATACTTCACTGACCCCAATTGCTTAGGGATGTAGCATCTTTATTAGAAAGCACGGCGTGTATTTCACTAATAAGTGACAATGCAATACTTTCTGGCGAGTCGCCACCTAAGTTAAGCCCTACAGGCCCAAAAACAGGCGCTTTAACCTCTTGTATAGCTATATTAGCTTGCTCAAAAACTTGTGCTCGTCGGTGCTTAGGACCCAGCAGCCCCATGTATTTTAAATTAGACTGGTTCAACGCATAAAGTGCATTTGCATCAAGCTCAACACTGTGGGCCATTAATATGCTCGCATCCACCTTTTGCTTTTCGCAATATTGGGTTAGCTCTTGTGGCGGACAACGTAAAATTGCATCTGCCTGCTGAAAATATTGCCTTTTAGCATTAGCCGCGCGGGGATCCCACACAGTCACAACCCAACCCAGCTGCTTAGCCATAGAATAAACGGCAACAGCGTCGGCACCGCCACCCACAATTAAAATATGTGGGGCTGGGTATACGGCCACTTGTAGCCAATGCTGATTATTTTTTTCAATGATTTGTGCTTTACGATTAACAGAAAGACCATCAGAAACATTACGTTTTGAAAAAACGCCCTGCCCCAACGCACAAAGAGGTTGCACTGGTTGTAAATAATAACCTGACACTTTTTCTTTAAGAGCATTAAAAACAAAATCGAGATTTAGGTATTTATTGGCGCTATTAACTGGCTGTAAAACAATATGGACAACACCACCACAGCCAATACCTAACTGAAATGTTAAGTCATCTTCATCGGTGGCATCATAGGTAATCGTTTTTGACGTAAGGGAGGTCATTACTTGTTTGGCGTGGCGCTGAATATCTGCCTCTAAGCACCCACCGGAGAGCATACCCAATCGCTGCCCTAAGCTAGAAATAAGCATCATGGCACCTAGCTTACGGTAGCTCGAGCCTTCAATTTTATACAATGTAGCCAAAACCCATTGCTGTTCGTCTCGTAAAGGGTGCCACGTTGCAAGCATGCTTTTTAAATCAGTTACCATATAAGTGCCGTTAGAATCCTTTATTTATGTATTTTCGTAGCCTATAAAATTTAGCTGTAAATAACTGACTAATTTTAAAAACGTTTAACCTACGTTGGCCCTACTCAGTAAGATCATATTTATATTATATAAATGAAATTTTCTTACTCAATGTAAAAGGTTAAATTTTACGGTTCCATTAAATCGTTAAGGGTTTCAATTAGGCTGTCAAATTCATCATTAACACTTTCGCGCTGTTTTTTATTCAATGTCGGGGCTAGTTCTATTAATAAATTAACATATAAGTCAAGGTTGCTGGCATTTATGGCTAATTGCTCTTCGCTCATAAAGGCTTCACGCTCTTTTATTACATAGCTTAATTTAGTTACAAACTCATCCTCAGAGAGTGTTTCATCAACCATTATTGATTTTGCTGCATCTAATCGAGTTTGTTTGTAATCAAGCCACAGCCCGCCTGACTCCGTATGCGTGTTATTTGCGTCTGTAATAAGTTGCTTTTGCTGGTCAGTGAGCTTACCCAGCCAATCTGAGTAGTAGTCTAACTGGTTTTCTAGGCGTTTAGTTTTGCGCTCTTTACTAGATTGTTCGTTGTATTGCTCACGATCTTCGTTAATTTGATCTTGAATATTTTGTATAAATTCATCGCGCTGATCTCTAGAGAGCGTATATCCTAATTGCGCAAGCGAAAAATGCGCATGCTCAAGAAGATTTTTCCAGTGGGCCCTAGCAAATACTACCTGCTCTTTTAATTGAGCATGATTTAGATTTTGATTAAACAGCGACTTTAAATTTTCAATATCTTGCTTGTATGCTGGCAACTGTGTATCGCGGTGCCATTGCTGTGTGGTGTTAATAATCTCTTTTAATTGCTTGTTCTGTTGTTTGTTTAAATCGACGTAATCATCAACCCAAAATGACGATAACCAAGTTAAATTATTATATGTAAACGAGGCAGAACAACTCGTTAATAGCAGTACGCTTAACGCAATAGTTATATGTGACAACTTATTTTTTATTGTTTTTAACATTTTCACCTCTGCAAATATGAACGCTTCACTTAGCTAAGCACTTACATAATGAACCTACGTAACGTGAACTCGCTACCTTAAATAGCATAACAGTCAAAAGTTTATAATTAGCAACTTTTCGCCATGCTTTGACATAGTTATTTCTTTTAAATTTTCTGTTATATCTGTATCTTACGCTTATAAAATCGAACGTGTTAGAAAAAACGCCCCCGATTTGAGCTATAATCACAAACAGAGTTTATCTAAACTTAAATGCACGCTAGTTTGTTTGTAGTAATAAAATAAACCTAAAATATAGCAACGTTATACGCCCTTAAATAGCTGCAAGTGCAATAGTGTTGCAAATAAAATGGTTTTATTTAACTCACAGTGAAACGATTACTTTTTGGAGACATCGCTATGTCACAGTTTAATTTAAAAACGTTATTACTTACGGGTGCTTTAATTGCGAGCCCTTTTGCGAATGCAACCCTTGAAGAAGGTATTATTGCGGCGAACGAAGGTCGCTTTGAATTCGCTTTAAAAGAATTTGAATACCTTGCCGACAAAGGGTTTGCACCTGGCATTTACGAGCTTGCTAAATTATACGAAGAAGGCCACGGCGTTACACGCGATTATTACAAAGCAGCCGATCTATACAAAAAAGGCGTAAAAAAGAATCACGCAGACTCAATGTTTGCATTAGCGGTATTATACGACGAAGGCAAAGGCGTTAAGTTAGACAAACAAATGGCTTTATCTTTATTCGAAAAAGCAGCCAAAAAAAACATGCCTGCCGCACAGTTTAACTTAGGCGTGATGTATTCAAATGGTGATGGTGTTAGTCACGACTACAAACTTGCTAAAACATGGTACGAAAAAGCCGCTGGGAATAACTATTCTTTAGCGCAATTTAATTTAGCGCTTATGTACTTTGAAGGGCTAGGAATGCCTAAAAACCTTGAGAAGTCATACATATGGAATACAATTGCCGAATACAATGGCAACATGCAAGCAAGCCATAGTCGAAAGTTAGATGAGCGTTCAATGCTACCTAAAGAAATTGAAGAAGCAAAAGAAAAAGCTGACGCAATTTACACTAAAATTCTTGCAGGTACCTACGCAGGTGAAGGACGTCTATTTTAGGTTAAGCAAAAAATAAAGCTGAACTTAGTGTCGTTGTGCATACTTAGTTCAGCTTTTTTTGGTTTGTTTTACTTAATATATAACCACTTTAGTAGCTTGGTTAGTAGTTTACTTTGCTTAAGTAACAACCCTATACGCGGGTTAAAAGAACCAGAAACGAGTGTATTTTTAGCGTGACTAAACGTTAAAAACCCTTCCTTACCGTGATAGTGCCCCATACCTGAATGACCCACCCCACCAAATGGCGCGTCGTCAGCAGTTACTTGTACTAAAGTGTCGTTAACCGCAACGGTGCCACTAAGTGTTTGTTTAATAATGTACTCTTGTGCCTCTTTATCTTGGCCTAAAATATATAAAGCAAGCGGATTTGGATGCTGTTTAATATAATCGAGAACGTCATCTAACTTCCCATAACTCTTAATTGGCAATATAGGCCCAAATAGTTCATCTTGCATAAGTTGCATGTCGTCGGTCACGTTCGTAACTAAATGCAGGCCCATGCGATGTTTATCTGCATCTTGTTGATTTTGTTCAAGTGGCTTAATGACATTTGCCCCAAGTTCTTGTGCTTGCACTAAGTATCCGGCTAGACGCGCATAATGCGAATCACTAATAATAGAGGTTAAATTTTTACCTTCAACACCCTGCTTAAAATGCTTTTTATAAAGCTCACATAACTGTTTAATAAGCTGGCTTTCTAGGGTTTTAGGCACAAATACATAGTCTGGCGCGACACAAATTTGCCCGGCATTTGCCATTTTCCCGAATAAAAGCGCGTGTGCTGCTTTTTTAACATCAGCTTGCTCGGTAATAATCACTGGTGACTTTCCGCCAAGCTCTAAAGTAACAGGGGTTAGGTTTTTACTGGCTGCTTTCATTACTAATTTGCCAACCCCAGTAGAGCCGGTAAATAATAAGTGCGCAAAAGGAAGAGACGAAAATTCGCTGGCAACGTCGCTGCCGCCTTGGACCACACATACATGCTGACTCATTTTGTCATCAAAAAGCTTTTCTAATACAGCATTAGTATGTGGTGTAAATTCGCTGAGTTTTAACATTACTTTATTACCGGCTGCGATAGCGGTGATCACTGGCACAACCGCTAGCTGTATTGGGTAATTCCACGGTGCGATAACACCTACCACGCCTTTAGGCTGATAGGTAACACTCACTTTAGACGGCCATAAGCTAAGCCCCACAGAACGTTTACTAGGCTTTGACCATTTAGGTAATTTTTTAATAATGTGCGAAAGCCCTTGCACGGTAGGCAAAATATCACCAAGTAAGGTATCAAACGCAGTCCGGTAGCCAAAGTCTTTAGATACTGCACTGATAAGTTCTTCTTCTAGCTCTACAATGCGCGAACGTAATTTTTTTAAAATGGCAATTCGAGAATGAATAGAAGGATAAGGATTATCTAAAAACGCATTTTGTAAACTAGTAAACTGCGCTGATAAAGAGGCTATTTGTGCTGTGTCTGTTGTCAAAATAGATTACTCGACTTTTAATGTTATTGTCGACTATAACCTTGATCTGTTTTTCGAGCAATAACACTAATTTACCTATTACAACCACACACATAGTGATTAAGAGTCGCTTTGTTTAAGATACAAACCGACTCAATTTTTAAAAGTTAAATACTGTTTTTGCGAGCGTTATTGTTACAAGTGTAATTAATACGATAGCGACTAGGTTAAGTGCAAAACCTGCTCTGATCATATCGCGAATTTTAATTTTTCCCGAGCCAAATACAATGGCATTTGGTGGTGTAGCAACTGGCATCATAAACGCACAACTGCATGCTATAGCAGCAGGAATAACCCACACTAAAGGCGAGCCAAAAATACTTTCAGCAACTGGGCCTAATAACGGCAAAAAGCCCGCCGCAGTAGCTGTATTACTCGTGATTTCGGTTAAAAAGGTGATAAGCGCGACAACAACCACTATGCCCATAACTAATGGAATAGCACTCGCCCCTTCTATCATTTGTGCAATGTATTGCGCTAAACCAGAAGATTTAATCTGTGATGCTAACGATAAACCACCGCCAAATAATAACAATACGCCCCATGGCACTTTAGATGCACTTTGCCAATCTAAAATTCGCTCATCACTGCCCTTCTTAGCTGGCAAAACAAATAACAACAAGGCTGCTGTAATAGCAATAGCAGTGTCTGAAATGCTAAGACCCGATAAATCAGCTAATAGCGGTCTAAAAACCCAACATAACGCGGCTAGTACAAATACTGAAAACACACCTTTTTCAGCCCGTTGCAACGCACCGAGTGCAACAAGTTCATTACCAAACATAGCTTTACTGTCTTTAATGTTTTCTGCATTTTTATCAACTTTATAGCTGAATTTAGTAAGCCATATCCAACACACCAGTAACATCACAATTGCTAAAGGCACACCTAGCATCATCCATTGCCCAAAGCCTATTTCAATTTGGTAACTTTCAGATAAGTATGCTGCCATAAGCGCGTTAGGCGGTGTTCCTATTAACGTAGCAATACCACCAATGCTGGCACCATAGGCAATTGATAGAAGTAATGCTTTTGCAAATCCATCTTCACCAGAATCAGAGTGACTCACTAAATGAATAATTGATAACGCGATAGGTAACATCATCACCGTTGTTGCAGTATTATATTAGTGCTACTAAATGGAACATTAATGGATCATAAATGATAAATATTGTCAATAGAAATGATAATAAAGGTGCTTAAATTGACAGCTTATAGAAACATTCCCGCCAAGATTCGTACAGATCCCGCAGTTTTAGAACACGTCTACAAAAAATACAAAGTTGATAGTGAAAACATTGCTGGGCATTCTGAAAGTTTTATCCGAAAAATGGGTAAATGTTTCATTCCTATTAAAGACTGTAAACAAGCATACCCTAGTATCTCTTTGTACCCTTTCTACAAAAAACACAACAAAATAGAAAATCTTAATAGAAAGTATATTAATAGTGCGTACCAATTCTATGCACATCGGGTAACATTTTCTATATTCAACGTGACTCGCCCATTGAACAACAATAACATGCAAGTTCACCACATATGTAGCAACACAAAATGTTGCAGACCTTCACATTTAGCACTGATCAGTACCGCAGACAATCAAAGGGAAAAATTGACTCGAATAGTAGATCAAGCAACCATTGATTTTAATGATACTAGAAATGAGATTTTTAATATTAATAAATTATCTGGAATAGATCACAATGTTGGCAATAGTGCAATGAACTTTGATTTTGATAGTGGGGAATATACACAAGTAGATGATCTTAATGATTGGAATGGGGAATATTGATAAATCCTTATATTGAATTGAATATAAGACTTTTTGTATGCAAAAAGTCTGAACAACTATACACAACTATTAATCAACAAAAGGAAGGAAAATCAATTAATAGTCGTGCATGTTGTGAGAGATAAGCGCCATTATTTAGGACAATTTGGAGAGTTAATGGCGCTATACATGAATATTTTATAAATTATGCACTCAAATATTGCACTAATCTATATTTTATGATGCTCGGTAACTTTTGTTTAGTATCAAGGAACTTTAACCAATGTTCCGCATGTTTTATTTGTAGTGTTAACATTGAATGGAATCTGAATATAAACTCTGGTTCTTCAATTGCTAGAAAAATTAGGCCACGAATTGCGCCAGCTTGTGTTTGATGCTGCCCTAAATCTTTAATTGATGCTGATTCAAAAGTAACAAGGTCAGTTTTAAGATGATGTACAATGACTTCAATTATTGCATTATTAATTGCTGGATCAATCTTCACTATTCCGAATGATTGTAAGATCTTCTTTAACTCGTCATGTTGTAAGTTAATTTCTCCTTTAGATAGTGTTTGCATTTTGTTTACCTGTTAATGTGTGAGTGAGTTTAAATAAATTATCGTTTTTTCAACGTTTTAGTTAGTATGTCGATCTGTTTTTGAATAGTTGCTAACTGTTCAGGATTATCAATTTTTCTTGTCTGTCTTTTTAATTTGTTAAGTGAAAGATTAAATTCTCTAAAATCCTTAAATGTCATTACTTTTTTTTGTTCATTCATTTTGTTTTACCATTCGTTGTAGTGTGTTGATGATTTTTCGCATTCAAAACCAACATCTATGTATTGTTCAATAGCTTGATTTTGCTTTTCTATAATATTGTGTCGGCTCTCATCGAGATCGTTTAGGATAATTGCAGAATAATAAGCAACTGGATCTTCAATACCTAAACCATCATTTAAAATTTGTTTTTCATTTTCATTGATGAACACAATATTCGATTCAAGATTTTCTAAAAGTTCATTCATTGCAGTATTTAACTTAGTACTATTGGTTAACCGTTTAACTGCTTTTTCTGTATCTTTGCTTATTCTAAAAGACACCGTTTTAGACTTTAGTTGTTCAGGGTTCTTTTTTGGTCTACCTACTTTTCTTTTCATAATGCAACCTTTTTGTTTTTCTTCTTACACTATTATTTATGTACTTTTTTTCTGGTGCTTTTAATTGTTCCACTTTGTAGCAACTATAAATTTATATTTTTGAATGTTTGTGGTTCGTTTAGGGCATACTTTATGAACCCTCTAAAAATATAAAAAAAAGAGTTCATTTAGACTTTATTTATAATTAACGAACCGTTATCATTTAGACTCTTAGAAGTTAAACGAACGATTAAGGGGCGATTATGGAAAATAAAGGTTTATTATTCGGTTATGCGAGAGTTTCATCCACAGATCAGGATTTAACAACACAATTATCAAAATTGAATGAACATGGTGTTGATAGAATCTACAGTGAAAAAATAAGCGCTAAAAATACGAATCGTCCCGAACTTGAAAGGATGATTGATCAACTACGCACAGGCGATAAAGTAGTGATCACGAAAATTGACCGTATAGCTAGAAACATGCGAGATTTTCAAAACTTAGTGCATGATTTTAATGAACGTGGTGTAACGTTGAAAATTTTGGATCAGAACATTGATACTAGTTCAGATCGCGATAAACTCTTTATGAACATGCTTTCAATGTTCGCTGAGTTTGAACGCACAATGATTTTAGAGCGTCAGCGGGATGGAATAGAATTGGCAAAGTCGAAAGGAGTCTATAAAGGTCGTAAGCCAGTTAGCAATGATAAGAAAGCACAAGTTTTAGAATTGGCCGCAAGTGGTACTAAAAAATCGGATATCGTTCGTGAAACAGGTCTAGGTAAAACAACCGTATTTAAGATTATTAAAGAGAACTCTCAGAAATCAGATTCAATTTGATCTACTGTTAATATTCTTGATATGAGCCTATTGAAATCTTCGTTCAAAATATCTTTATCTTTTTTGAGTAAATCTATAAATTCAGATACGCATGATTCAGACTTTAAAATGATGTAATTTATATCTGCTAATTCTACCTTTAACCTCATTGATGAAATCTTTTGATTATGAGGTTTCATAAAATTTTCAAAGTTACTTACTCTTTCGACTTCAGATCTAGGCGGTAGATAACCTTTGAATTCCTCAGAATACTCTGGAACGTACCTCCATTCTCTTTCATCAGAAAATCTGTAATTTTTCTCTATATCCCTATCTTTACGCTCTAAATCGCCTTGAAAGTTTTTTATATATCGTAGTATATCTAATGCTGGAAACTCATCTGCATTGATGTTTTTGTCTTTTTTACCATTTTTATCCAACTGGTTAGAAATACTTATAATACTTGATGCAACGTTTGAATTTTTTGATATGTATAGAACTGGGTTAAGTCTTTTATTTTCAGCCCACTCTTTAGTTAACCCTATTCCGAAATGACCATAACTAGTAATGTGATTTTTTATTTGCGAAATAGGTATGTCACAGAAAGAAACCATTGGTACTTGCAACTCATAAAAAGAAGAATCAGATAATACAAATTTTTCATGGCAATATTTTAATCTAAATCCCTCAGATATTATTTTTTCAATAATATCAACACTTCTTGTGAAGTGAAAAACTGAGTTAGTGCTTAACATGCTTAATCCTTTACTATGCAAATTCACCATTAGTATTAATCTAAACGAAAATACCATATTAAATTTATTTATCCATACAAAAAAGCCCTAAACATTGCGATTAGGGCTTTTTGCGTTCAATAAATGGACTTAAACATTTATCGAGCTATTCTGATGATGAATCAGACAAAGCAATAGTTGATGAAGATGAAAAACTATCGCTGAGTATTTTTTACAATAACAATTATATTAAAGAGAAAATATATTTCTTATAGTATTATTTATGTTCTTAAAATTCGCTAAAACTTAAAAACTTCTAGATAAAGAAGGAAGTCCAAACAATGTTTGTTAGGTTTTACGATACTACTTACATAGAGCAAGTCCTTTATCTAAAATGGGACCAATATTGACCTTTGTAGGTGTTCCCATAAGCTTTATTACTTCCTCCACAGATTTACCTTCTGATTTAGAAAGCTGTTTAGCCATTTGATAAAAACTTGGATCTTCTTTCCATATTGGTTCAATAGCAGAATAACCTTCTTGCTGTGCTACACCATTGAGAGCATATTCATTTTCATCTGTAATGAGTACTACAGCACTATTGATACACTTTAAACGACCTTCTGTAATCGTAAAAGGCCATTCAGAACCAAATTCTTGCTGTGTTACTTCAACATCAGGTTGTGAGGGTGAACAAGCAGTCAGGCTAGCTGCAATTAGAAGTATGGAAAGTGATTTGTTCATTATTAGTCCTTTATTTTAGGATTAGTCCTTTAGGTTTAATAGCTTAACATAGTTAATTCAACGCTATAAACAATTTCTAAAATACTATAGAAGCTCTATGTACAATAGCCAAACTCTTATATCATTATGTTACCCGTTAACAGTTACAGACTTAAGGCACATATTTGAATATTAAATGGGATGAAAATAAAATTAAGGCTTTAATCAGCTCAATAAAGGATAGTTTGAGCATTTCTAACAGTGGCTCAGTTAGCTACAAGGGAGATTTTGAATTTAAAGTTGATGCTCTTTTTAGTTACGTAGAGCATAAATACGAACTAGATATAGATATACTTTATGAGAATTTCAAACAAGCCGTAATATCTACTTATAAAAATAATAGATTGAAAAAGCACAACGATATTTTGAAAAATTTCAAAAAGATTTGTGATGAACGTTTATCCATAAAAAAAGACTACGTTTTATTGACTTCAATTAGTTTGGATAAAGAATTCAAGTTGAAGCGCCGAAAAATAAATAATTGCGTTATAAATTTTTACAGAGAGATACCTAAAAAGTATAAATATTCTCGCTCTCAATTGATTGAAGAGAATGCAAGTTTAGATTTATCAGAGCAGCCTAATTATTTATATGTCACTGTATCAACTCAAGCTCATGACGAGACTACCGCTTTTAAAAAAGGTATTGCTGCGCTGGATATTATTAGAAGCCTTTTGCAAATGAGTTTCCAAAAAAGAATACAAATCTTAGAACATGCGCCTAAATTAAAATATTTTAGTGATAGCTATGTATCTTTAGGCCAAATGCATTCCCTTCATAAGGTTAGTGGTGCAAAGGCTTGCGACACCACATGGTATGAACCAGACTTTCATTACAAGGGACCTATTAGAGTAAAAAATCATAAAAATACTGAATCAAATATTACGCTTTGGTTGGACAAAATAAGAAATAGTCAATTTTCTGAGCATTTAAGTAAATCTTTAGTTAATTACATTAATGCTCTAGATCACACTGACCAAGAGTTTAGGTTTATGAAGCTCTGGTCAGTAGTAGAAGTGCTCATTAAAACTGATGATACGAAATTATTGATAAAAAGAATTTCTTTTTTCTATGCCGATAGAGCATACGCAACAGAGGTATTAACATCACTTAGAAATACGAGAAATGTACATGTGCATGCTGGTGTTAAGCCTTTAAATGTTGAGCTAAAAAACTATAACTTATGTTTTTATATTGAAAATATATTGAAATTTTTAATTTTAAATCCATTTAAATGTGAAAAATTCGATACTATTCTAAAGTTCATTTCATCACCTACAGAATTAAACACTATTGACCAACAAATAGAAAACCTACATATGGTCAAAAAATTTATTAGTTATAGCTAACTACTGAAATAATAAATTTGGCTCCACAATTCATATTATGTTTCTGAAACATAACTCTTGATAGTAACAATGGTGTCAATAGAAGAATTTCATAGTGTATGCTTGATTAAAAATTATTAATTGATAAGAATATAGCATTGTAAAAAACAGTTATGCATGGATCGCTTAAAACTAATTAAACTTGGCTTAATATTATTAGTCACTTTATCTCCCCAGTAATTAAGCTTTTCCAGGTCTAAATCAGTCTAACTTTAAAATAATTAAGGAAAATTAAATGGCATTAGTTAAATGTAAAGAGTGTGGTGAAGAGGTTAGCAATAAAGCTAAATCTTGCCCCAAGTGTGGTGCAAAAGCCCCTAAGAAAACATCATTACTCACATGGCTTGTTCTAATCCTAATAATTCTGGGTATTTATACATCAAGTCAATCAACAGATAGCACAACTAAATCACCTGCAAAAGTAAGTAGTTCAGAAAAAAATGAAACTATAAAATCTGAAAAAGTAAAAAAAGCAGCGCCACCCAAGCCAGTTTGGGTTACGTCAGTTTCAAAAGATGAGATGACAGGAGAATTTACTGCTTTCGCACATTCGCCTAGATCTTATCCATCGAAAAAAATGGGATTTCCATACCACGATGTTTATAGTTATATGGGCGTGGGTTGCAGTGCTGGTAAAGAATGGGTGTATTTAGGTTTTAATGAAGCCCCAAATTTATCAAAAGA
Source organism: Pseudoalteromonas sp. ECSMB14103 (assembly GCF_000813065.1). Taxonomy (NCBI): domain Bacteria; kingdom Pseudomonadati; phylum Pseudomonadota; class Gammaproteobacteria; order Alteromonadales; family Pseudoalteromonadaceae; genus Pseudoalteromonas; species Pseudoalteromonas sp. ECSMB14103. Next base: position 233,699 of record NZ_JWGY01000005.1, on the reverse strand, counting down.
TACTACAAAAAGTGGTTACAACTTAATTAAAACACGTATTAAGTGGAACGATAATGTTGAGGACATTTCACTTACCCAAGATTGGGGCGCAAAGTTTTTACATTTTGAAGATGACTCTGTAGTAACTTCAAAAATAGAAGCTTCTAGTACAGCGCTTGTTGAACTTCAATGGCATGGTGAGCAAGCTACATATTTCAAATATTCTCTTAGTGGTTCATCAAAAGCGATCTCTGAAATTAGGGATAAATGTTCTAAAAATAAATAAGCACTAAAGATTTTTAATAGTGTGATATGAGTTGTATCACACTATTAAATTTAAGCTGTATTAGTTCAGGAACTTGACCGAAGTTAATTAATCGTGAATTATCAATTTCTAAAATACTATTGGTTTCATCTTGTGTGAATAGTACATCATAAATCTTATTGTTTTTAATTGACTTATTACTGTCACTATCCTCTTCTAATAAAAAAGATCCACTTAGCAAAAGGGAATTAAAAACCTCTTCTGCTTTTGCACCACGTAGACTATTCATTTTATTTAATTCGCAAAAATTAAAAATCCATTCATATTTATAGCTTTAGATGCTACCCCTGTAATACACCAATGCCTAAAAAGTTTTAAGCATATGTTTTTATTGAATAATTAATTAAAATCCAATATTATAGTTGCATAATTTTAAAGACTAATAAACAAAGGTTGAGAATAATGAAAAACGAATACGAACTATGCGAAATTGAGAATGTAGAACACCTTAGCAAAATTATTGATGAACTTGAAAATGATAAATTAATTATTAAAGATTATGACAGACTATTGTTTAACAGTTTCTTATTGTTAGCCACTGCTGAAAAAAATCTAATTGTTGGATTGTATGAAGAAAACAATAATTGTGAATATTATCCACTTGCAGAATACTTGGTTAACAACTTTGCACACAAATTTCACGAGCTTCAATTTAGTATTGAAGGTGCATATGGTGGTAGTGCAGATGTAATTTTGCATAAAGAATAATGTAACTTATGCATTGTTACATCCCTTTTAAAAGCCTGTCGATTGATAAAAAAGGTTCATTCTTTATTGAGTGAACCTTTTTTGAATTAAAAAAAGCCTGTGAATACTAATTCATAAATCAGTAAAAATAACACACCCACACCCTAACTCGTGAATGTTAATTTAATTTTAATGAATAACCAATCACAAGCAGCTGGCATAGATTCAAAAACGGGGAACTATCAACGAATAGTGTATTAGATAGTTAATTTCTACATAAATGAATGAAAGAACCAGTTAATTTCAAGAGCTTTAGCTCGCAGTGGTTGAGTGAAACGAAACTAGTTAGTGAATGTAGTATTACTAATTTATGCATATAGTTTCGCTATCGCTCTACAACTGCGCTACTACGTAGCTTGTAAGTTACTGGTTTTGTAAGTTTAAATTGTAGAAAATTAAATGTTATTACATCAAAGAACTACACAAACCAATCTAACACAAGGCATTATGCCGCAGTCGTTGAACGTAGTGAAACTAGATGTTTTTATATTATTAACTGTTCTGTGCATAATATAGTTTCGTTTCACTCAACCACTGCGCTACTACGTAGCTTGTAAATAATTCCTTTTTTCTTCATCGTTTATGAATAAAGATCACAACCGATTAATTAATTAGTTCAATAATATTCCCTCATTAATTGCCCCACTTTTGTCAACGGTAAATGTTCACTTTTTCTATTAAGAGAGCCGTTGACAAAAGTGGGGCAAAATCTATTTTTAATATTCCCTCATTAAATCCCTAGATTATTAGTCGGTAAATGTTCACTTTTTCTATTAAGAGAACCGACTAATAATCTAGGGAAAATCTATTTTTAATATTCCCTCATTAATAAGAAAAAGCAACACCACTAGGCATTGAAAATTGAGTTTCTTTAACTCCATTATCAAACTTAGTTGCAAGATTTTTAAGGTCTTCATTAATGTTAGAATACATTTTTGATTCCACTTTGCCGAACTCTACAGCCTTAGTATGTGAAACGTTTGAATCATTTTTATTTTTGAACATTTTATTTTTGAAATTCTCTATTGTAGATGTAGTTTTTTCGATAGTAGGTGAAACAGTTTCAAGAACCGTTTCACTAACTGTTTCAACAACTTCACCACCAGCATTAATATTATTCACAAGTTCAGCAATAGCTTTACCTTTAAGATTTTCACATTTTTCAATGAACTCATTTAATCCAACTTTTTCAGCAGCTTGTTTAACCACAGTAGATTTAACTTTATAATCTTTAGCTTTTTGTGCAATTTTAGTAACTTGTTTTTTAAGTTCTTTTTCGTCAATGTTCAATTTACCAAAATAATCAATAGCAGTATTCACACCATGTTGATCTATAAATGCTTGTACGTTTTCTTCACCGTGTACACTTTTTAAATAATTTACACGTTTTTTAGTTTTTTCGTCTTCGTATTTTTTATTCACGTTGGCAAAATCATCTTCAATAATGCCGTTAATGTCGCTTAATAATTCATCCATGAACGGTTGTAGTTCAGGGTAAGATTTAGCAAAACGGATCATACTTGCACGTGCTGTTTCATTGTCAGGAAAGATTAAAACGGTTTCTTTATCCTGAATAGTTCTTAAAGAACCACGACCAATATTTTGCACTTGTGCCGAGATAGTAACTTGTTCGTTTAGTACGTCCACTGGTACACCATAGAAACTATTAATAATACTAGCTTGTAAATTGTCTACTTTGTTTAAACCATAATTGAGAATAACATTATTATGTGTTAAATCGTTTCTACCACGTGTCACAGTTGAAACATTATCTACAGGACTTTTAATACCACTAAAAGCATTGTCAGGAACACGGCTATTTTTACTCACCATAACACCATTAACATTATCAAGATTATTAATAAAGTTTGTCACTTTTTCATAATAGCCTTGATCGCTGGTGGCTTTAGCAATTGTAAATTTGTTTTTACCAGCAATAGAAAATATTTTAATAGCTGGTTTACCATCTTTACCATACATGAACTTTTTCCCACGATTTTCACTGTCATAAGTAAGCATGGTGTAATCGTATTTTACACCCTCTTTCAGCCAACAATAAACCGCGCTAGTATCCCCTTTCACATTTTCAGATAGTACATAAACGTGTTTAAAATTATCTAAAAGGTTTTTAGATAATTTTGTAAGTTGTTCGATTGTGTATAAACCTTTTTTATTTTTAACGATTCTTAAAAAAACATCATTGTTCACTTCTTTTTCAACTATGTTCGCCATTTTTTTAAGCTCATTATTAAACTTAGTGTTAGTGTTAGTAGCGTCTTGACATTCAATCATTTTAATTATCTGATCGAACTTTGGCGATTTATCATTCAATTTTAGTACTGTTCCATTTTCGTCATTTTTTACAAGTTCTGCATTGAAACATGACTTAACAAGTTCAATAGCTTTGATATGATGATCAACAAACGGTTTAGATATTAAATAAGGTGTAATATCATCGTCTAAAACTAGTAAGTCATTGTTGTTTGATAGTGCATCAAAGTTAATAAGTCTTACAGCAACGTTAGTAACCAATACACAAGCACCTGTGTTAGATTGTAGTTTCAATTCACCCATGACATTTTGAAACATTGAATCTACTGTTTCTCCTTTATCCGCACCTTTAGAACTAACCATTTTTACACGGTTTAATAGTGCTTTTAATTTTTCAACTTTTTCAGCCACTTTTTCACAATGTGCAACTTTAAGTTTATTTACACCAGCATTAATATAATTTTGGATCTCGTTTAATAATTCCTCTGAACGTTCAACCTGTGCTTCAATTGAATGTGTTCCGTAAACTACAACACCACCAGCAAGCATAGTTTTAATGGTTTCTTTGAGCATCATCGTGGTCTTGCCTACACCTACGCCACCATCAATTAATTGTAGTTTTTCGCGTTGGTTTTTTTCTACATAAATATTACTGTTAGCAGAAGTGTTAACAATAGTGTTTTGAAGAGAGCTTTTAACTACCTTGGCTGGGGCGTTAAGCTCTTTTTTTATGCCTTCAAAAAATACGTCCAGTTCTCCATTCTCATTTAATTTAAAGTATTCAATAGTGTTTACTAATTTCATTTGTGTTTACCTGTTTTTACCCTCCATCGGATAATTAATTATTATGCTGCCCCATCAAGGGATATTATTTTTAAATTCTCTTTTTTGTCGCTGGTGGTTTAGCCTAACGATTCAACCTTTTTTATTGCTCTTAAAATAGTTGGAACGCTTGTATTGAACTTTTTAGCAAGCTCTGTTTTATTATATTGTCCACTGTCCCAAAGCTGTTTAAGCTTCAATAAGTTGTTTAAATCCTTAAATAAATGTATTCTTTGCTTTGTCATTTTCGTTACCTATTAAGTAGTTTTTATTTTTTAAAAAAAGCACTTTTTTGTGCTGTTACTAATATATATAAGAGTTTTTTCGTGTTTTACAAAAACCCTTAGAATATTTTTAAATAAGCATTTAAATCAATAACTTAGAATCAAAAATATTTTCCCACTGTACAATTAATAGTCGACAAACGTTATTTAACCCTGTTTTTTGTGGAATCAACGCAAAATCAAACTGTAAAGGGGGTAAGTAAACACTAACATGCCCGTATTTACTGGGCTGTAGAGCGGTAAATAATCCCTTATAATTCATGCGCTTGCCATTTATTATACAGGAGATGTTGATACATAGGTGAATTATAACAGGTGTATATAACCAAAAGTTATAAAAACAACGAATACTTAATTTTAGACATAAAAAACCTGTGTAGTGTTACACAAGGTTTTTGAACCATTCATCAATTGTTTGTTCATCTTTGGTCACAGTCAATTTTTTATAAAGGTTTTGTAGTTTCTGTTTCTCATCATCCAGCAGCGTTTGTACATGGTCGCGTAGGGTTAAGGCAATCTTATTTTTAACATCGTGTGGTAAATCTAAATCGAATAGTTTATTTAAGTTCTTCATTATTCTGTAACCTCTATTAACTTAGCTATAAATGCTTGATTAATTTTATCTTTTTCAGTTTTAACAACCTCCTGAACCGCTTGATCAAACAGTTCAATAATGGTTTCTTTTTGTGTATGGTCTATCAATAATTCTTCTAGTTCTTTGTTCATTTTTACACCTTTTTAATTATAAAAAAAAACCCTGTGCATTATCACTACACAGGGGTTTTCATTTATTTTTTTCTTGGGACAATTCGCAATAAATCCAATAATATTTATCATAAATAATAATGAATTGGTTTCTTTCATTTTATCAATTTAACCTTATGCATAAAAAGCTTGTTTGATTATTCAGACAAGCTTTTTTTATGCATCATACAAACCCTAGTTTATTAATATTCTGTGCAGTTTCTAAAAATATTTTACATTTATCTTTATTGTCATGAAAATAATCAACGTCTTTATTATAAACTGTTGCTGGTGGTTTCAATTTAATATTCTTAATTATTAATTTATTATCCAGTAACTTATAATCAAAACTCGCAATATTGTACATCAAAATAGGGAATTTAGCCGATAGTAAAACACTATTCTTAGGTGCATCTATCATATTATTAATCGAATATTCACTTAATTTTTCAGCTATTCCATGAACAATAGATTCTAAAGCTTCTTGTAGTGTTACATGATGAATCATTGAATATTGCTTTGAACGTTTTATTAATGTTACTTTCTCTTTTTTATTAAACTCAACTTGAATAAACAGATCGTTAACTGGTTTAATCTCAGTCAATAATTTTTCTTTAATCTTCGTGTATTCGTTTAATACTTTTGAATTAACCTTGCTTTTATACTCTTTATTTTTCTTACAATAATTTTCAAGATAATGTAAAAACTGTCCACTATTCTTTGTTTTAATATTCGTATAATCGTGCTTTGCAATACTCAACATCATTAAATAATCATCAATTAATATTGTGTTTAAGTCTTCTTTTACTTGCTGGTTCTTATTCTTCTTAATCATTTTGTTACCTTTCTTTTTTGTGTGAGGGAAAATATTCCTTATACAACTATTTATATACTTTTTTATTGCTACTAACTGCTCCACTTATTCAACGTTAAAATAAAACTGACATAAATAATAATAAGAAGATTATTAATAAAGATAATCAAAGAATAATTAATAATAGGTAACAAAATTATGTTTATTGAAGATGAACAAGAAGTATTAGCAACACAAGCAACACCACAAAAAGAAGTTGAAAAAACTATTCATGCACGATTAAAACTAACAGATCGTGAACGTGAGATTTTACGGTTGTACATGGCAGACAATTTAATTACACGTTCAAACCTAGTGTACAACACGATTATTAAACGTGAACTAGAGAAGATTAATCAAGATTTACAATACGGGTTGTAAAATTATGGATTTATTAAAATTAAGAAGGGACATTGAAACAGGTTTATCGAATATTCTTGAGGGTGAAACACTTTCAAAATCATTGTTAGAGAAAACTATCAACACAATGTTTGAACGTGTTCTAGATACTCACGAACAAGAAAAATCAAAAGTTTTCAATGCTATGGCAGAAGATTCTAAAACCATTCAAAAACTAGATAGTGAGATTGCAGCACTAGAATTAATGATTAGTGAAGAAGAGAATTTATTAAACAAAATGGGTGAATAAATGAGTATTTTTACAGAAAGTGGAGAACTTACAAAAGATTTTAAAATCAAGTCTCAAGCACTCTTTAATCAACTATGTGAAGAACACGTACTACCCGCAATTAATGAAGACATTAAAAATATTCAACACGTTTTTATTAATGAAGATGTAGAAAGCCGCAAAGATAAAATTAAAGAGTTTAAGAAAAAACTTGACGATAAAATAAAAGCTAGACGTGTTTTAAAAACAAAAAATAAAGCTGGTGGCATTCCTACAGATCATGAAAAAACTATTCTACCTGAAAGTGTGAATGAAGGTAAAAAAGTGTGGTTTAAATTATAAAAAATATAAAGTTAGTATTATGGAAAATGAAAAATTAATAGAACTCTTACACCAATACAAAGAGAGTTTAAAGCAAAAGATTTTATTCTGTGAGAGTTCTAAAGAAACACTAGAACAACTACTCGAAGAATTAGAAAAATTATTAAATGGTGTTGAACATGAACGATAATAAATTAAAACAGATTTATGAATTTTTAAAAGCTGAACAAGAAAAATCAACTTTTCTTTCAAAGGAAGATTTACAAGAAGAGATTCAAAAAATACAGAAAATCAAAGAACAGATTTTAGAGAATAATAATAAATTAAATAGGTTTGGTTATGCAGAATAACAAAGGTAAAAAAGAATACGTTTTAAATAAGGTTTGTACTTATTTTCAACACGATCTACATAATAACGATGAAGCAACACGAGCAATTAAAGCTATCTTACTAGGTTTAAATACTAGTGTAACAGTTGAACAAGTTTGTGCAGATTATGAGAGACAATTCGGTAACGATCAACCATTCAGCTTTAACGTATTTAAACTGACTGACATTATTTTAACCCTTACAGAATAGGGTTAAGATAATGTACATGAACGCACAAAACAATAGATTACGATTCTATGCAAAAGATGAAACGAACCATGCCAATTTGAACAACCTATACGATCAGTACGTTCAAAGTTATTCAAAACAAGCGACTGTTACATTAATATTAAATCGCTATGGCCTGAGATTAGATCATACTGTATTGAACATTGCAATTGATCAAAAAACTTCAAAATACTTGATTTTAGAACATTTATTTTATTTTCTAAAAGCACAATTCCGATAGGTAAACAAAATGAACATACACACAAAACAACTTAATATTCCTATTAATGAATCTTTGCATTTGTTCACAGACCATTATTTAAACATGGTTCGATACAACATGCTTTATTCACTACCAGCTATTTTAGATTTAATGTTAAGCCATTATCAATTAATGAAGAAAACAGACGGTACTTATTACACCACCAGCGATATTTTTACACCAAGCGAACTAGAAATGATGATTCACAATTCGAAATTTGTTAATCATAAATCTACACATGATAAAATCGTTGCATTTTTTAACAAAGTGAACGATGAAGTTTTGAAAAATACTGCAAAGTTACCAGCAATACAGACATTGTATAAACTTGATGATGGTTCAACCACTTACGAACCTATGAGAAATGATAAGGGTGAATTATTAAACATGGTTGAATGGCATCTATGGAAGAAAGCAGAACCTAAAAAAGAATAAAAAAAATCCCCTTGATAACTATGTCAGCTATTATCAAGGGGATTCAAAACAAAAAAATCATACAACAATCAATATTGCATAGTATTATTTATGATAATAAATTTGCCATTAATTAGCATTCAATCAACGAATGGTTGAATGATTGGTGTATAAATGATGTATGATCGCACCAGTTACCAGCATTCAATCAACGAATGAAAGCACCATAAATAATAGTGTAGGGTTTTCCTTTCAATGTCCCTCGTTTTCTTATGCAACATTAACCATCATGACAGCTGAATCATGATGGTTTTTTTGTGCCTTTTAAAAAGGATTATTGCTAAGGTTGTTACGAATATAATAATCATCATTGTACACAATCGGCAATGGTGCAACGATTGTTTGATTATTGTTTGCAACGTTGATGTTACTAAACGAATTATTGCCACCAGCTTTAGTACTAGGATTAAGCACCTTTTTAGCTACTTTTTTATAATCCTGTTTGTTCATTGGTACTTCATTCACAAGATACACACTATTAATATTTTCTCTTAAACTCGTTCTACCACTATCAATTGATTGTAAATCATTATTTTTAATAGATTTTTTATCATTTTTAAGTGGTGTATTGTCGTCAGTCCAAGGCATTTTAAAATCAAGATCAAGAGATGGTAGTTTTAAACTATTCTTAAAACTGTTCATCATGTTGTCTAAACCTTTCATACTATCGTTAAAAATGTCTGTGATCTGTTCACCAATCCATTCAAAGGCTGTGATCAATCCGTCTGTTATTATTCCCACTGGATTTAATTCAAAGATAGCTTTTGCTATTCCTTCAAAATCTCCATTCATAACGTTAGTAACCAATTCTGTGAACTTTTCCAATGGATAGGTTAGAGCGTTGTATAATCCCTCTGAATAGTTCTTTAACTCGTCACCCATTTTTCTAAAACTGTCACCGTCCAGTAAACCGAATGTAAGAAAATCAACCATACCGCCAAAATAATCAATGACAGCTTCACGTATCGAACCAGTTTTATTAAATGTGTCTAACGCAGATTCAACACCACTGTATAATGTACCTACTATAAGCGCTGGTAGCGCAATTCTAGATAATAAACGTGGGATAGCCTTACCAACATGCTTTAATGCACCTGTGAGTGGTTTCACAAGGTTTTTTAATAGTTTCTTAGGGTTTAGAACACCATCAAACACTTTACCTAGTATTGATCCGTTATCATCGTCTGAACTACTTGAAGATTTACCTTTAAGATCTCTTAATGCACCTAGCAATTTATCGTTATAAATCTCGTCTTCTCTGCGCCTTTCTTCTAATCCATTTACTAACGGTTCTAACTTTGTATTAATATTAATCAACTGTTCATTAATTGTACTAAAATCATCGTTCAAAGCAACTTGAACAGGTTCTTGTGACCGTGTACCAATATTCTGTACGTTGTCTAAAAAGCTTTCAATAGTTGATTGAATATTAATCAATTCATAATTTGCTTCTTCAAGTAGGTTTGAAAGTGAATCTACATCAAAAGAGCTATAATCTAGTTCAGGAATGATTGATTGATTATCGTTTACATTTACAATAGATGGTTCTCTACTATCGCTGGTGGTTGGTGTAGTTTTCAGGTTTTTTAAGTTATCGTTAATTGAAACTAGTTCATCATTGTTTAACTCTAATTCATTGATAATGTTATCATTGTCAACCGTAATTGAGATTGATTTATCATCGTTGGTAATAGATTTATCATTCTTGCTCGCAATTTCAGCTAATAATGCGTCTTGTTTTTTAGCACTTTTTTCGCGTTGCTGTAATAGCTCGAATAATTGATCCTCCATTCCACTTTGTAAATTGTATTTTTGTTCACGTTTTTGAGAAAAGTTCTCTTTAATTTTTCCACCAAAATAAGCCGCACCCATTGCAAGTAATGGACTATCATTTAACCCAGCAATAACGGCTGTAACGTCACCAAAATTATCAACTGTCTTACTCATAAATGCACTGAACTTGTTAGTATTAGTTCTTATGGTTTGTTCAGTTGTATCAATGTATTTTTGTAATTCAACACGTTGTTCATTATTTTGAACGTTTTTTGATAGTTCCCGCAATACGTCCAACTGTTGTAAATTATCGCGTTGTTCGTGTTTGCTTTGCTGTCTACTATTAACGTTTATGTCTTCTAGTTGGTCGAACAATTTTGAAGTTTCACCTGACATTACATCGCGCATACTGTCAGAATATTTTTTAATATTTAAACGATTATCCGTAAACTTTGTTTCATTGTCAGAACGTGCATTATTCTTAGCTAGTGCCTTAATAGTTGCTTCAAGGTTTTTAGATGATTGTAAAGTTTGTTCGTGTTGTTTTCGTTCTTCATCAAGCCGTTTTTTCTCATCTTGTGTTAAGTCCTGTATTGCCATTTTATAAATTCTCTTTTTATTATTGTTTTTGTTTTCAATATTTATCGAAAATGGCACTGCATAAATATTATTGTGAGGGTGAAAGAGGGTTACAACACAACTTGGTCACTGTCTGTTATTCAAAGTATGTAGCGATTGTTATAACGGTAATGTGCTTATTTGCATTTGCACTACCTGTCTGTTTAAACAACGTGAAGAATAATGAAGTTATTATTTTAGGGAACTATCCGAAGATGAATAGTGACTTTTGACTGTTGTACATAGTTCGTTCAACACGTGTTGTAACCCTTCCTAGAAAAAATGCAAAAAAAAACCTTACCTGAATAATCAAGTAAGGTTCTAAAAATTACTAACAACAACGTTAACACTCAAAGTAACATTGTGTACTATTATTTATGGTTCATCAAAGATAGGTAATGTACAGTTACTAGCCGTTACCATTGCACTAAACGTGTTAAATCGTTCTTCATTGTGCTTCATGCTTGGCAAGTATAATTTAGTTGTTAAGCCCGACTTAAAAACGATAGTTGCATTGCAGCCAATTTTGCCATCCTTTTGTAAATGAATAGATTTTACAAACTTTTTCAATATTCCATTCACTTTTATTTTATCGTCCTTCGTTGTTAATGGATGATCCACCAGCGTTCGCCACTCTGAAACATCATGTTGTAAAGGTTGTTCATGTTCATTAATAATTGATTCTATTCGCTTAATAGTGGCTTTACACTCTGCAAGATCCGTTAATAATGATTCATCATCCTCAAGAACCATGAACATTTTTTTTAATTTTGATAAACGTTTCTTTTCATCGTCTAAACTACTTTTTAATGAATCTATGTTAACCGTGTCTTGATTATTGTTTAGAATTGTCTCTATTGACACATGATTAAAAAACAACTTCAAACATGGTTCTATTATACTTTTATACTTGATTGCACCGTTGAAACACTTCTTACTTTGTGTGGTTACTCCTTGTGTCTTATTCTTACACCTTAAATAATAATCCTCCCTTTGTGAATGGTAAGCCGTCATGGTTGAACCGCATGTACAATAAGTCAGACCATAAAACACGTTTGATATACTTGGGGTCTCTCTTGTTCTACTATCCTTGAACGATTCCGCTACTATTTTAAAATCATTTAATTCTATCGCTGGTGGAAAGTAATCATCTATACACTGTATGATTTTTGTTCTACTTGAATCATAACGTAAAAATTGGCCTATTGCTTGACCTCTTAATAGTAAATGTTTAATCCTGTTTGCACTCACGTTTGCACGTTGTTTTGCACCAAGCTTAATACCATTATCGTTAAGGTGTCTTGCTATTGATAATACTGAATAACCTTGTTTTCTTAGTTCAAAAATTAATCTTAAATTATCTACATAATTGTTTAAAATATATTCACCATCCCTGTAATCTATCCAAAATGGTAAATGATTCGAACATTTTATTTTCTTGTTTGTCAGATTATTTTTGAACGTTTCTTTAATACGTTTGCTTTTCTGTTCACTCTCCATGTTTGCAAGGTGAAGAAAAATAGAGATCGTTAAATCATTACTGAATGAGCTTTTACTTTTCTTGGTTAATAATTCACCTGACATTTTTTGAACAATTAAATCAATGCCAGCTTTGAACATTCGATTTATAAGATCCCTTGAATCGTCAACCTCCATTCGTGTAAGTCTGTCTATACTTTCTAATACTAGTATTGGATTATTAATTAAACCTACTTCACAATCTTTTATAAATTGGCCTAGATTACCCGTAACACTGTTTGCACCTGAAAATGCACTTACACCAGCGTCACTTATTAAGGCTTTAAACTCTGCATTGTATCTTGATTCATAATCTTGAACAGTTTCTAAAATCTTACTCTGTCGATTCAATCCATCTCCTGTAAGTTGTTTCTCTGAACTCACCCTCGTATACACGTATAATGGTCTTTTTTTCATTGTTTTCATTAGATTATGAATACTTAGTTAATATTGCGTGTATTATAACACGTGGTAGCACTAATTAAACACAGCCGTAGCCGTGTTTGACATCCACATAGATAAAAATGCTGTTACTAACATCATTGCTAAAATTTGTAAGCTCGGTTTTTTACCCGCATATAACATAGTGGTTAACGCAATTCGTTTATGTAACCCCCAACGTTCCATAGCTATTGAGATTAAAAAACCACCCAAAAATAAAAATATAAGTGGGTGTGCATAAGTCGCTGCCGTAATTTTGATAGGCGCAATGTTTACAAGTGGCGTTATGACGAGCGGTAACAATGAAGTTGCAGGAATAGGAACAACCTCAGTCACCCACCAAGAGGCCATCCAAAATGTTAAACCTGCGGTTTTAAAGGCGGTATCAGATAGGCCATTTGGTGGATCTAATAAACAGGTTAGCATCATTACAATGGGCCCAAGCCAAAGCCACACGCTTCGTATAATAGGATGTGTTTGATTAATATTATTTAGGTTGCTTACCATCATCGCGCCAAAAGCTATTTAACAGTCGACACAGTAAAGAAGATAGTAAGGACTTGTCAAATGGATATCAGCCATAACCAAATTTGCATAGAGTTAAAGGCTTAGAGCATTTAGTAAGAGTGATAAGTGTAAGGCATCAAAAAATTAAGAAGGGCAATTTATAGAAACGCCGTAAACAAGAGGTCTACGGCGAACATATCAAAATTAACTAGTCGCTAATGCTGATCTATTTTTTATGTACTTATATAAACCAATTAATGAAGCAGCTATCCAAAATATCTCTATCACAAAGCTTGCTAAATTAAAGTTATAACAAAGGCTTATTAATAATAAAATCGCCCCTGTTAGGTTCATCATGTTGTACGTCAAGCTGGTTGGTGTTGTTTTACCTAATTGAAGTAGAAAAAACGAGCCAACAACTAAAAATGTGCCTGTCATACCGATGATGTCAAATAAGAGTGCTATCACGAAACTATCCTTTATCCATTTTTAAATAACCCAAAAAACTGGCCCATTCCATGGGGAGGGTATTTTTCATTCATTGAAACAGCAAAACCGGGCGATCATAGCAACAAAGCAGTTTCAAACAAGGCCATATGTCCGCATATGTTTTTAGCTTATTTAAATGTAACTTTTCCACCTATCATTTTGTAGGCAGGCGCGCCGCGGATTAGAGCAGGTCTTGCAAAAGCCCGCTCACAACTTGGGCAAATACACGGAATTTTTGTGAAGTCTTGAGATATACGCTCTTTAAAACACTTAACAAGCGCCCCCTTCCCCCCTTTGCGATATTTAAAAAGTTGCGTTTTGCATGACGAGCAAAAAATATCAACGGTTTTTATAGGGCCTTTTTTGTTTGGTTGTGCCAAAACACCTCCGTAATTAATAATTATATTTAAGGTTAAATAAGATAAGTTTAATGAGGTAGCCCGTAAATTAAAACAGCCGTAGTGACTAGAAAGTATTTTAACCGCCCAGTTCATGACTTATTGGCAGTAGCTAAAACATGGTTTAAGTGATCAGCGAGGCATTTAAGGCTAAAGGGCTTAACAATAATGCCTGAAACTTTAGCTGCGATTACATTTTTTATAGTTTTAGAATTATCTTCGCATGTCACCATCAAGACAGGGGTTGAGGTAAGCTGTTCGTCATTTCTTATTCTATTTAGTAAATCTTTACCGTCCATTTTGGGCATATATAAATCAGTGATGACCAAATCAAAAGACTGCTTTTTTAACAGTGTGAACGCCTGAATACCATCGGTCGCTTCAACAATATCAAGATAGTTTAGATTTCTAAGCATGTTAATTAATACATGTCGCATCAGTGGTATGTCATCAACAACAAGTATTTTCATATTATTTAGTTACCTGAATAAATAAAGAGATAGGCAATTTTTTGTTTATAAATCAATTATGGCCACCCGCCTAAAATTAATCCCATCAACGAAAATTGGCTTACATAGTAACCACTGTTTATCAAAAAAAGTTTTACTGGACGCTGCTCATAAAGATAACTTAAACCCAAAGAGCTGCTCACCCAAAATAAACCAATAGCAAAACCAGTCCCTACACTCAAACCCAAGCTCGACTCGTTACCTAAAAATATCGACAGTACAAATGCAGCCAAAAATGAAAGTAAAAACGTGCCAACACATACGCGTTTTTTATTAGCACTTTGCAAGTCAAGCTCGGTCAAGCCGCAACTTTCAAGCCAAGCTTGTCTAAATAATAAGTTTGAATACCAAACACTACTTAACGTAAACGACGAAAGCGCAGCAACCAGTATCGAAATAAAATTAATATCCGAAAAATTCATACAACACTGAAATTTCCTGAATCGTAACGTCTTTTTAATGTAGTTAATATTAACTAAAGCAGCAAATACTAAAGTGTAACCGACACATAAATAACTACAAACTATTAGAACAATGCAAACGTTGCTTTTGTTAACTCAGCTACATCGTCTATGGCTAACTTTAACTCCAAACCACGCTTACCGGCACTGACATATATAATTTCAAACTCACTAGCACTGCTGTGAATATATGTTTTAAGACGTTTTTTTTGTCCTATTGGGCTCACACCTCCAAGTATATAACCGGTACTTACATTTACTTTTTGAGGCGCGGCCAAGGCCACTTTTTTTGTTTTTGCCACTTTAGCAAGCTGTTTAAGATTAACTTGTTGAGATACGGGGGTGATGGCAACGATTAATTCACCTTCATGCGTTTCTAGTACAAGTGTTTTAAATACTTGCTCACTATTTAAATTGAGTTTTTCAACTGCCTCTAAACCATAGTGACCATAGTTTGCATCGTGCTGATAGCTCAGTATTTCGAACTTTATTTTTTGTTTTTCGAGCAGTGCGATAGCGGGTGTCATTGGGTTCTCACTTTTTTAGAGGTGTTAGCAAATTTAAAGCAAAAAAAACGGCGCTGTAAAGCACCGTTTTTTTAAACAACATAATTTTTACTTTGTTAAGTCATCAAAAAACTTTTTAACACCATCAAAAAAGCCTTGCTCTTTAGGACGGTTTTTTGAGCTATCTGTGCCCATGCTTTCTTCTAACTCTTTAAGTAGTTCACGTTGGCGCTCGTTAAGATTGACAGGTGTTTCAATAACTACCTTACAAATTAAATCACCTTGTGCGCCACTTCGTACAGACTTAACGCCTTTGCCACGCATACGGAACATTTTGCCGGTTTGCGTCTCTGACGGTATTTTAAGTTTTGCACGACCATCCAGTGTAGGTACTTGAATTTCACCGCCTAAACCAGATGTAGTAAAGCTAATAGGTACTTCACAATATAAATTGTTACCTTCACGCACAAATATATCGTGTTCTCTTACAGACACTTGTACGTATAAGTCACCCGCTGGTGCGCCATGTACTCCGGCTTCACCCTCACCCGATAAACGAATACGATCGCCTGTATCAACACCCGCTGGTATTTTCACCGACAACGTTTTAGTTTTTTCTACACGGCCTTGACCATGACAGCTGTTACAAGGGTCTGAAATAATTTGACCTTGTCCCTGACACGTAGGACATGTTTGCTGAACAGCAAAGAAACCTTGGCGCATTTGTACCTGGCCTGCACCATGACAGGTAGTACATGTTTTAGGTTTAGAACCCGCTTTTGCACCGCTTCCATCACAAGGATCACAACTTACCCATGTTGGTACTTTAATTTCAACTTCTTTACCACGAACCGCTTCTTCAAGCGTTAAATCCATGTTGTAACGTAAATCAGAACCGCGTTGCTGGCGAGATTGACGTCGGCCACCGCCGCCACCAAAAATGTCGCCAAACACATCGCCAAATACGTCACCAAAATCGCCATGGCCGCCACCAAAGCCGCCATGACCACCGCCACCGCCTTGTTCAAAGGCCGCGTGACCGTATTGGTCGTACATCTGGCGTTTTTGATCGTCAGTTAGAATTTCGTATGCTTCTTTTACTTCTTTGAACTTGGTCTCAAGCTCTTTATCGCCTGCGGTACGATCTGGATGATATTTCATCGCTAAGCGTTTATACGCTTTTTTTATGTCTCGCTCACTCGCATCTTTGCTTACGCCGAGGACTTCGTAATAATCGCGTTTTGACATATCTATCACACTACTCTTTCTATTTTGCAGCGTAAGCTGCGGGATAAACCGATAAATCTAATCGATTTATCATTGAATTATGAACCTTAAATACATGCAAAAGGCGCGACAAGCTATTGCTCGCGCGCCTCATTTGTTCATCCTAACCTAAACACCTAACCGAGTTAAGTGTTTTTGGTCAGTTAGAAGCGTCGGCAACAATTACTTGTCGTCTTTTACTTCTTCAAACTCTGCATCAACAACGTCATCATCTTGCTTAGCTGATTGTTGTTGCTCACCTGCGTCTGCTTGACCTTGCTGTGCTTTAGCTTGAGCAATTTCCATTAACTTTTGAGACTTTTCAGCAAGTGCTTGCGTTTTAGCTTCAATTTCGTCTTTGTTGTCGCTCTTAATTGCAGCTTCTAAGTCTACAACTGCCGCTTCAATCGCTTCTTTATCTTCACTTGGTAAAGCATCGCCCGCTTCTTCAACTTGCTTACGTGTACCGTGAACCATTGCATCTGCTTGGTTACGAACAGCTACAAGCTCTTCAAACTTTTTGTCTTCTTCAGCGTGCGCTTCTGCATCACGTACCATTTTTTCAACTTCTTCATCGCTTAAACCTGAAGACGCTTGAATAGTAATTTTTTGCTCTTTACCTGTGTCTTTATCTTTAGCAGATACATGTAAGATACCGTCAGCATCTACATCAAATGTTACTTCGATCTGTGGTGTACCACGTTGAGCAGGACGAATACCTTCAAGGTTAAATTGACCTAAAGATTTGTTGTCGCTTGAACGTTTACGCTCACCTTGTAACACATGGATGGTTACCGCAGACTGGTTATCTTCTGCTGTTGAGAACGTTTGTGATTTCTTAGTAGGAATCGTCGTGTTCTTCTCAATAAGCGCTGTCATTACAGAACCCATTGTTTCAATACCTAGAGACAATGGAGAAACGTCTAGTAATAGTACGTCTTTAACATCACCTGCTAGTACACCACCTTGGATTGCCGCGCCTACAGCTACAGCTTCATCAGGGTTAACGTCTTTACGTGGCTCTTTACCGAAGAAATCAGCAACTGTTTTTTGTACTAAAGGCATACGTGTTTGTCCACCAACAAGAATAATGTCGTTGATGTCGCCTACTGATAAATCAGAATCAGCAAGTGCACGTTTAAGCGGCTCTAGAGATTTAGTTACTAAATCTTCAACAAGTGACTCAAGCTTAGCGCGTGTTAGTTTCACGTTCATGTGCTTAGGACCTGTTGCATCAGCAGTTACGTACGGAAGGTTAACTTCTGTAGATTGTGCTGAAGAAAGTTCAATTTTTGCTTTTTCTGCTGCTTCTTTAACACGTTGCATTGCAAGTGGATCTGTTTTTAGATCTAAGCCTTGGTCTTTCTTAAACTCTGCTACTAAGTAGTTGATAACGCGGTTATCGAAATCTTCACCACCTAAGTGAGTATCACCATTTGTAGCTAGTACTTCAAATGTGTGCTCGCCTTCAACTTCATCAATTTCAATGATTGATAAGTCGAACGTACCACCACCTAAATCGTATACAGCAACAATGTTTTCGCCTTTGTTTTTGTCCATGCCGTAAGCTAGGGCAGCAGCAGTTGGCTCATTGATGATACGTTTAACTTCAAGACCGGCAATACGACCGGCATCTTTAGTTGCTTGACGTTGTGAATCGTTAAAGTATGCAGGTACTGTAATTACCGCTTCAGTTACTTCTTCACCTAAGAAGTCCTCTGCAGTTTTTTTCATTTTTTTCAGTACTTCAGCAGAAATTTGTGGTGCAGCGCGTTTTTCGCCGCCCGCTTCTACCCATGCATCGCCGTTATCAGCTTTAATGATTTTAAATGGCATAATGCCGATATCGCGTTGTACTTCTTCGTCTTCAAAACGACGACCAATTAAACGCTTAATTGCAAATAATGTGTTAGTAGGGTTAGTAACCGCTTGACGCTTAGCAGATTGACCTACTAATGTTTCACCGTCTTGCGTGTAAGCAATGATAGACGGGGTTGTGCGATCGCCTTCCGCGTTTTCTATAACACGTGCTTTGTCACCATCAAGTACTGCAACACAAGAGTTTGTAGTACCTAAATCGATTCCGATAATTTTACCCATGAAACTTCTCCAACTTCAAAATTCGTTATACGTTAATTCGTTCGATGACTAGTAAATAGGGATGCCCTAAAACTAATTCAACTGTAAAAATGAAAAAAAATTCATTTTTTATGATTTATTTACAAAATAACCCCAATAATTGTAAGGAATGATGATTTTTAGAGCGTTTGACACACCTTTAAATACTGGCCTGACCAGTTTGGTTGTGTTATAAATTTATTAAATTGCACTTTTAAAGGATATTTCCCATGCATTTTGACCAACTACTTGAGCAAGCCGCTAAAATAGGTCAATCAGATAAAATCGAACAATCCGCACTTACCATGCAATTTCCTGAAAATTGGTGCCAAGGAAGAACCGCTTTTGGTGGTTTATCAGCTGCATTGTTATATCAGGCTATTAGAGGCAAAGTGAATAATGACCGCCGACTTCTTTCATTAAGTACTAATTTTGTTGGGCCTTTACTCGCCGACACCCCTTTTTCACTTTATGTTGAAGTATTACGTGAGGGTAAAAACAGTACACAAGTACTGGCTAAAGCAATTCAAAATGAGCAAGTAGCCGTAATCGTGCAGGCTTGTTTTGCTAAAAATAGAGAGTCAGCTATTAATGTTCCTGTTTCAAAGTCGTTAGGTTTAAGCCCTGTTAACGAGCGTTATACGTTACCCTTTATAAAGGGCCAAATGCCTGAATTTTTTCAGCATGTGGATTTGTGCCCACAGCAAGGCGCAATGCCTTTTACAGGTGCAGACACATCTCATTTAGGTGGGTGGATGCGACTTAAACATACACCTGAAACCATTACAGAAGCGCATGTAATTGCACTAACCGATGCATGGCCGCCAACATTATTACAAATGTTTAAACAACCCGGACCAGCAAGTAGTATGTCGTGGTATTTAGAGTTTGTTCAGTCTCCCAATTTAACGCCTGGCGAGTGGCTTGGCTTTGAAGCAATTACGCATCACTCTAAAGATGGATATGGTTTAGAGGACGGGTGTATTTGGTCACAGTCAGGTGAGCTTATTGCTCTTACCCGCCAAACTGTGGCTGTGTTTGATTAGGGTCGGTTGAACTTTGCGGATTAAAATTCGTTCAAACTAGGAGGGCTATATAATAGCGGCGCGAGATTTGCTTCACGAGATTTGCAACCTAGTGGGCTCGATAACTGCTCCTGCATTACTCTACTGGCTTACATTCATGTAAGAATAAGTAAAAACTGAGTAACAAAGAGTAAATAGCCCCTAGGAAGCCCCCTTGGGAAGCGCCTGCTTGGCATTAATGCTACGTTCTCACCAATTTATGAGGAATAACCATACTAAATAGGCTCTTCCTTAATACTAATACAGACTCCTGCAAATTTAACCTTGAAAGGTCAACAGACCTTAGTATATAAAATGCAGGCCAATCAGATACTTTCTGGCTTGGCCTGTATTCAAAATTAACAGTTCGCGTTGTATTACAGCTTCAAATATTGCAAAATCAACTAAATGCATTATTGTTTGGTACTAAATTGCAAACTGTTTGCCCCTGCTGTGACCTGATCATAGATATACCAAGAATTATCGCTAAGCAAATGGCGATATGCCCGCATTGCCATCATAAATTATGCGAAGCCAACGTAAACCACGATAATCGCATAGTGGCGTTGAGCTTTAGTGCTTTGCTAATGCTATTAAGTAGTATGTTTTATCCTTTTTTATCCTTTAGTAGTAATGGTATAACCCAAACTATCACCCTCCCCGACGCAGCCCGAATATTATTCAATTACGATAGTGAATTGTTAGGCCTTTTTATTGATTTAAGCATTATTGCTTTACCAATGAGTTTATTAATTATTTTAATACCCCTTCATTTAGGTGTTTTAAAAACATTGCCACAAGGCATTGCGCGTAGATTACTTAAGTTTACTTTGGCACTTGAGCCATGGATTATGTCTGAGATATTTTTAATTGGTGTTTTAGTCAGCATGGTTAAAATTATGTCTTTGGCTGATATAAGCTTTGGGGCAAGTTTTTGGGCTTATGCTGGCTTTGTTATTTTATACATTGCCGCTTTAGTACACTTAAATCGTCCAAGGTTATGGGCTCAAATAAAACCAGTAAAAGTGTTAGAAGGTGCCGAGCACGCTAAACGTGCTATTGATGAAAATATTAAAGCCTGTCATGTGTGTCATCAGCTTTGTACTGGTAAGGTCTGCCAGCGATGCCACACCAAAACACATGTACGTAATCCTCATAGTGTTCAAAAAGCAACAGCTTGGCTCATCACATCTATTGTTTGCTATATACCAGCCAACGTATTGCCTATCATGAATACAACAAGCTTGGGTGATGAAACCCCGTCCACACTTATTGGTGGGGTTATTTTACTTTGGAAAAGTGGTTCTTATCCCATTGCTGCTATCATTTTTTTTGCGAGTGTTGTTGTTCCTTTAGCTAAAGCATTTGTACTAAGCTTTTTGTGTATTATGGTAACAAAACCTGCAAACAGGCATACAAAAAGTTACACTAGAATTTACCAACTCACTGAGTTTATTGGTAAATGGTCAATGATTGACGTTTTTGTTGTCGCCATTTTAGTGGCTTTAGTACAGCTAGGTAATTTAATGTCAGTTACACCAGGCTTAGGCATTGCATTTTTTACCGTTATGGTAATATGCCAAATGATGGCTGCTCATTCATTTGATCCACGCCTTTTATGGGATTCACCTAAAAATAAATCATCAGAGACTAAAACATGACCGAAACTGCCCAAGTAACAGATGAACCAAGAATCTCTGCTATCTGGATTATTCCAGCCATAGCGCTTTTTGTCGGCGTGTGGATGCTTTATCAATATCAAGCAAATAAAGGCCCCACTATATATATTGAGATGCCGCAAGCCGAGGGCATTATTGCGGGTAAAACAGAAATAAAAGTGCGCAGTGTAAAAATAGGGCAAATAGACAGCGTTCGTTTATCCGACTCCCAAGATAGTGTGATTGCACGGGCTCAAATAGATAAAAGCTATGAAGACTTACTCACCGACGACGCTAAAATATGGGTAGTGAAACCACGTATAGATGAAACCGGCATAAGTGGAATGAGTACTTTACTCTCTGGGGTATATTTAGAATTTGCACCGGGCGAAAGTAATACACTTAAAGAAAATTTCACCCTGCAAGAAGAACCTGCATTAATAGGCAAAGACGTGCAAGGTGGTCGCTTTAAACTACTTAGCTATAACGCAGAAGTACTTGATGTTAGTACCGGAATATTTTTTAAGAATTATAAAATTGGCCAAATAGAAACCGCCACATTTGATTGGGAAAACCAAGCAATGAAGTACGGTATATTTATAAAAGCGCCGTACCAAAACTTAATTACCAACAACTCAATTTTTTGGGTCAACGCCGGTATAGAAATTGATTTATCTGCTGATGGCATAAATATTAATACAGGCTCTTTAAGTAAGCTTTTAAAAGGCGGAATTTCAGTTGGCTTACCCGATAACCAAACACCGGGGGAAATAGCTAACGATGGCCACAATTTCTCACTTAGCCAAAGCTATAAAGAAGCACTAGAAGAACGCTTTTACGACTTTGACTATTACATAATAGATTTTGAACAATCAATTCGAGGGCTCAGATCCGGTGCCCCTGTTGAATATCGTGGTATTCGCATTGGTACAGTAGTTGAAGCGCCTGCAAACATAATTGTTAATGGCAAACCTGCTCACTTTAAAAGTGCAAACACGTCAGTACCTGTTCTTATAAAAATAGAGTACGGGCGTATTTATCACCACAGCGCAACAGCTAAAGACTTTTGGAAAGAAAGCTTAAAAGGCTGGATAGAAATTGGCATGCGCGCCTCTTTAAAGCCCGGAAATCTTTTAACTGGTGCAGTTTATGTTGATTTTGATATGTACCCCGATGCCCCAGAAGCGGAGTTTGAAAAACTGGGCCAGTATACCGTTTTTCCTAGTATATCGAGCGGAATTACCGTACTTGCCGACCAGGTTTCTGATGTATTAAACAAAGTTAATAATTTAAAAGTTGAAGAAAGCTTAGCCCAAATACAAGTTGCCTTTGCCGACTATCAGTCTCTTGCAAATGAAATGCGCACACTATTAAATGAAAAAGATACTCAAAATTTACCCGGTGATATAAATCGTAACTTTGCAAAAATGACCAAAAGCATGGAGCAATTTGAAGTGACCATGCGACAATTTGATAAAACAATGGCGAGTTATCAGGCTGGATCTGAATTTCATCATCAATTACAACAAACACTGCGTGAATTTAAGCGCTTAAGCGAAGAAATACAACCTTTGACACGCGGCTTAAATGAGCAACCAAACATGCTAATTTTTGACAAATCACTGCCTGCAGATCCAATACCAAGGAAGCAATAATGAAAACCCTATTAATCATAACAAGTTTGCTTTTAGTATTGTCGGGCTGTAGCTCAGCAATACAAAATGCGACTCAGTATTACCAATTTGAACAGCCTATTGATTCATCATCACGAAATGTTAGTGAAACCAACGCACAGTTGAGAGTGCAAACAGTTGTTTTAAGAGGCGCATTAAACAACTTAGGCATAGCGATGAAAATTGATAATAATCAAATCCATGCTGCAAATTATCATTTATGGGGCGAGTCTCCTGACGTTATGCTTACTGCCACTGCCCAACAAACTTTATTTAAAAATATGCCCTCTTGGATGGTTATTAAAGGGCTACCTGTAATAACCGAGCTTGATCAGCAAACATTTTATGAGCTTGAGTACGAAATTCACCATTTTAATGGTGATATGCAAGGCAATGCTGATATCTCTGGACTATGGCGCTTATATTATACTCACCCAGAAACCGGCCGCAGCTTGATTAGTGTGCATAACTTCTCACGCCTAGTGCCCATAAAAGACGACGGCTACGACGGTTTAGTAGCCACGCTTGAACAAACGTGGCTAAACATAAACTTAGATGTAGCCAAAGCAATAGAACAAGCACGACTTTAATAACCATATATATCAATGGCGGTTTTATCATCACTAATAACCGCCTTGCCTACCCTGTTAAAATCTAACTTTAATAATAGACACTAATAAACATTGTTATTATCTGTATCACCATTTGCAGCAACGCGTTTTTTATTCAGACTTCACCATGCTTACAGCACTACGTTCTCGTTGTAACTTAATGAACTTTGGAGTTATCCAATTACCTTACACATTAATAGCAGCATCGCTGGCTGTTATGAGTTTTAAAGCATGAGATAAGTACTTTGTAGATATTGAAATAAATAAAAAACCCCAATGTATCAGTACATTGGGGTTTATTTTTTGACTTATTTATCAATCTTATTTTTGTAACTTAATGCCATTGTAATAAGCATCAAGCGTAGTGATTTTGGTTTGATTAGGTAAATCAGCAAAGTCACTTTCAATAAACTTAGTACCACGCAGCTGGACATTTAAACGCGCTGCTTGTGGGTTTAGCATAGTTTGCTTGTAGTACTGTTTTATATCTGCAAGCGTTACTTTTTCTACTTCATTGATCAACTTTTGTTTTGAGTCAAAACTAAAGTTTTCTCGGTACCAATCGTTAATTAAAGGACCCATTTCATCATTTAAGTTTTTAGGTTGCTCTTTAAGTGACACCAAAGTCGCATTTTTAAGCTGTAAAAATGTGTCTTCTGTCATGTTATCAAGCTCTACCGCGTACTCTTTTTTGAACTGGTCGAAGCGAGCTTGTACTTCTTTAGGCCCTTTTACAGGGGTTTGTATGAACAAACCAACAGCAGAATAATCTTCGATTGAGCTTGCAATAGCACCTACTGCATAAGCGAGTTGTTCTTCAGTTCGCATTTTGTCAAATGCGATCGTCCTAAAATGATCCCGTAAAACAGCAGCTTGAGCCTTTTGTTTGTAACCCGGTATTGGGTGAACGGTCATATCAACCACAGCAACATCGGCTACATCTATATCCTTTTGTAATACTAACGTTTCACCCGGTTGCGGCAACCACGCTTTACTACGAGCAAACTCGCTCACAGTATGATTTTTAGGTAAAACGGCTGTTAACTCACCAGCTATTGACTCTATATCTTGCTGGTTATAATTACCGTAACTAAATACACGCAAGTCATTATTAGAGAATGTGGCTTCTTTTAACTTTGTAAGATCAGCAACAGTTAATGTTTTTGCGGTTTTGATTAATTCATCAGTATCAAAACTGCCTGTACGTGTTAGCTTAGAATAAGCACCAAACGCTTGAGCATAAGGAAATTGCTTTTGTTGATTCAATAAGTCACGCGTGTAACGGTCAATAGCTTGCTCGAACGCTTGCGAAGTAACCTCAACGTTTAATCCACTCAAAGCCTGTTTAAGCAATACATCTTGCTTATCAGTGAACCCATTAAGTGATAATACAAGCCCATTACTTGGTGCAAGTCTAACGCCCATACCGGCTACAGCAGCTTCAGTGCTTAATTGACTTTGCTGAATGTTATATAAATCTGCCCAAACAGAGTAAAGCACTTCAGCACTTATGTCGCTCAGACCCGGTTGTGTATTTATGTAAACCTCAACGAGCCCTTTAGGTTGCTCAGCAAATTTTTGACTTGCTTGACGCCATACTTTTACGCCCTGCTTATCGAAAACAAGCTCTGGGTGTTTTTGCTCTTTAAATTCAGCCGTTTTAATTGCAAAACTTTCAGGTAATAGATTATTAACACTAGGAAGCGCTAATTTAAACTCACTTGGCTTATTCCAGCTTGCTATTTCATCATCACTAATGTCATTTATGCGGTATTTGCCGTCGTAAAAGTATAATTGAGAGTCTGTTTCTTCTTGTTGTGAAATGTACCAAATTCGCAGTGAATCTGCGTTGAGCTGGTTTAGCACATCATTAACGGCGTCAGCATCAAACTTTGCATAGTGGTAAGGCGCGTTAATCGTGTGATTAAGCGGGTAAACTTGCATGCTGCCTGTTAGAGCACTCACATAGTTAAACTCGTCGCCCTTTTCTAAAAATTTAAATTGGTTATTAAGCGAGGTACGTATTTCGTTAAAGTACTTGCTATTAACCCCTTCTTTTTTTATTAAATCAATGTATTGCATAACCACTGCAACAATTGCTTCGCGGTTTTGCATACCTAAATCAGTAAGCTCAATATCGACCGTTAAGGCACCATAGTTTGCATATTGTGTTGGAGAGGCTGATGCCCCTAGCTGCGAAACCCAGCCCTTATCTCTTAGTATTTGTGCTGGGCTACCCGGCATTTCATTGCTTAATAAATATGAAACAAAACGGTTAGGTTTAACAGCAAACTCATCACTGTTGTTGGTAATTGTAAAATCAAGTTTTAACTGTTTTACATCTTCATTTGGCGAGTAAAATACGCGTTTACCGCCCGCTTTATCAAAATCTAAATTAGCAGTAACACTTGGCTTTTCGATGTTTTTATTTTTAATGTCAGCGAAGTATTTTTGCGCTTTTTGTTCCATATCGGCGATTGGCAAATTAGAAATAAGTGCGACTTTCATAATATTTGAAGAATAATATTTATTGTAAAAATCAACGGTTTCTTGATGAAGCGAACTACCTTCTTTATCGCCTAGTGTTTCTAGGTTACCAATTAAAAAGCGATTAGCTGGATGCTCGCCCATCATTTTACGCGCTAATTTAAATTGGCCAAAGAAGTCAAGTTCGCGGCGCATAGACCACTCAGCATTCACTGCGTTTTTTTCTTTTTCTGTGTATTCTGGGTATAACTTAGGGGCTTTAAAAAAGTCAGAAAAACGGTCGAGTCCTTCGTCAAACGCATCGCTGTTTATTTTGAACATGTAGTTTGTAATTTCGAGCCACGTGTAGGCGTTGTGCGCTCCGCCATTTTTGGTCATAAAATCTGAATACCCTTTTGTATCAGGGTAACGTTCTGTGCCTAAAAACAGCATATGCTCTAAGTAATGCGCCATACCCTGCTGAGACATAGGATCATGCAGTAAACCCACACCTACACTTAGTGAAGCAGCAGATTTTTCTGCGCTTGGATCAGACACTAAAATAACCTCAATTTCGTTAGCAAGCTTTAGTGTTTTATATTCTCTATTATCATTTGGGCTAACCACTAAAGTATCTGATAGTAACGAGGCTTGTGGCGAGGTTGCTACTGATGAAGATGTATTCGAGCAACCGCTGAGAACAGCGAGTGCGATGGCACTGAGACAAATAATTTTTTTCATTTTATTTCCATTAAAAGCATGATGCAAAAAAGGTTATGCTAATTCAAAAGCAGGTTTGATAATATAAACTAACACTTTGTACTGAATACTTTCTAGCAGTTAACGCTTTTTTGTGTAACACATTGTGAAAAATGTCTGCATACTGACTAAAACAATAACAAGGAACTACAATGGAAAAAATAATAATACTTGCCATGTTTGTGCAAGTCACCCTGTCTTTGGCTGTAATGATTATTATGGGGAGAAGACGCTTTGCAGCAGCTAAAAATAAACAGTTAAACTTAAACGATTTTGCAACGATGCGATTAGATAACGCAGGTGACCATGTAAGGGTTGCGGATAGAAACTTTACTAACCAGTTTGAAATACCCGTTTTATTTTACGCTGGTTGCTTGTTAGCTTTGCAATTAAACAGTGCAAGCGTTGTGGTTGCAATTTTGGCCTGCGTATTTGTAATAACACGCATATTACATAGCATTATTCATTTAGGATCAAATAACGTAAGAGCTCGATTTAACGTGTTTTTAATTGGCTGCGTGTCTGTATTTGCGATGTGGCTTGCGATGATTTGGCGGCTATTTATTTAATATAGGGCGCAGCTATATACTAGCTGCGCAGTTTATATTGCTCTGAATGAGGTTACTTCTTCTTTTTAAGGCGTGGAACAGCTAGTAAAAAAGCACCCAGTAACCATATTAGCGCTCCACCCGAGCTACCATCTGAGCTACCAGAGTTATCGGCATCAATCAGTGTATTTTCAACAACGGTCAATCCGGCTGCCGAATTAGGATCGTCATCTAATACAATAACGCTCTGGATTGTCACTAAATTAGCACTACTAATAGACACATCACTGCTCGCACATTGCTCTGTTGTTATATCGACTACCGGTGTTTCACCGCAATGAACAAGGGCCGCAATTTTATCAAGCGTTTCCTGACTTCCTGCTGTGATTTGTCCAAACACTGTAAAACCACCATTTTGCGTATCAAGTGCCGCACTTCCCCCGCTATTATTAGCCATATTAAAAAACCACTGGCTAGTAGCACTATTAGGGTTGCCCCCTAACTTAGCCATGGCAATAGTACCTTTAACATTAGAAAATACAGGTTCATTGATAACAGCAGGTTTAGTTGTTATTGGGTCAAGCGTGTCTGAAAATGTAAAACCACCGCCTTGAATTACAAAATTGTCTATTGAACGATGAATAACTGTTTCATTGTATGAGTCGTCTTGCACATAACTTAAAAAGTTTTCTACGGTTTTTGGTGTTTGCTGGTCAAATAAATTAATCTCAATTGTGCCTTGGCTAGTTTGCATTTCGACTATGGTTGCATGGCTAGCAAAGCTTAATGAAGCGAGCAATGAACACAGTAAACGTTTTTTCATGTTAGATCCTATTATTATAGTTATTTAAAAATAAGTTTTGTTTAGGTTAATGCTACACATTAAGAAAATCGATAGCATTAAGATAGTTGATACAAATTAGACCGTTCTGGTAACATTTCAATTACACAATATTAATTTATATTTTCTATGAATATGTAAACCGAGTAAATGTTTAACTTTGCTCATTGTTAATTATTAAATAACAGAGATAACGGATACACATGACACACACACCACACACAATTTGCGACTTTGGCCTACACAAAGGCGAAGCATACACCAAACTCCCAGCAAGCTTTTTAAATTGGATGGTTGCTACAAAACACGAAAAGTCACATTACGCTAGCCAAGAACTCAAACGCAGGGAAAATGCGGCTACGAGTCGTAATTAGCCAAAAATATAAATATCTGCCTTTTTTATATTTCAAACTAGTTTAAACTAGCCACCTACAACATTAAGTACAACTTAATACACAGGTATTTTATGCGCATAATTTTTATTTTTTCGATCATTTTGGGTGTACTGGGATGCACATCTGCCACAACTAATGAAAAAACATCTTCTACACAATACTTAACCGTTCTTCATACTAACGATAATCATGGTCGCTTTTGGCATAACGAAAAAGGCGAATACGGTATGGCTGCTCGCAAAACACTACTGGATCAATTACGTACTGAAGCGAAAATAAAAGGTCATGCAGTTTTACTGCTATCAGGTGGCGACATAAATACAGGTATACCAGAATCTGATTTACAGCATGCAGAGCCTGACTTTAAAGGGATGTCTTTACTCGGCTACGATGCAATGGCATTAGGTAATCATGAATTTGATAACCCACTTAGTGTTTTAGCCAAGCAACAAAACTGGGCTAACTTCCCTCTCTTATCGGCTAATATAGTGGAAAAGTCGTCAGGTAAGAACGCTTTTGACGCCTATAAAATATTTGAAAAAAATGGCTTAACTATTGCCGTGATAGGTTTAACTACAACCGATACAGCAAAAATAGGAAACCCTCAGTACATTGGTCAGTTAGAATTTAAAGACCCTGTTCCAGTAACAGCCAACCTAGCTAAAGAGATAAAAGCAAAATACAACCCAGACATTACTATTGCTGTTACTCACATGGGTCATTTTATTGATGCTAAACATGGCATAAACGCACCGGGCGATGTAACACTTGCTCGCTCATTGCCTGCTAATACGCTTGATATGATCATAGGTGGCCACTCACAAGAGCCTGTGTGTATGGCATCAGAAAATGTAAACGATGATAGTTTTAAACCTGGCTTAGCTTGTAATCCTGATCAGCAAAATGGCACGTGGATAATGCAAGCCCACGAGTGGGGAAAGTACGTTGGTAAGGCTGAGTTCAAATTAGAAAATGGTGAATTGAGCCTACTTGATTATAAATTAATGCCAGTTAATTTATATGTAGAAAAAACACAAGCTGACGGCACATTAAAAGAGGTACTTGCGAACGAATATATTACGCCAGACCCGTCATTAAAAGCGTTTTTAGCTAAATACCAAGCGATTGGTGCTAAACAAATTGAGGGGACTATTGGCTCTGTTGATGCAAGATTAGAAGGTGATAGAAACAAAGTACGCTATCAACAAACAAACCTTGCTCGCGTTATCATCCAAGCACAAATGAATGTGGTAGGTGCAGATTTTGGCTTGATCAGTGGCGGTGGTATTCGCAGCTCAATTGATGCTGGTGAAATAAGCTATAAAGACATATTAAAAGTTCACCCTTTTAAAAACCGTATAACGTATATGGATTGGCAAGGTGATGAACTATGGGACTACTTAAATACAGTAACAAGCTTCCCGGCAGACGCTGGTGCTTACTTGCAATATCACAAGCTTTCGTTTGAACGCAAAGATGGTAAGCTTACAAACGTATTTATTAACGGTAAACCGTTCGATAAAAGTAAAACATACCGCATGAGTTTAAATAGCTATAACGCATCGGGCGGTGATGGTTACCCAACTATAAATACGCTAGAGGGTTTTGTTAGCACTGACGAAACTGACGCCCAAGCACTTAAAACATTTATATCGCGACATAGTCCAATAAAAGCGGCTGAGTTTGCTCCTAAATAATCACTGATAACAATAGGGAGGTAAAATTACTTCCCTATTATTTCAATATTTCCCTTTGCAATATTTATGAGCCCGTAGCTGTGCAGACGAGAGCGAGAGCCTTCTCCATATGCTTTTGGAGGGTAATAAATTTCTTTTTCTTCAGGATGTTCATTCAAAACGTCGTCAAGCGAAGCCCTTATTTCACTCAACGTTTTTTCAAGGCTGTTATTGAAGTTCGGCCGTTTCCTTATCGTGTGCCCTAGTTCTGTTAAACGGTAAAAATACTTGTTGGCAAGTTCAATAAGCTCATCGGGTACATTTTTATTATGATTTAAAATGACATCACTATTAGCTGAACAATATTCAACAAGGGCTAGGTAAAAACACAATGGTTTATTAGCTAATTGAACGCTGTGCTCTTTATTATAACTATGTGAAAGTGTTTTATTGCGTAAATCAATTACGACCGCCAAAGGCATTGGCATTGATGCAGCAGAGTTAATACTCTTGTTTAAACTTACATTGTTTTTCTTACTGTCTACCACTTTTAACCACACAGCAACAAAGAGACTGATAAGTAAAAAAAACAAAAAAAAGATTTTATTACTAGGTGTCAAGTAATGCTCATCTACACTAAAAATAATATTCACAGGGCCTTCACTCGTCGCTAAGCTACTGATAAATTGCTTTGCCTTTAAATCGCTGTGAGCAATCTCGCCTGTACTGATATCGATGACACGCAAGTTACTCATTCTTAGATAACTATTTAGTGAGTCAATATAGCCAACTAAAGCATCTTTATTACCTGCATGCTTATACAGTTCATTTGGCAAATCGAGTAATGGTAAATCTAGTGCAATTTGTTTTTCTATTTGAAACTTTTGCTGCTCGCTAACACGCTCTGTTTTATTAATCATAGATATATAAAACACTAAAGAAAGCATTAAAAAAATACATGAGGACACTGCAGAAAATTTAAGCCTACTCATTATCTTCACCTATCTTAAAAACAGCTGTATTATTCTCACATTGCCAAAAGGGCGAAACATTTTGATAATAATGAAGTTCTTGGTCTTTAGACATAGCCATTAGGTGTTCTTGTACGGCACATAACAAATCTGTGTTGTTTTGTTGCATTTTCAAGTACCAACGTGTGCCTGTTATATTATTGCTTAATGGGGTGATATAGTTTTTCGAGAAACGGTCTTTATCGTTTTCTTTCCAAAACGACGCAATAATATCTACTTTACCGTTGGCTAATAAGTCTCGTAGTTCATTATGAGAGCTTGCGTACAATATATTTAAGTTTGCAATATTTATATCGAGATCTTTAAAGACCTGTTTTGGAAGAATATGCCCTGAGCGACTCGTTGGGTAATCAAGCAGCCCTATTTTTTTGTCTAAAAAATAAGATTTTGAAATAATTGGCTTTTCTTTTGAAGATATAAAAAATGCAGTGTAATCAGAAAAACCAACAACGGGCATATAATCATAGGTAGATTCAGCTTTAAAAGCCGCCATAATGTTGTTTTTTGCGAGTATAAGGTCTGCAATTCCTTTACCTACAAACTCTAAACTGTCTGATGTTTTATACCCCCAATACCCTACAACCACCCCGTACTGTTTAGCAACGACGTTATCATCACACAACTTCTGTGTAAGTTGCACTGCAATATTTTTAGAGGGTGTAAATACAATAAGCTCATTATCGTTTGCGGTCGCTGTTGTACGACATGTTGTTGATGTTTCAATAAGTACAGGAAAAACGAGTTCATCGTTATTTACAATTAATTGACCACACACCCAAGCAAAAACCATTACTATAAACAAAAATGTAACAATTGAAGTTTTATGCAATACCGTATTTTTAATATTCAAGCTAAAGACATCCTAAAATACATTACTTATTCATTTGAACAATTTTAATTACTTATTACAACAAGTAATTTTACCTATAGATGCTAAAGCACTGATTTATATTAATTATGAATAAGAAATTATGAATTTCATTGAGTCCTTCCTAATTTCAACAAAAGTAAGGACAATTGACCTTATTACAACGCAGCAACACCACTCCAAATTAATTAGGGAACCTTAATGCGTAGCAATGTAAAATATTCGATAACGTCAGCGCTTTTAATTGGTGCCATTTTTACAAGTAGCGATTCACTTGCTTGGGGCCAAAACGGTCACCGGGTTGTAGGTAAAATTGCTGAATCTCATATAACAGACACCACAAAGTCAGCTATTCAACCATTCTTAGCTGGTGAATCACTTGCACAGGTTTCAACTTGGCCTGACGAAATGCGCTCAAACCCGGGTAAATTTTGGCAAAAGCAATCTTCTCGTTGGCACTATATTAATGCCGCACCTAATAAGTCCTTCTCAATCAATCACGACCATACAAACAATAAAGAATCAGTTAGCAATATTCTTGAAGGCATCCACTACTCTATAAATACACTTAAAGATGAAAACAGCAGCCTAGATTCAAAGCAATTTAGTTTACGTTTTTTAGTTCACTTGGTTGGTGATAGCCATCAACCCTTCCATGCAGGAAGAAGCGAAGATAGAGGCGGAAACCGAATTAAAGTGTCGTTTTTTGGTCAAGATACAAACTTACACAGCTTGTGGGATACTAAATTAGTTGAAAACGAAAACTTATCATTTACTGAGTACGCGCAGTTTATAAACACTAACAACAGTGAACTAATTTCAGAATATTTAGAAAGCACACCAACTACCTGGGTTGAAGAGTCTCACAATTTAGCAAATACACTTTATAAATCTACAAATGAAGAAGTTGGTTACAGCTATGTTTATAAAAATACACCTATCGTAAAAACACGTCTGCTACAAGCAGGTGTTCGATTGGCTGGTTTGTTAAACGCTAT
Organism: Pseudoalteromonas sp. ECSMB14103; assembly: GCF_000813065.1. NCBI lineage: Bacteria > Pseudomonadati > Pseudomonadota > Gammaproteobacteria > Alteromonadales > Pseudoalteromonadaceae > Pseudoalteromonas > Pseudoalteromonas sp. ECSMB14103. Next base: position 200,200 of record NZ_JWGY01000005.1, on the reverse strand, counting down.
GTTTGACCCTTCAGCTAAAGAGCTAGAAACAGCGTTAAAAAAAGTATCTATGTAATTTGTGACACATAAAACCTACACACGGGGATTTTTTGTAAAAGCTTGTTTTACATTTCACAAGTTTGTCATAAAACATCGGTAGTATGAGCTCGCTAATAGAGTGATTACTCAAAAAAAGGTAAAAAATAGTCAAAATTTGTACTATTTATTAAAAAAACATTGCAGTTGTATTTTATTTGTAACAAACAATTGGGGTACAATGGCGATGGTTTTTAAAATATAAACCTGCATTTAGTTTATTTTTTGAAAACCGAAAAATAAAAATATAAAAATTTAATTATTAACTACACGGGAAAATTAAATGAAAACTCAAATACGCAAAACGGCCCTATCACTTGCTATTGCAGCATGTGTTGGTGTTAGTGGCGCTGCAATTGCAAATGAAACAACATCTGCAATTAAAGGTCAAATCACTGGTCCTAACGGCAACCCTGCTGCTGGCACTAAAATTACAATTTTACACGTTCCTTCAGGCTCAGTTAAAACAACTGAAACTAATGATGCTGGTTACTTTACAGCTAAAGGCCTGCGTGTTGGTGGTCCATACAGAGTAGTTGTAGATTCTGACACTTATGCAGACCAAGAGTTCAATAATATTATTCTTAACATTGGTAACGATTACCCGGTAAATGCTTCTTTAGAGAATATCTCTAACATCGAGCAAATTGTAGTTACGGGTGCTCCTATCAGTGCTATGTCTGGTGGTACAGGTCCTGCGTCTACTTTTACGCTAACGGATCTTGAAAACCAACCAGCCATCAACCGTGATTTAAAAGATATCATCCGTATTGACCCACGTATCACAATTGATGATAGCCGTGGTTCAATCAACTGTGGTGGTGGTAACCCACGTTACAACAGCTTAACGCTTGACGGCGTTCGCATGAACGATAACTTCGGCTTAAGCTCAAACGGTTACCCTACTATCCGTGCCCCTTTCTCTTTCGACTCTATTGAACAAGTTTCAGCTGAACTAGCACCTTTTGACGTTCAATACGGTGGCTTTACATCGTGTAACATTAACGCTGTAACTAAATCTGGTGGCAACGACGTCCACGGTGGTGTTTTCTTCGATTACACAAACGATTCAATGAAAGGCGACGAAATTGAAGGTAATGAAGTTGATAACGGTAACTACACTGAAAAACGTTACGGTTTCAACGTAGGCCTTCCGCTTGTTGAAGATACATTATTCTTGTTCACTTCATACGAAAAACTTGAAGGTGTTCGCCAGTTTAATTACGACGGTCTTAGCAGTGGTAGTGTTACAGCTGATGACGTATCTCGTATTCAAAGTATTTCTCAATCAGTTTACGGCTACGATGCAGGCGGTATGCCATCAAGCATGCCTGTTGAAGATGAAAAAATCTTAGTAAAACTAGATTGGAACATCAACGAAGATCACCGTGCAAACTTAATTTATAACTACAACGACGGTAACACAATTTCTCAGTCTGATACTGGTTCTAGCCGCGTTTCTTTATCAAACCACTTCTACAATCAAAGTGCTGAGTTTACCTCGATTATCGGTTCTGTATATTCTGATTGGTCAGACGATTTTTCTACTGAAATTCGTTTAGGTAAATCAGAGCTAGATGCAACGGTTCAATCATTAGATGCTGCAAGCAGCTTTGGTGAAATGCAAATCCGCACTGATAATGGTGGTACGGTTTACATTGGTCCTGATGATTCTCGTCAATCAAACGATTTAGACTACGACACAACTACATTTAAAGTTGCCGGTACGTACTACCTAGATCAACACACTATTACTGCTGGTTACGAGTTTGAAGAGTTATCAGTTTTCAACTTATTCGTACAGCACACTCAAGGTGAGTACCGTTTCGATTCAATTGAAGACTTTGAAGCAGGTCAAGCAGCACGTATTTATTACAACAATGCTGCAGGTACTAACAACCCGAATGATGCGGCTGCAAGCTTTAAATATGCTCAACACACATTTTATGTACAAGACGAATACGCGTTTACTGACTTAGATGCAACAATTCAGTTTGGTTTACGTTACGACAAGTACACAAGTGACGACGTACCTAATTTTAACCAAAACTTCACAAGCCGTTATGGTTTCAGCAACCAGTCTACATTCGACGGTATTGACTTACTGCAACCACGTGTTGGCTTCCAATGGTATGCAACTGACGAACTTGAAGTTCGTGCTGGCTTAGGCTTGTTCTCTGGTGGTAACCCGAACGTATGGCTATCTAATTCGTATTCTAACGACGGTATTACAAACATTAGTACGCAGTTCCGTGGTGTAGATTTATTTAACACAGCTAACGTAAACGGCGGTACTCCTGGTTTTGACGTACCTCAAGAAATGTTCGATATTGTTGCAAACACTGAAATTGGTGTAGGCGATGCAACTGTTAATGCTGTAGACCCTGATTTTGAAATTCCTTCAGAGTGGAAATATTCACTTGGTGCTACATACACAACTGAAGACGAATACGTAATCTCTGTAGATTACTTATACTCGAAGAAAAAAGACGCTGCATTAATGCGTGATATCGCACTTCAAGATAGCGGTGAAACTACGTTTGATGGTCGCCCAATTTACGAGTCTATCGAAGGCCGTGGTAACGAATATTTATTAACTAATGTTAGTGGCGATAGCGGCGATTCTTCAGTTATCTCTGCAGCAGTTAGCAAAATGTTTGATAACGGCGTTAACTTCAGTTTTGGTTATGCATACACAGATGCAGACGATGTAAACCCAATGACTAGCTCTGTAGCCGGTTCTAACTATGGTAACATCGCGCTTACTAATCCAGGTAACCCAGGTGTTGCGTCTTCAGATTATGAAATTCCGCATCGTTTTACTATGACGCTTGGTTACAAACATGAGTTTGTAGATGGCTTTGAAACACGCTTTAACCTTTACGGTGAAGCATACAAAGGCCTACCTTACAGCTTCACGTTTGACGGAAGTGACCGTAATGTATGGGGCGATAACAACTGGAATGGTAACCGTCAGTTATTATACGTTCCACTTGAAAACGATCCTAACGTTGTATACGACATGTCTGCAGCTGAAATCAATGAGTTCAACGACTTCATTGCTTCTGAAGGGCTTAAACGTGGTGAAATCGCAGGTCGTAACCAACAAAATGCTGACTGGTTTGTTAAGTTTAACTTTAAAGTTACACAAGAATTACCAGGCTTTATGGAAGGTCATAAAGGTGAAGCATTCTTTGTAATCGACAACCTTACAAACATGCTAAATGATGACTGGGGCGTTCTTAAGAAAGGTCCTTTCGTAGGTGCAAGCATGATCTCAACATCTTTAGATGACCAAGGTCGTTACGTTTACTCAGGCTTTAACGGTAATAACGCTAATACTTCAGTACAAACTGGTGCTTCAGTATGGGAAATGCGTGTAGGTGTACGTTACACTTTCTAATCTAAATTGTTAGATTAGTTAAAATTATAAAAGCCCATCATTTGATGGGCTTTTTTATGCCTGTAATTTATTTTTTAGCTTATTAAGTACACTTACTAATAAACCTTGTTCATGCGTATTTAACGAAGCCAATAGTTCTTTTTCCCACTTTAACGCCTCGGGTACTATTTTTTTATACATATCTTTTCCAGCTTCACTTAATGAAAGTATGGCTGCGCGCTTATCCTCTGAATTAATTTGAGTCATTAGCAACTTTTTTTCTACTAATATTTTTATTGCACGCGACACGGTCGATTTATCCATATTTGCCTGCGTACATAAATTTTTGGCATTACTTTGACCAAATTGCGCTAAATTCGCCAAAATTCGCCATTGAGGTATCGTTAAGTCAAATTTGCTCTGGTATACCTTAGCAAGGTCATTACTTACCAAACTTGCTACATTAATTAGTTGATATGCTAAAAAAGTGTCTAAATCCAGTTTCATTGTTATCCCGTTAAATAGGTTTACTAGCTGTTCATTTATATTTACATACACATTCATTGAGCAATTTGAAATTACTCTCACTTGAGAGTATCTTAACTTAAATAAATAAAACATAAAACTAGCCTTCTCTCACAGGAGTCAGTAATGGCAGAACAGTTAAAGTACATGACCGGTTTTGGTAATGAGTTTGAAACCGAAGCGCTACCCGGTGCCTTGCCTATAGGGCAATTTACTCCTCAAAAAGTTAAGTACGATCTTTACACTGAACAATTTAGCTCTACAGCATTTACAGCGCCCCGAGCCGCAAATCGCAGAACATGGCTGTATCGGTTACGCCCTTCGGTAGTGCAAGGTGATTACACCGCTGTTGATAACGGCTTGATTCGAACTGCGCCTATAACTGAAGCCGTAACACCTCCGACTATGCTTCGCTGGAACCCCGTTGAAATTCCTACAAAGCCAACTGATTTTCTAGATGGACTCATAACAATGGCTGCTAACGGCAGTGCTAATGGGCAATCTGGCATCGGTATTCATGTTTATGTTGCTAACAAGTCTATGGTCGATCGCTACTTTTACAACGCTGACGGTGAAATGCTATTTGTACCCCAACAAGGCGAGCTACTCCTGCATACAGAATGCGGTAAGCTCTGTGTAAAACCAGGTGAAGTTGCAGTCATACCCCGAGGGATGAAGTTTTCTGTTGATTTAATACAATCAACAGCCCGTGGTTATATCTGCGAAAACTATGGTCATGCTTTAGAACTTGCAGAGCGAGGCCCGGTTGGTGCAAACGGCTATGCCAACGACCGTGACTTTCAATACCCAGTTGCAGCTTTTGAAGATAAAGAAGGTGATTTTGAACTGGTGTCAAAATTTAATGGTAACTTATTCAGCTGTGATATTAAGCATTCCCCTTTCGATGTTGTTGCATGGACAGGTAATAGCGCCCCTTATAAATACGATTTGTCGCGATTTAATGTAATGAATACAGTAAGCTTTGACCATCCGGATCCTTCTATATTCACCGTTTTAACCTCGCCATCAGCTACTGAAGGGATGGCTAATGTTGATTTTGTTATTTTTCCACCGCGTTGGATGGTTGCTGAAAACACGTTTCGTCCGCCCTACTATCATCGTAATATCATGAGTGAATTTATGGGGTTAATTGAAGGTGTATATGATGCAAAAGAGCATGGCTTTGTGCCAGGTGGCGCAAGTTTACATAATTGTATGTCTCCGCATGGACCTGAAGCGGATGTATTTGAAAAAGCATCTAATGCGGAACTGGTTCCACAAAAATACGAAAATACCTTAGCGTTTATGTTTGAATCACGTTATGTCATTTCACCAACTAAATACGCATTAGAAGGTAATGAGCGCCAACCAAATTACACAGATTGTTGGCGAACAATTAAAAAACACTATTCAGCCAACAAGGATTAATTATGAAGCTATACAGTTATTTTCGCTCATCAGCTGCATACCGAGTGCGTATTGCGTTAAACCTAAAAAAAATTGACCATGAGCTGGCAATTGTAAATCTTTTAAAATCAGAGCAGCTTGAGGAGGGTTACCTAGCACTAAACCCACAAGGGCTTTTACCAGCTCTTGAAACAGATGAAGGTGTACTTGGTCAATCATTAGCTATTTTAGAATGGCTTGATGAAACATACCCACAGTCACCATTAATTAGCGGCTCTGCTTGGCAAAAAGCCCAAATAAGAAACTTAAGTTTTGCAATAGCGTGTGATATTCACCCAGTGAATAATTTGCGAGTACTTAAGTATTTGTCGAATGAATTAAAAGTAGACGATGATGCTAAAAACACCTGGTACAAACATTGGGTTGAAGTAGGTTTTGATAAAATAGAAATACTACTTGGAGACGACGATTACTGTGTTGGAAACAAGCCAAGCCTTGCTGATGTTTGCTTGGTACCTCAGGTATTTAATGCTATTCGTTTTAATGTAGATATGAGTCGTTATCCAAAAATTGCAGCTATTTATGAACGATGTAATAAATTAGCTGCGTTTAATGATGCCGCACCGCAAAATCAACCCGATGCGACCTAAATACTGCTGAGCTTAACTTTTGAGCGCGCTATGAATAATCGTAACGTGCTCAATTAAATCTAAACCCAAATCCGTTAAGTAACCGCCATCTGGGCTATCTATAACGCCTTTATCGAATAATCGTTGTGCTGCTTCTATCAAGCTTGCTTCTGCGTCAGAATGTAATTTGATACCCTGCATTTTGCTATCAAGCGGAAACTTTGCAAGTAATGTGAATTCATCTATCATCAGCTGATTAAATTTCATGTGTGTGTACCTTTTATTGTTCTGTTTATTTTTTAGTGTGTAATATTACACTAGCATGTTTTTTAATATTACGTACTATTTTTAAAGTCAATTGTAGGAGAATATTATGCGCCCATTAATAATTCTATCCGCCTGTTTTTTAAGCTTATCACTCTCGTTATTTTGTAATGCCGAGCCGCATAACAGCCGCACTTTTGTGAACGCAAGTCAGTTAAATCAGCACCAAACAATGTGTTGGTACGACGACAAACGCTATAGTGAAGGCGCATTAATTAGCGTTGATACGTTCAATTTACTGTGCGGCGCCAAAAACCCAAACCAAAGCAATAGCGCATTAATGTGGCTTAAGCTCAATGAGCAAGGGAAAGTTATTTACCCAAATCGACCTAAAAAGATTACAGTGAAATAGCCTGCTTATTGTATTTAAGCTACAATAAGCACAGTTTAAATAAGCAGTATGGCTATGGATAATCAACCTAAAAACCCACTACATGGGATCACACTAGAACAAATATTGCTCGAGTTAGAGCAGAGACTTGGCTGGAAAACGCTGGGCGAACAAGTAAAAATTAAGTGTTTTACCGATGCACCAAGCATAAAATCTAGCTTAAAATTTTTACGTAAAACCCCGTGGGCCAGAGACAAAGTTGAAGCGTTATATATTCATACAATAAATAACAAACCACTTCGTAAACCTAAAAGTGCGCCTCGTAAAACAACAAACAAGGATCCAGATACAACTGACTTTGTTTGGCCATCAATAAAAAAGTAAAAATATAAAGGCGCAGTTTAATGCGCCTTTATATTTTAGTTTTGCTAAATTTCTTTACTGATCACATTAAGCGATGCTGGCTGTATTTCAACCACAAGCCTATTAGCCGTTTTCACCTCGCCATCAATGACATACTTAATCCCATTATCTGAAGATATTTCGACTTTTTTAGCATTTGTGTGTTGAGAGTTAATGGCTAAATGACTTTGCGTTATACTGCTAAACATAAGCTCGGCAATACTCAGTACCGTGGTGGAATTTTCTTTATTGGGTATAAGCCAATTTATATCAAGTAGCCCATCACTATGATTAGGCTGCCCTCCCCCTTGAGCAAGTAGCGTTGTAAACGGTGCTGCATTAGCAACAACAAAACTACTTGTTGTGATCATCATTGGGTCGTTATCATCCAATTTAACGTTGAGCTGTTGCGATTTTTGTTCAGAAAACGCCTGAAAAAACCCCGTTAAATAAGCGAGTTGCCCAAATTTATTTTTAAACTCGCGGTCAGCTTTTTCAATCATTGCATGTTCAAAACCTATCCCGGCTAAAAGTAGCATTAAATCGTCATTACAATATGCTGTATCTATTAACGTAGATTGACCATCAATAATTAAATCACACGCTTGCTCTACAGGTATAAATTTTGAACTTATTCCCATTAAAACGTGAGCAAGCGCATTAGCAGTCCCGAGCGGAATAATACCTAACTTACAGGGTGTATTAACTAATACGCTCGCAACTTCCGCTACTGTTCCGTCACCACCGCAAGCAATAACAATATCAGGATTTTCACCAAGCGCTTGTTTGGCAAGCTCTATACCATTAATGTCTGGGCTTGTGGTCATTACGGTTAAATCGTAATAAGTTGACAGGCGTGCAATTATAAATTGCTCTTTTTCTTGCCATATTTTTGTACCCGACACGGGATTTGCAATTAAAAATGCACGATTTTTAATTACTAATTCGCCACTTTTATGTCGCTTTGCTAGGTGGCGCAGTTGGCGTTTATTTAGATTAGCGGTTTCACGTGTTTCTTTAATTTGGGCAAGCACATCATGCACATCGGCATGTTTATTTTGACTAAGTAAGTAAGCAGCCATTACAAACACTGAACGTCCGCGGCCCAACGCACAATGCACAACCACTTTATTGTTTTTTTGGATTTGATGATGAATCCAATTTATTGCTTGGTTAAGCTGAGAGTGTGTTGGCACGCTATGATCAAGTACTGGAATATTTAAGTAGTTAATACGCTCTTGTGTCGAGCTCCACTCTAAACCGTCAAACTCACAAGTAACATCTAATATAGCGGTAATATTATTGCTTTTTAACGTGTCTATATCCGAGGGAAATAAGCGGCATGCTAAAAAAAGGTTATCGTTAATTTGCTGAATTGGTGGCACTTTATCATGCTTACGCGACCACGCGTTGTACACTTGCGCCCCCAATAAAAAAGGAATAAACGCCCAGCGTATGTAAAATGGAATAACGCCGTTTTCTCGCTTTCTGAAAATTTTACCTATATTAAAAATGTATGCCCCACTGACCAATGACAGTGATAGCGCGGTCCAGTAAAAAAATAACGAAAAATAAATTGAATGTATTTCCCACCCTATAAAAATAAGTACACACGCTAATATCAAATAACTAATTGCAGCCCACATAAAATCTCCATTTATATTTATTGCTATTCATTAATTAACAAACAGCTTTTATAATTGTATTTGCAATTTACAAGCCACAAAACGGTAAAGCATATGGCACCACTTTTTATTTATGTTATTGATATTTAGTAGCTATTTAAATACCGTCTTTTTTGGGTTGTATGGACTTTGCTCTTTTTACACAATGGGTGTGTTAATTTTTCACACGTATCATAGTAGTATCTAACTAAGTCTTAGCTCCATATTAGTAAATCTGACTCACCAAGCTAATTTATTTTAAGTGTAACTTAGGGGGACGACTCTGCTATAAACAAAAATCGGCTCAACCATCACAGTTGTTTTCCTCTGACATAGTTTTTAAACTCACAGAATCATACCAAATAATAAACTACAGATAGCCATTGCAAAAAAGAGCAAAAAGTATACTGTTGCAAGCTACTTAACTTTTTTGCATCCAAGTTCTAACCTCATACGTTTTTAAAAAGAGAATAAAAATAAATAGGATATTTATGGAAAACGATAATTTACTGTCTTTGTTATACGATACGTCGCAAGGCGATAAGCATGCATTTTCAACCTTGTATCAACAAACAAGCGGAAAGCTTTTTGCCATTAGCTTAAATATGCTTTCTAACAGAGCGCACGCCGAAGAAGTGTTGCAAGACGCATTCATTAAAATATGGCATAACGCTTCAGAATACAATGCTTCTAAAGGCACTGTCATAAGCTGGATGATAAGTATAGTAAGGTATAGAAGTCTGGATGCGTTGCGTTACAACAAAGTAAGAAAAGAGCAAACAATGGGAGATGATGACTTTGATATTCAGAGCGTCGATGTCAACTATGACGAAAATACTAAATTAGTAAACTGTATAGAGCAGCTTGAACCCCAGCAAAAGCAGGCCATTCATTTAGCTTACTATAAGGGGCTTAGTCACAGCGAGCTAGTAGACCATATAGAGTCGCCATTAGGCACAGTTAAAAGCTGGATCAGACGCGGGCTTACACAACTTCAGAGGTGTTTAACATTATGAATTATACAAAACCCGATCTGTTAGACGCGCTAGCAGGACAATATGTACTTGGCACACTCAAGGGGCTGGCACGAAAACGTTTTCAGCGCTTGTTACTTAGCTCAAGCAAAGCACGTGAGGCAATTTTTATGTGGGAGCAAAACCTTAATAATCTAGCAAGTGCAATCACACCACAAGCACCTAGCGATTCTGTTTGGGAAAACATTTTGCAAGGTATTGAGTCAAAAACAGTGCCTAGTCAAACAGTGGTGCAAACTAAGCCGTCGATTTGGCAGACATGGTCGTTTATAGCCACCGCCGCGTGTATTGTGTTGGCATTTTTAGTCATTCAACCGGCCAAAGAAGTGTCGCAATATCAGCAAATTGCACTCGTGCAAAACCAAGATAAACAGTCTTTATGGTTTATTGAAGTAAACGAAGAAGCATTAACTATTAAAGCCAGTAGTCAATTAGTTGCCCAAAGAGATAAAGATTATCAACTATGGATGATTTTAAAAGGGCAAGATTTACCTGTTTCGTTGGGTATATTACCTAAACAAGGCGGTAAATTTTTGCTAAAAGATAAACGCTTTAACGCTGACGATATCTCACTACTAGCAGTCAGTTTAGAGCCTTTAGGTGGTTCGCCAAACGGCTTACCTACCGAGGTACTTTATACAACCGAACTCGTGCTTCTTTAATCCCTTGTATGGCTGCTTATATAAGCAGCCATTTTTTATTTAAATAAAATTTAACTTTTTTGCATCCAATCTAAATTCCCCCCCGTTATTAGCTATGACTTCTATTTAAAACTAAAGGAAAAAGTCATGAAAGCTTTAACACCATCAATACTCGCAGTAGTAATATGTAGCACTTTTATTAGCGCACCAAGTAACGCATCAAGTCACCGAGAAGCGCCAAGTATTAGTCGCTTTCCGACCTTAGATTCTACCGACTTTTATGTATTTAATAGCTATGAACAAGGAAAAGAAGAGTACGTCACACTAATTGCAAACTATATTCCATTACAGGATGCCTACGGCGGCCCTAATTATTTTGCAATGGACCCAGATGCAACTTACAGCATACACATAGATAACGATGGCGATGCCGTTGAAGACATTACTTTTGCATTTGATTTCCAAAGCATGCTACCAAACGATAATCAAGGTGTGCAATTAGCTGTAGGCCCAGAAGGCAACCAGCGTACTGTTTCTGTGCCACTTAAAAATGTGGGTGGTGTATCAGCCGGTGATAATAGCGCAACTAATTTCAGTGAATCATATACTCTGAGTATGATTAATGGGCCGCAGCGCACAGGTGTTGCAACCTCATTAAATAATACCACTACGGGCACATCTACATTCAGTAAGCCACTTGATTATATTGGTAATAAAACATTTACCTCTAAAGCTGACTATCAAACTTACGCAGATCAATTTGTATATAATGTGTCAATCCCAGGTTGTGAAAGCATGGCACAAGTATTTGTTGGCCAAAGAAAAGATGCGTTTGTCGTTAACCTTGGTAAAACGTTCGATTTAGTAAACTACGTACCAGTAGAGGGCGACAGCGCTCCGGGTGCTGGTGATGCAGGTGGCTTCCCTGGAGGTATTACCCAATCGGCTGACAATGACGACCTTGCAGATAAAAACGTGACATCAATTGCTATTGAAGTACCAAAAAGCTGTATTGTAGGCGAAGGTAATGGCGTTATTGGTTCGTGGACCACTGCAAGTTTACCTCAAGCTCGCATACTAAACCCGAATGCTAAATTTGCTAATAATGCAGTTAATGGTGGTGCTCTTACTCAAGTATCGCGTTTAGGAAATCCACTTGTTAATGAGCTTGTTATTGGCATAAAGGATAAGGATACTTTCTCGACAGCACACCCTAAAGACGATGGACAGTTTTTAGATTATGTATCTCACCCAGCCCTTCCTGAACTTTTAAATATTTTATTCAAGGATGCAGTTAATACGACACTTGGCGCTAACCTCGAAACATTAGCCCCAACAAACTTTCCTCGTACCGATTTAATTACTGCATTTTTAACTGGTTTTGCTGGTGTTAATCAACAAGCAACCGTCACTCCCTCTGAAATGCTTCGTTTAAACACAAACATCGCGGCAACAGCGCAAAGTGAGCAGTCTGCATTTGGTGTTGCAGGAAACGATTTAGCTGGCTTTCCAAACGGCCGACGCCCTGGCGATGATGTTGTTGATATTGCTCTGCGCGTAGTAATGGGTCGTTTATGTCATCCTATTCCTGTTGCAGGCGAAGATACTGACCTAGGCTTGTGTACTCCCGAAGATGCAAGCGTTGGTACAGTACCATTTACCGATGGCGCACCTGTTGATGCAACAATGATGGACTCAACCTTTCCGTACTTAGCTACCCCACTTGCGGGCTCTAAATAAGGAGTAAACTAATGCAACACTTAAAAATAACGCATATAGGTATTCTGCTTAGCGCATTAACGCTGGGAGCGTGTAGCAATGATGACGACAATAAAAAGCCGTTGCCTGTGGTTAATACAGCGCCTTCAGTTAGCGACATCATGTTAACAACGCAAACGGAGGTAAATATTACCGACTCACTTACAGCCACAGATAAAGAAGGTGATTCACTTACTTATTCATTGGTCAGTGAGCCTTCATTAGGCATGGTAAATATTGACGCTGATGGCAACTTTACTTACACACCAAATAAAGAGGTTACGGGCACAGATAGCTTTACTTTTGGCGTATCTGATGGCGTTAACAGCCAAGTAAGTGCAATGGTTAATATCACTATTGAAGCTTTGCAAGTCGACTTTGCTCAGTTTACTAGCGATGCATTTAACCAAGCACCGAATGCAGAGCCACTCTCTGTAAATGGAAGAGAGTTTACAAATAAAGACACAGATATTAATAATTTAATTAGTAATCAGTAAATAAGCTGACTGGCCATGGATGGCTATTTTAAGGATACAAATATGAAATCACCTCTAGTAAACCTGATGATTACATTAAGCTTAGTGTGCTCATTTGAGCTTTTTGCAGCGGCTTATACACCTAATGACAACGACGTAATAGCAGTCACTAAATCGGATTTAACTGCCTCACTATCGATAAATGAAATAGAAAATCTAGTCAATAAAAGTCAATTCGTTGGACAAACGGAGCATATGCAAGGGGTACTCAAAAACAGGCTCGCAGAAATATACTTAAATGAGCCAACGCCACAGGTAGGCTATTTATATGCACGCGTTTTACAAAAAGAGCATTTGTTTAATGATGCGATAAACATTGCTAATAGTGTTTTAAAAATAACGCCTGATCACAGCAACACTCATCTATTGCTGGCTAATTTGTACATGACACAAGGCCAGTTTGAACTTGCTAAACAGCATTGCTTAGCACTAATAACAAGGGTAAGCACATTAACGGCCAGTACTTGTGTACTAGACGTGCAAAGTCAGCACGGTAATTTATTAAGAAGTTATCAATCTTTAGTAAAGCTAACGAACAATAAGCCTATTGGACTCAATACAAAACATGTCCTAGCTGAAATGAGCTTTAGATTACAAAACTACACAAACGCATTAAAGCACCTTGAAAATATAAATTTAGTAAACTCTCCAGTAAGCCTAATTGCTTTATGGGCAGACATACAACTGGGCTTAAACAAGCCACAGCAAGTGATAACCAAATTAAGTAATTTATTAAAAGAATCGCACGATCTAGAAGACGCGCTTTTGCTGCGCTTAGCCATCGCAGAAAAAAAACTAAACACAACACAATACAAATGGCAAAACGCCATGAAGCAACGAGTAAAGCTCAGAGAAATTCGCCACGACAGCTTTCACGCAAGTGACCTCGCCAACTATTATATTCACGTGCAGCCAAACAAATCTAAAGCCTTGTATTGGGCCAATATTAACTGGCAACAAGCTAAAATGAATATCGACCAAGCGCTGATTGTTCAAGCAAAAAGGATGTAAATGTTATGAGAATATTAATACGCGTATTTTCTATTATGTTGTTAAGCTTATTATTTTCAACAGCAGCTTTTGCGCACCAGTTAAGCACCGGCTACATTACGCTCAATAGCAATAATACAGCTCAATACAGCGGCAATTGGGAAATCAATGTTGCAGATTTAGAGCACGTTATAGCCCTCGACTTAGACCAAAACGCCAACATTACCTGGTCTGAAATAAAAGCAAAACGCGACTCAATTAACGCATTTATAAAAAACAATCTTATCGCAGAACAAAACGAACAAACTTGCGCACTCACTGTAAATAACAATTACCAGCTAAGTGAGCACTTTAATCAGCCTTACTTGGTATTACCTGTGTCATTTTCGTGTTTAACAAATAACGAGATTACGCTTAAGTATTCAGCCTTTTTTCAAGATGACGCAAATCACAAGGTCATTGTTAATGTGAATAACATAGCACGTGTGTTTAGTATAAATGAGCCTAGCCAAACCTTTAATACTAAGCAGTCGAGCTATTTAGCTACCTTTACAGAATATGTGTATCAGGGCGTATTACACATTTGGATAGGCATCGATCATATTTTATTTTTAATTGCGCTATTACTAACTTGTGTTTTAACCCGTGATAAAAACACCTGGCAGCCCATTAGCTCTAAAAAACACATTATCAAACACACTGCCTGGATTGTTACAGCATTTACGCTTGCTCATTCTATAACGCTTACAGCAACAGCGCTTGATTTAATATCTCTCAATACTCGCTGGGTTGAACTAATTATTGCAATTTCTGTATTGTTTGCAGCCCTCAATAATGTTTGGCCCGTTGTTTTGCGTTTAGGCTGGCTGACATTTGCTTTTGGGTTGCTTCACGGAATGGGATTTGCGAGTGTACTTGGTGAATTAGGTTTGTCGAGTAACTATCAATTAATGAGCATATTGGCATTTAATTTAGGGGTAGAGATAGGCCAACTAAGTATTTTATTAGTAGCGTTGCCTTTATTAATTGCATTTAGAAAAACCGCTTGGTACGTAAAATGGTTAATGCCAGTAGGGTCTATAGGTATCGCCGTTGTGGCTCTAAACTGGTCTATTGAACGCTTTTGAACATAATTATACCCATTCGCCTAATTAAGTAATCTATTTTGAAGATGGAAAAACGTCTTGATAGCTAGGAAAAGAATTCGCTATTTAGTTGTTATCGGCAATTGCTCCTGCATTGCTCTACCTTCTGCATTCATGCAGTCGTAAATGAGAGTTTTTTAACGTAAATAGCGAGGCGTTTAGCCCCACAAAATGATTAAGTATTATTGCGGGTTGGTATTAATTTAAACGGTTGTTAATACTATAAACCCGCTAAAATAGCGGGCATATAGTTTATGCATTTTAATAGCACTATTTTAATCTTCAAACGGCATTAACAACGTTTTCATCGCTGGGCGAAGCGCAATTAAAACTGTCTCTTCGGTAAGTTCGGGGTAAAGCACTTTTCGCAAAAGTAAGCCTGCCATTACTGAAAAAATAACATTAATACGGCTTTCTAGCTCTACCTCATCTATGTCTTTTATCACACTGCGTTCACTTATTAGCAATTGGCGCATTCTATTTCGCGCTTGCGTATCAGCATCACGTAATAGTTTAGCTACCTTTACGTTTCTACCAGCTTCAGCGAGCATTTCTAAATCAACCGCACATTCACCGGTATCCATATGCCTTTGAACGCCAATATTTAAACCGTTCAATAATACTGTGAGCGTATCTTCTGGTTGCCCTTCAAAATGCTCAAATATAGAAAACATTTCTTCCATATCTTTTTCAATAATACTTTCTATAATGGCTTCTTTACTTTCAAAGTAGTTATAAATATGCCCGGCACTCATTCCTGCTGTTCTGGATATTTCAGCCATACCTGCAGCATGAAAGCCTTTACGACGAAAGCATTCAGCCGCCGCAGTTAAAACCTGATCACGACGCGCTTTGGCTATCGCTGGATCTGTCTGTCTTTTAGTTTTCATACAAAGCTCCACTGCCAAGTGATTAGACTCGACAATAAGGCAAATACTTAATCATTTTGAAATACGCCTTTCACTCATAAATAAGTATTTAGCCCTATATAAATCTAGTTAATTAGCTGCAAAAAGGTGTTTACAGCTAAAACCCTTACTTAGTTGGTTTGATCGCTTTTCTCCCAGCCACCGCCCACTACTTTATACAGGCTAATTTGGCTAGCTAACAAAGCCTGTTGACCCAAAATTTGCTGTTGCTGTGCAGCGTACCAGCTGCGTTGTGCATCAAGGACTTGTAAATAGCTATCAACACCTTTATCGTAACGCGCCTTTGATAGCGAAAACGTAGACTTTCGGCTTTGTAGTAACATATCAAGTGCGCTTAATTGCGCTTGATAGCCTTCGTTGTCTGCTAACGCATCGGCGACTTCGCGAAATGCTTGCTGAATTTTTTGCTGATAAGTAACTACAGCAATTTGTTGGTCGGCCTTAGCAACATCTAGCTGAGCTTGGTTTCTGCCCATATTAAAAATAGGTAAAGTAACTGATGGAATAAAACTCCACGTACCCGAACCTGCATCAAATAAATCACTTAAAGCGTTAGAGGCAGTACCCGCATTAGCCGTTAAGCTAATACTGGGGTAAAAAGCAGCACGCGCTACACCAATGTTGGCATTAGCGGCCAATAACTGATGTTCTGCTGCTTTAATATCTGGGCGTTGAGTTAATAAATCAGAAGGTAAACCAACCGGTATTTTAGGCAACGCTAATAACGAGTCCAGCACCTTATTTGGCAGAAGCTCAGGACTTACTGGTTTTCCTACTAATAAATCAAGTGCGTTTTTATCGCGCTTTAATAAACGTTTATACGTTGCAATATCAACCTTTGCGCTGGCAACGGTACTTTTCAGTTGCTCTAACGTAATTTTAGATGCTGCGCCTAAATCAAAACTTTTTTGAGTAAGCCCAAGCGACGCTTGTTGCGATTTTAACGTTTCCTTAGCAAGCCCAAGTAACTGTTGATCGGTTGCATAATTAAGCCACGCATTAGCCAGCTCTGCTGCCAGCGACACTTGCGTACTGTATTGAGTAAGCTCAGTAGAGTATAAATTTTGCAGTGCTTGTTGAGTTTGGTTACGAACCTTACCCCATATATCTAATTCGTAAGAGGTAATACCTACAGTAGCACTGTATTGCGAGCTTATACTCGCCTCATCAGTACTTGTTAAACTGGCAGGCAGACGCTGGCGAGTGCCCGAACCATTAACATTTAAGGACGGATACAATACTGAGTTTTCTATTTGATACAACCCACGTACCCGCTGCACATTGAGCATCGCAATTTGCAGATCTTTGTTGTGCTCAAGGCTTTGACCTATAAGCACCTGTAATTTTTTATCGCTAAAAAACTGCTGCCACTTTAATGTGTTAACTGTGGCTTGCTCTGTTTGAGCTGAATACGTTTCGGGTACTGGCAGCGCCAAATCTTGCTGTTCAGGTGCCAACTGGCATCCACTTAAAGCAGCCAACGTAAGCACACTCAACGAAAAAGTTTTTATATGCATTATGCTGTCTCCTCGTTAGTGTTTTTTTCTTTTGCAGGGAATACACGGCGTACTAATACAAAAAACAGCGGCACAAAAACAACAACCAAAATAGAAGATGCGAGTGTTCCACCAATAATTGAAATGCCTAATGCGTTTTGCGCACCAGAGCCTGCACTTGATGCAATGGCGAGTGGAATAACACCACAAATAAAGGCCATTGAAGTCATTAAAATTGGGCGTAAACGCAGTCTTACTGCAGCCACAGCCGCTTCAACTAAATCAAGCCCTTCGTCCATTTTATGGATAGCAAATTCCACAATTAATATGGCATTTTTAGACGCTAACCCTATCGTAGTTAATAAGCCCACTTGCAAGTAAATATCGTTTGATAATCCGCTACCCAATGCAGCCATAGCAGCACCAAATATACCTAACGGAACAATCATCATAACCGCAAACGGTACCGACCAACTTTCATAAAGGGCCGCTAAACATAAAAATACAAATAACAACGACAAACCATACAATAAAGGTGCTTGCCCGCTGCTAGAGCGTTCTTGAAATGAAATACCGGTCCATTCAGACGAAATACCATTTGGCAGCTGTTTTACCAAGCGCTCCATTTCATCCATTGCTTGTCCTGTGCTGTAACCAGGTGCAGCGGTTCCTTGTATTTCCATTGCCGAAAAGCCATTGTAACGCTCTAAACGCGGCGAACCATAAGTCCAATAGGCCGTTGCAAAAGCAGAAAACGGAACCATATCACCCTCATTATTACGTACATACCACTTATTTAAATCTTCAGGCACCATTCGAGATTCAGCATCGCCTTGCATATATACTTTTTTAACACGCCCACGGTCAATGAAGTCATTTACATAACTACTACCCCAAGCCGTAGCAAGGGTGTTATTAATATCGGTTTGCGACACACCCAATGCTTGTGCTTTAGCTAAATCGGTATCGAGTTGTATTTCTGGCATATCTTCTTGACCATTAGGGCGTACACCAGCCAATATCGGGCTTTGGCTTGCTAAACCTAATAGTTGATTACGTGCTGCTAAAAGCGCATCGTGGCCCAAACCTACACGGTCTTGTAAAAATATATTAAAACCATTTGCTGTTCCCAGTTCTACAATTGCTGGTGGTGGAAAAGCAAACACAAACGCTTCTTTAATACTGGAAAAGTACCCCATAGCTTTACCTGCTACACCTTGCACAGATAAATCATCACGTTGGCGTTCATCCCAATGCTTAAGATTAACAAACCCTATTGCTGAGTTTTGGCCAGAACCTGCAAAGCTAAACCCGGTAACAGTAAAAATACCGTTTACTGCTTCAGATTGTTCGTTCAAGTAGTGGTTTTCTACTTTTTTAACCACTTCAAGTGTTTGCTCGGTTGTAGAACCCGCAGGTAACGAAACTTGGTTAAATAATATGCCTTGGTCTTCATCTGGTAAGAATGCGGTTGGTAAATTTGAAAACACATAAGCCATTCCACCTACAATTAAAAAGTATATAACAAGGTAGCGTTTAGCATGTTTGATCATACGGCTCACAAAGCTTTGCGCACCCGAATTTGTTTTGTCGAACCCGCGGTTAAACCCTGTAAAAAATTTACCAAATAGCGACTTATCATTATGAACATGGCTAGGCTTCAAAAGCGTTGCACACAGTGCCGGCGTAAGTATAAGCGCCACAAGTACCGATAAACCCATAGCAGAAACAAGGGTAATTGAGAACTGACGATAGATTATGCCCGTCGAGCCGCTAAAAAAGGCCATCGGAATAAATACAGCAGAAAGCACCATTGCAATACCAACAAGCGCGCCTTTAATTTCGTCCATTGATTTGCGGGTTGCATCAAGCGCTGAGAGTTTTTCTTCGGTCATCAGTCGCTCTACGTTTTCTACAACAACAATGGCATCATCAACTAGTAAACCGATGGCAAGCACCATGGCAAACATGGTCAATGTATTAATTGAGTAACCAAAAGTGTATAAAATACCAAACGTACCCAGCAATACCACTGGCACTGCAATTGTTGGAATAAGCGTTGCTCTAAAGTTTTGTAAAAACAAGTACATAACAACAAACACCAACACAACCGCTTCTATAAGCGTATGAATTACTTTTTCAATTGAAAGCGCCACAAACGGTGTAGTGTCGTAAGGCACAACCGCTTCAAGTCCCTCAGGAAAAAATGGCTCTAATTCGGCAATGGCATCTTTTACACCCTGCGCAGTATCAAGCGCGTTGGCGCCACTGGCCAATTTAATCCCTAAGCCAGAAGCTGGTTTTCCGTCATAACGCGCGACAACCCGGTAGCTTTCACCACCTAGCTCAACACGGGCAACATCACTCAACTTTACAAAAGAGCCATCTGCATTGGTTTTAACTAAAATATCTCTAAATTGCTCAGGAGTTTGTAAGCGGCTTTGCGCAGTTACAGTCGCGTTGAGTTGCTGTCCCGCCACCGCAGGCATAGCACCTAATTGCCCAGCCGACACTTGTGCATTTTGAGCACTGATAGATGCACTTATATCTGCAGGCGTTAATTTATAGTTTTGAAGCTTAGCCGGATCTAACCAAATACGCATTGCATACTGCGAGCCAAATAACTGTACTTCACCCACACCTTCAACACGCGAAACAATATCTTGCACGTTTGATGACACGTAGTCGCCAATATCAATGTTGGTCATGCTGCCATCTTTAGACATAAACGCATAAACCATCAAAAAGTTACGGGCTGACTTTGCAACCACAACACCTTGGCGCTGCACGGCTTCAGATAATAGTGGCGTTGCAGTAGCTAACTTGTTTTGTACTTGAACCTGAGCAATATCAGGGTCGGTTTCAGCGCTAAACGACAGTGTGAGCGTTGCTGAACCGCTAGACTCTGACGTTGACGACATGTATAACAAGCCATCTAAGCCTTTCATTTTTTGCTCTATCACTTGTGTAACAGTATCTTCGAGCGTACGCGCCGATGCACCTGGGTAGGTAGCCGTAATACTTATTGCTGGCGGCGCGATAGACGGATACTGCGCAATAGGTAAACTTTTAATTGCTAATATACCTGCTAGCATCACTACTATGGCAAGTACCCAAGCAAATATAGGTCTATCGATAAAAAATCGTGACATGTAAATTCTCCGTTATTGCGCTTTAGCAGTTTGAACTTCAGATAGGCTAACTGGTGCGCCCGGGCGAATTTTTTGTAGCCCTTCTACAATCAGTTTATCGCCTTCCATTACGCCATCGGTTACAAGCCAATTAGATCCAATGGTGCGGTCTGTTTTCAAAACGCGGCTCTCTACAGTATTGTTTTTGCTAACAACCATTGCGGTAGGTTCACCTTTCGAATTTCGACTAACACCGCGCTGTGGAACTAAAATAGCATCGTTTTTAACACCTTCAACAATTGAGGCGCGAGCATACATCCCTGGAAGTAGTAACTTTTCAGGGTTAGGAAATTTAGCGCGTAATGTAACCGAGCCTGTACTTGGGTCAACTGTCACCTCAGAAAACTGTAAAGTGCCTTTATGAGAATATAAAGAGCCATCTTCCATAGTGAGTTCAACATCGGTTTGACTGGTTGAATCCACACTTAGGTCGCCCGAAACAATCGCTTTTTTAAGCTTGGTTAATTCGCTACTCGACTGCGTTAAATCAATATAGATAGGATCAAGTTGTGTAACTGTTGCCAAAGAAGTGGCTTGGTTGGCACTTACTAACGCACCTACGGTGACATTCGATTTACTAATTTGCCCACTAATAGGCGAAGATACATGACTGTATTCTAAATTAATTTTTGAGGTTTGCAGCTGCGCTTGAGCAGTAAGGAGTTCTGCTTTTGCTTGCTTGTAGGCTGCATCAGCCTCATCGTAATCTTGCTGGCTAACCGCTTTAATTTTTAATAATTCACTATAACGAGACGCTTTAGCTTTACTGCTTGCAATGCTTGCTTCAGCGCGTGCAACAGCAGCTTCACTTGCCGCTAAGTTAGCCTCAAATGTAGCAGGGTTAATTTGATAAAGCGCTTGGCCTTTTTCTACTTGAGACCCCTCGGTAAATAAACGTGATTGCACAATACCGCTTACTTGCGGGCGTATTTCTGCAATTTGAAATGCACTAATACGTCCAGGCAACTCTTGCCTTAAAGTTAGCGATTGTTTTTTAAGCGTAATAACCCCTACCGGCACAGCTTTAGGAGCAGCTGCCTGCGACTGCTCTGTCACTTGGTCACAACCAGTCAACGCAACTGAACCTATGAGAATTGAAAATACAAATAAAGCGGTGCTAGAACGCTGCATGTCAAATACCTTTAATTTAGAGTGAACGATCATTCTAAATTAAATGTTAGTGAGAATACATCTTAATAAGCTGATCTTTACACAAAATTACACTCAACTATGCGACCTCATACTTAATCACCAAGTAATGTTAATAAGGCTTTTATAATAAATATTTGCACCTACAAGCTAACTATAGTGCTCAGCGCACTGTATTTTTTAAAAATAGAAAAGTACTTACGCAAAAACCTTCTTTGTTTAAATTAAAGCCTAAAAGTAGATAGTGAAAAGATTTAAATATTATATTTCAGTTAATTAGAGGTATGAGCCATTTAGCCAGATACCCATTAGGCTATAGCCAAATACAATTGTTGTAACAAACAATTTGATAAACTTTCATTAACAAAAAAGCCAAGGCGAACTTGGCTTTTTTATTCATGACGTGGTTAAGCATTTATAAAGTGATTAGGATGGCAAGCTTTAAACTAATCTAGATACAAGCAATTGCTCTACACGAATACCTTCAACATCAACCACTTCAAATTTAAAGCCCGCATAACTTATATGCTCAGCACGTTTAGGTATACGTTTCATGGTGTAAATTAAAAAGCCTGCCACCGTCTCAAAATGTATTTGCTCTGGGAACTCCTCTATATCAAGCACTTTAGCTAAATCGGTAATTGGCGTCAGTCCGTCAACTAACCACGAGCTTTTATCTCGCTCGATTATTAGTTCATCCCCCTGGTGAGTTATTAAATCTCCCATAAAGCCTTTCATTAAATCTTTTACAGTAACAATACCAACAAGCAGCGCGTATTCGTTTACTACAATAGCAAATGGTTTAGCGGCGCTTTTAAATGCATTTAACGCCTCTGATAAACTTAAGGTTTCTGGTAAGTAAAATACATCGGTATCAACTAATTCGTCATTGATGTTAGCAGCTTCACCTTTGAGCACTTGGCGTAAAATATCTTTTGATTCAACAGAGCCATGTAATTTGTCTAAGTTACCCGTCACAACTAAAAAATGATTGTGCGGGTGATCAATAATTTTGGTCGCAATGTCATTACTGCTTTCGTTTAAATCGAAGTACACAATTTGGTCACGCGGGGTCATTACGCTTGATAAAAAACGAGCTTCTAAATCAAACACATTACCTATTAAGTCATACTCTTGCTTTTGCAAACTACCATACTCAGCGCCAGCTTCCATCATGGCAACAATGTCTTCTGTGGTTACATTATCTTCACGCTCTGCGGGAACTTTAAACAGTCGCAGTACAAAGTTAGTCACGCCATTAAAAAACATCACTAAAGGCGTTAATGCAAATGTAACCCAGCGCATTATGTTAACGACCTTAACGGCGACAGCTTCTGGCATGATCATCGCTAATCGCTTTGGCATTAAATCGGCGAATAAAATAAATAACGAGGTAATAGTAAAAAATGAGAATAAAAAGCTAATTTTTTCTACATATGCACCCTGATAAAATAAAACCAATACTTTTTCAACGTATGGCGATAATGCTTGTTCACCTACAATGCCGCCTAATATAGCGATAGCATTAAGTGCTATTTGTATCATGGCGAAAAACGCGCCCGGATTTTCTTGCAGTTTTAATACCGCAGCTGCATTTAAACTGCCTTCGTCTGCCATTACGCGAAGTTTTATTTTTCGTGACGCTGCAATTGCTATCTCCGACATAGCAAACAACGCACTGATCAAGATCAATAGACTAATCCCGATTAAATCACCCATTTAACGCTCCAAAAAGTTAGCGCTTTTTATATAAAAAGCAGCTGATTATAGTCGCTTTTTTAATCGCAGCAATTGATATTTTTACTTTATGTTTAAGTTTTTATTATTCAGTTAGTTAAATGATTTTTAGCCACTAATTAAGAGAGGAGGTTTGTCTAAATGCAAGCTGTAACTGTGTAATTAACGACTCATCCATATTTATGTTACATGCAAAGTATAATGGAGATTGAGCCGTATTTAAATCTAGCACTGGCTCGAGTAAATTTAACTTTGGTGATGTTTTGAGACGGTAATTAAATTGTTTTTTACTTAAAATGACAAAATCAAGAATGTCACGGCGTGCACTAATTAACTTATCTATTTTATCTAAGTTATCAATCAGCAACAGATGCCGGCTTTCGTTAAAACCGCGTTCAAGTAAATAATGATGGCTAAAGTTATCTCTTAATACTGCTATTTTATAGCGTTTGGCATCATGTAAAGTCTTTAACTTTATGCCTCGAGATTTCAGCCCATAAATCGCTGACTCAAACTCTTCAAGTTCAGCTATCCACACAAAGTTATTTTCTCTTGGTGGCAAACGAACAATTGAGAAAATACAGGTGTTTTTATCTCGAAGGGCTGCGTTATAAGACACACTCCAATTGTTAGCCGACATAGTGTAACTAATACCAGCAGCATCAAGGGCGTTTTTTACCTTTTCTACAGAGCGACCTGCCAATTGGTTGTTTGCATCGAGATATTGAAAGTCAGGAAACACTTCCGTAACTATATTAATTTCGTTAGCATGCGCAATAGGGTATAAAAAACAAAGTAAAAAAACGAATCCCTTCATTGGGTAAAAACCTCAACTAAATTAGTGCAATTATTCAATAAATATAGTTGAGGCTTTATAGACTGCTAGTTTTGAGTATTTAATAAGATAAGATTAAGTCAATAGTATTAGTTTTTAAGCACTTATTTATTCATCGCATTAATTAAAAACGCTGAAATTTTTGCGCCTTCTTTTAATGTTGTCTCAGAACTTGCTTGGCCCACTAGAGAACTATCGGTAAATGGTGCTATTTCCATCATATCAGCGCCCGTAATAGGAAACTCATCGGCAATGGCTGATAAAATGTCTAGCGCGTGCTTTGGTGTTAAACCGTTATCTTCCGGTGTACCGGTTGCAGAAGCAAATTCGGCATCGAGTGCGTCAATATCAAAACTTACATACACTTCATCAATCTTATCCGCTTTTAGTTGCGCGATAGTCTCTGCAGCAACAGCGGCTGCACCGCGTTCAATAATTTCATGCGCCCAATGTTGTTTAACCCCAAATGTGTTTTCCCAGTGTGATTTTGGTTTTCCACTTGAACGTATACCAAATTGAATTAAGTGATGGGGTGCAGGTAAAAACTCTAAAATATGTGTACACCAAGAGCCAAAACATAAATCTATACCCAAGCGCTCCACAAGCAAATCGGTGTGCGCATCAAAGTGAATAATAGCCGTACGCTTCCCTTGCTCGCGTTTTGCTTTTAAATACGCTTTGGTTAATGGATAACTAATAGAGTGATCGCCACCAATACCAAAAATACCTTTATCTTTAAACGTGGCATAAAAGCTGTCGCACACATCTTCAGTAATTGATAACGGACTTACGTAGTAGTCGTTATTTTCGTTTCCGTATAGCGCTTTTTGGCAATTAGAGATAGTTGCGTCGTTTAGGTATTTGTCATGTAACAAATGTGGAATAACACGCACATCGCCTAAGTCGAACGAATGACATTCAGGGTGCTGATCAATTAATGCTGAGCGAACAAACAAAGGCCCCCAATTAGCACCACGTAAAATACCGCCACCACAATCAGAACTAATTCCAAGCATGACCGCTTTATGGGGAGAGTGAGGCAACTCATTTAACGATTCGCGCCATAGCGTATCTACATTTTCGGTTTGACCATACAGTTTATTTCGAAGTGCCGCTTTTCGCTCTTTTGCAGTATTAACGGTAAAAACACCATCGCCAGGAGCACATAAGCAGTGCTCTACTTTACTATTAAATGCTTGAATTTCTTGACTCATAATAAATCCTTATGAATTGTTCAGTGCGTATTTTAGTGATTATTTATGCAAAACGATTAAACAGGTCTAAACTTTAAATAATTAAAAAATTAAAAATTTTCTTTGTCTGTATCATTAAAACCCCTTTCAAAACCAACTTAAAATATAAACATAAGCAACTGATATTTAAAAACTTTTAATTAATGCAGGCAATTATCATTTATGATTAACCACTTAGTTGAGTGATACTTATAATGCTTGCGCACACAAGTCAACCGCACAAGTAAACCAGCAATCCATGGGTGTGCTTGAATATTCATAGTTGATGAATAAAATACGCTAAAGCCCTATTTTACTGGCTTAAACAAGCACTCAATTATATTAATACGGACATACGTCCTGTACTTAAGAAAGGTTTCTAGCAATTATGCTAGATTGATAAAAATTATTTTAAAAAGGCTTAGATATGGAAAAGGTATTTCACTTAGGACTATGTATTGACGATCTACAAGGTGCAAAACTTGCGATTGTGCCCGGTGACCCAGATCGCGCTGCACGTATTTCTCAATTCCTAGACAACCCAACCTGCCTTGCTCAAACACGTGAGTTTCATGTTTATCTAGGTCAATTAAATGGCCACTCTGTGGTTATATGCTCAACCGGTATTGGCGGCCCATCTACATCGATTGCAGTAGAGGAACTTGCTCAATTGGGCGTGCGTCAATTTTTACGTATTGGTACTACGGGTGCTATTCAGCCGCACATTAATGAAGGTGAAATTTTAATTAGCCAAGCGTCTGTGCGTTTAGACGGTGCAAGCCAACACTTTGCACCACTAAGCTACCCTGCTGTGTCTGATTTTTATGCAACACAAGCCATGGTTGAAGCTTGTAAAAACTTAAACATTGACTTTCATATTGGTATTACTGCATCTAGCGATACATTTTACCCGGGCCAAGAGCGCTACGACACACACTCGGGTTATGTACCAAAAGCATTCCAAGGTAGCTGTGAAGAATGGCAAAAGCTGGGCGTAATGAACTACGAAATGGAGTCGGCCACATTATTCACTATGTGTGCAGCTCTTGGCTTGCAAGCTGCCTGTGTTGCCGGTGTATTAGTTAACCGTACTCGTCAAGAAATTCCTAACGTTGACCACGGTGAAATAGAAAGAAAATCAGTGGCTGTTGTATTAGAAGCCGCTAAAGTGTTACTAGATTAATTTTACTTAATAAGTAAAATTAATATGTAAAAGCACAGCTTATTAGCTGTGCTTTTTTGACTCTACTTAAGCGCTGCACTAATTATTTTTAGCTCTGGCAAATCAGTAAATCCCGATAGTACCGCCTTCGAAACACCCGCTTGATTTTCGTGCCCTTTAGTTTCTAAAAGTGTGATGCCTTTCACCGTCTCTTTATCAAAACTAAGGCCGGCTAAAAAGAACTGACTCAACGCACTTTGCAGAGGCGATAAACTTGGGCTATAGGCTGCGTTTTCTGCATAACTGCCGTAAAAATCCCCATTATCAAATGTACTTACCTTGACTGCACTAAAATTTTGACTGTACGGTACATATGCATTTAGCGCAAAGCCAGCAAAGGTCTCTTCAATCTGTTCGTCATCAAAAACCGCAAACTGAGGCTTTGGGTTAAACAAGCTAAATTCGTTACCTAAATCGGTTGGTCCAAACGAGTGAGGTAATAGCTCTGCCAATTTAAAATGTTGACTTGGAAGTAAAATATCAAATTCTTTCGCATCGGCTAATTCATTCATAAATTGGCGACAGTAGCCACACGGAGCGTCGCTTATAGCAATTTTAAGAATTTTTTTAGCACCATTTAACCAAGCATTATTAATGGCAGACTGTTCTGCATGAACAACGAGGCTCAGTGCTTGGTGATCAAACTCTACATTAGCGCCAAAATAAAAATTAACTTGTTGCTGATCATCTAGAGCTTTGACAATAGCACCCACATGAAAATGTGATACTGGAGCTACTGAAAACTCAGACGCTAAAGGTACTAAACCTTGTAACAATGAATCGACTGAAACATTAAACTCTTTGCAAAGCTGTTCAATGTTGTTTGCATTTAATATGCCGCGCTGCGACTTTAATTGGCTACGTAAGGACGCTGTTTGCGCTACGTTTAACGTGATATGAGAATTTGTAAGGGCTGTATCTTCTTGTACAGTAAAAGTTGCTGAAGCCATAATGTATTTTAATTATTCAATGGCTAAGTAGTTTAAAAGGTTAAGACCCAAATTGCTAGGGCCTGTTGACCTTTCAGGCTTAAAACTTGTTCAAACTAGAGACGATTTAATCGTGGCGCGAGGTTTGTACCTTAGTGGGCTAAGTAAAAACCGAGCAAAGCTTCCTCGCCCTGCTCATACCCCTTAACTTCATCCATGTAGGCAACAAAGAGCTAATCGCACCTAGGGCGAACCTTCGGGCAACGCGTGTTTGGTATTCATGCTGCGTTATCGCCTATTTAACGGGAATAAACACACTACATAGGCGCTGCCTTGCCTAAGCACCAAATACACTGCTGAAAATTTAACCCTGAAAGATAAACAGGCCTAGGTTATTAAACACAAAAAAGGGAACACGGCGTGTTCCCTTGCTAAATAACAAACGTTAACGATTAACCGGTATTACGCATACCCGCAGCAATACCTGTCATGGTGATCATTAATGCATTATCGATATCACCTTCATTGTGCTCCTCGTTAGAGCGAGCACGGCGAAGCAATTCAACCTGCAATACATTGAGCGGATCGGTGTATGGGTTTCGTAAACTAATCGACTCTTTTATCCAAGGCTGAGCAGCAAGTAAGCTTTTTTGCGGGCTTAACGACTGCACAAGCTCAATGGCTTCTTCAAGCTCTTTTCGCAACGTTACACCTAATGGCTTGTACATGTCTTCCACCAGCGCATTATCATAGTGCTCACTTAACCAGCTATCGGCTTTACTAAATACCATTTCAAGCATTTCTAAACGAGCTCTAAAAAATGGCCAATTGAGGCTCATTTCGTTTAGTGTTTCTAAGCCATATTGGTCTAGTGCCTTTTTTAAGCCTGTTAACGCACCTAACCAAGCAGGCAACATTAACCGGTTTTGACTCCATGCAAAAATCCATGGAATAGCACGTAAACTTTCAACGCCCCCATTAGGGTTGCGTTTTGCAGGGCGAGAGCCAAGCGGAAGTTTAGAGAGCTCTAATTCTGGCGTTGCCATTCTAAAGTAAGGAACAAAGTTTTCGTCGTGGCGAACAACATTGCGGTAATGCTCACACGACTGCTCACTAATAAGCTTCATAACTTCGCGCCATTGCGGCTTAGGCTCTGGCGGTGGTAATAAGTTACTTTGCAGTACTGCCCCTGCATATATATTTAAGCTTTGTAGTGCTACATCTGGCAAACCAAATTTAAAGCGTATCATTTCGCCTTGCTCTGTTACCCGTAAACCACCTTTAAGTGAGCCTGGCGGTTGCGAGTGCAGTGCTTGTGCAGCCGGTGCACCACCTCGACCAACAGTCCCTCCTCGGCCGTGGAATAACACAAGTTCAATGCCGCGCTCGTCTGCAAGCTGTACGAGTTTATCCATTGCTTCGTATTGGGCCCAACCTGCTGCCATCATACCGGCATCTTTAGCCGAGTCTGAATAACCAATCATTACATTTTGCGTATTTTGAATATGGCCGCGATACCACACATTATCGAGTAGCGTCGTGATCACGTCGCTTCCATTATTCAAATCGTCTAATGTTTCAAATAATGGGGCAACTGGCAATTCAAAACTACAGCCGCTTTCTTTAAGAAGTAACTGTACAGCTAAAATATCGGATGCAGTGCGTGCCATTGAAATAATATACAAACCAAATGTTTTTTCATCTTGCTTTGCAATTACATCGAAGGTGTCGAGCACTTCTTGTACATCAGGGCTTGGCTGCCAATGTTTAGGAATAAGCGGACGACGCGAATTAAGCTCTGCTAGTAAAAATGCTTGCTTGTCTTGCTCTTGCCACTGGTTGTAGTCCCCCAACCCTAAATAACGCGTAAGTTCAGAAAAAACATCGCTGTGGCGCGATGAATCTTGGCGCACATCTAATTTTGCCAAACGCAGGCCAAAGCTGTTTAAACGATGCATTAAATCAAGCAGTAAGCCATCGGCAACGACTTTCATGTTGCATTTTAATAATGAACGATAACATACCTCAATTGGGTGCTTGAGCTGGTTAATATCAGTAACAAGATCTTGTGCATCAGTGCGTTTGTGTTTAATTTTTGCACCTAAATGTGCCACTGTTTCAGACACTTCGCCTTTAAGCTTTTTAAGCACAGTGCGGTAGGGTTCAAAGTCTTGGCCTGCCAACTCAATGAGTTCGTCGCTAGCGTCAGACATAGATAGCTCAGCGCATAACGTATCAATATCTCGGCTATATAAATCAAGCGCCATCCAGCGACCATGGTCAAGAACTTGTGAAGTAACCTGTGCAGTAACAAATGGGTTACCGTCTCGGTCTCCACCCATCCAAGAAGTGAATTCAATAGGACTGTAGTCAATGGGTAGCTCTAGACTTAACTGCTCTTTAGCATGCTCCGAAAACTCACGTAAAAAACGCGGTACAGCATGCCAAAGGCTATTTTCAATAACTGCATACCCCCATTTAGCCTCATCAACAGGCGTTGGGCGCGAACGACGAATGTCGTCTGTATGCCACGCTTGGCTTATTAACTGAGCAATTCTATTTAAAATAGCTTCGCGCTCATGCTCCAAGTTATCTTTTCGCTCAAGCGATGCTAAACAATCGCTCAACTCTACGTGCTTGTTGATAATGGTACGGCGTGTAACCTCTGTGGGGTGGGCCGTTAGTACTAAATTAATGTGGAGTTTTGAGAGTGTGTCAGCAAGGTGGTTAGAGTCTAACTGACCTTCTTGTGCTTTAGCGGCTAACGTTTTTAATGTTTGAGTGAGAGGGTTTTGCTGGCCAAGACCAGCGTCATTAAAACGCGATACAGTATGAAACTGCTCTGCCACATTGGCTAAATTTAAAAAATGATTAAATGAACGGGCAACCGGTAAAAGCTCTTCATCACTAAGCGCATGTAATACTTCAATTAACGCCTTGCGATCGTCTTCATTACCACTGCGAGAAGATTTTGATAAAGCGCGAATTTCTTCTACTTTATCTAAAATTGCTTGGCCTTGGGCATCTTTTATAGTTTGACCTAATAATTGTCCAAGTAGACCTACATTACCTCGCAGGGCGGCATATTGTTCACTCATTTCTCAGTCTCCTTTGTTTCATGGAGGACTATTAATATCATTAAGAGCGCATATTTAATAGATCCATTTGCAATGTCATGTCGTAAAAAAGTATAGATAAAATAATCACAAAGCATTGGTATGATCATTTTTTACGACGGTAACTGCCCCCTTTGCAGCACTGAAATGCAACAGTTAAAACAAGCAGATAAACACAGCTTAATTACCCTCGAGGATTTAAATGCTGCTGATTTTAGCGAGCGCTACAGGCATATAAACAAAAACCAAGCACTTACATACCTACAAGCGCAACTAAAAAATGGCGAGATAATTTATGGGCTAGACGTAACGTATCAAGCGTGGAAAATAGTTGGAAAACACCGCTGGTTGAAAATTTTTCGCTTGCCTGTTATTCGTATTTTTGCAGATTGGGGCTATATTTTTTTTGCAAAACATAGGCACTCTATTAGTAGGTTTTTAATGCCAAATACCCAGTGCAACAACGGCCAGTGCGCCATAAAATCAAAAGGAAAAAAATGAAGACAATTATTCTTTTTGGCGCTAGTAGCGCGATTGCTAAAGCCTACGTAAAGCACCTTCAAAACCAAACAATTGAATTTAACATCATATGCGTCAGTTCAAGTAACCATGTTCCACAAGACAGTAACAACATTACTTTTTACAATACTGATTACTCTACTGACAGCTTATTTGGCCTTACTCAATATTTAAAAGATGAGCAAGCCGACATACACCAGGTAATAATGTTCAACGGTAAGTTACATAACTCCGAGCACATGCCAGAAAAAAAGCTTGAAGACATCAACTCTGATTATTTTAATTTATTACTAAACGCAAATACGCTTACCCCATTGCTCTGCTTACAAAGCGTTTTGCCTTTAATCAATCATAAAACGCACTGCACTATAACTGCCTTAAGTGCACGAGTAGGTAGTATTAACGACAACAAAATGGGAGGCTGGTACACTTATCGGGCATCTAAATCAGCCCTTAACATGTTATTTAAAACTGCCGCAGTAGAGCTTGCTCGTCGTGCAAAGAACACCAAACTTGTGCTATTTCATCCTGGTACAACTGACACAGACCTGTCTAAGCCTTTTCAAAAAAATGTACCCGAAGGCAAATTGTTTACACCTGAATTTGTAGCTCACCAACTTTTTGACTTAACAAATAACAACCCTGATTTAGAACTAAATGGCGAGCCAGCTTATTTAGATTGGCAAGGCTCAACTATACCGTGGTAAGGATTTAAAATGCATTTTACTAAAGCGCGTATCGACGCACTTGAAAAACGTACTCGTACACATTTAATAAACTCGTTATCTGGGTTTAAAAGTGCAAACCTAATAGGCACACAAGACCTACTAGGCAACACTAATTTATCGATTGTTAGTTCGGTTATTCATTTGGGTGCTCACCCTC
Source organism: Pseudoalteromonas sp. ECSMB14103 (assembly GCF_000813065.1). Taxonomy (NCBI): domain Bacteria; kingdom Pseudomonadati; phylum Pseudomonadota; class Gammaproteobacteria; order Alteromonadales; family Pseudoalteromonadaceae; genus Pseudoalteromonas; species Pseudoalteromonas sp. ECSMB14103. Next base: position 168,117 of record NZ_JWGY01000005.1, on the reverse strand, counting down.
CCCTCGTAGGTATGATAATGCGCCCACACAGTGTACCGCGCCATACGTTTGAAAATATATTACAAACAGGTGTTTACACTATCAATCAGGTAAATAAGTCTATTTATAAACAAGCGCATCAAACCTCAGCACGCTACGACAAAGACGAATCCGAATTTGAGGAAACAGGGTTAACACCTGAGTACTTAAATGAGTTTTCGGCTCCTTTTGTCAAAGAGAGTCGCTTAAAATACTCAGTAAAATTTGTTGAAAGTAAACATCTTGAAATTAACGGAACTGAACTAGTGATTGGTGAAATTGTCGATGTGTATTTAGATGAAACCGCTCTGCAAAGCGATGGATTTCTAGATTTACAAGCCATTGATACTGTCGCGGTTACAGGCCTTGACAGCTACCACACAGCAAATAAATTAACGCGCCTTCCCTACGCAAAAAAATAACTTTTAGGGGTGTATTTCACCCCTTTATCACGGCAAACACATAAGCCAACTCAACCCCAACGCACTCAAAATCTCAATCGATGTTGCTGATCGCAGAACATTGAATTTTAGAAATGCATTGCGCACAATAGCGAAAATTCCAAGGAGAATCCCATGAGCACAATCGGTATTGGCACGCAAACCCCAGAGCAAGCATTAGCCAGCTTAAGTAATATGACCCAATCGTTAACACCTATTCAGACTGACGAACACATTGAACGTATAGCAAAAGCACAAGCTTATATGACAGCTAATAACATTGATGCAATTTACCTAAATGCAGGGACCAACCTCACCTACTTTACGGGTATGAAGTGGTATGCGAGTGAACGTATGGTTGGCGCAATTTTACCTGCGATTGGTGAAGTACAGTACATTGCACCTTATTTTGAAATTGGTACTCTAGATGGCTTTAAAGTGGTTGAAGGGCCCATACACGGCTGGCAAGAGCACGAAAACCCTTATGCGCTATTTGTTAGCGTATTAAAGCAACTAAACATTAGTGACGACGCCACAATCGGCATCGATGAAAGCGCACAGTTTTTTATATTCGATGGTATTAACAAAGCGCAAAAAGGATTAAATATAATCAATGCGCAAGGCGTTACTGCACATTGCCGCATGCACAAATCAGTTAACGAATTAGCACTTATGCAGTGCGCAATGGACATGACCTTAGCCGTTCACCAAGCCACTGCGAGTATGCTTTACGAAGGTATTACCACCACAGAAGTAGAAGCCTTTATAAAAAAAGCGCATCAAAAAGTAGGTGCTCCGGGCAACTATTTTTGCATTGTACTGTTTGGTGTAGCAACGTCGTTTCCACATGGTGTTAAAGATGCGCAAGTGCTTAAAAAAGGCGATATGGTATTAATAGATACTGGCTGTAAAGTACACGATTACCTTTCAGATATAACCCGCACCTATGTATTTGGTGAACCAACACCGCGACAGCGCATGTTTTGGGATCACGAAAAAGCAGCACAACTGGCCGCATTTAACACCGCAAACATTGGTACTACATGCGAAGATGTTGACGCAGGTGCTCGTAACTATTTAGCGGCTCAAGGGCTGGGCCCGCAGTACCAAACACCGGGTTGCCCGCATCGCACTGGCCATGGTATTGGTTTAGATATTCACGAATGGCCATACTTAGTTGGCGGTGATAAAACCCCACTTGCCCCAGGCATGTGCTTTAGTAACGAGCCAATGCTAGTGATACCCGATGAATTTGGGGTGCGTTTAGAGGATCATTTTTATATGACCGACAACGGTCCGCATTGGTTTACAGAGCCTAGCCACACTATCGACGACCCATTTGGGCTTCACGCTTAATTCCTTCAAGAGCAGCTGTTTAGCTGCTCTTTTTATTTTATTCGTTGATAAAGTCCAGTTCATCCCAATATCCCTTTTATACAAAAGCAATCCACAGAAGGATGAATATGAAAAATTTTAAAATTGATATCGTGTCAGACGTAATGTGCCCATGGTGTGTAGTAGGTTATAAAAACCTTGAGACAGCACTTGGCCAACTTAAAGACGAAATGAGTGCAGATATTACATGGCATCCTTTTGAGCTAAATCCAGATATGCCAGTTGAGGGGCAAGACTTAAACGAACATTTAATGCAAAAGTACAACCTAACTGAAGAACAAGGCGATGAAAATCGTAAAAACATGTTCGAAGCAGGGAAGCGTGCTGGATTTACGTTTAACTTTGATGGCAAACGTATCATGATCAACAGCTTTGATTTGCATCGTTTATTAATGTGGGCACGTGAAGAAGGTAAGCAAACCGAGTTAAAACTCGCCTTTTTTGAAGCGCACTTCACTGATTTAAAATACTTAAACCAAGAAGACGCTCTGCTTGATGTTGTCGAAAGTGTTGGCCTTGATAAAGAAGAAGCCCGAAATATTTTGCACTCAGATAAATACGTTCAAGCTGTACGCCAAGAGCAAAATAACTTTAAACAAATGGGTATTACCTCAGTCCCTACGTTTATCATAAACGATAAATACGCACTCACTGGCGGACAACCAAGCGACTCATTTATTCAAGCACTAAAACAAATTAGCGAAGAAGAAGCCAAGCAAGACGCTTGATATACAAATAAATTTTAAAACAAAAAAAGGCTGCACATTGCAGCCTTTCTTATATATTTATGAGTTCAAAAATAATACAAACTTGTTATTTACCTTCGTTCTCTTTTGGTGTCATTATAGAAACTACATTTAACAAATCAATAATAGTACCTATAAAGGGATTTATAATGAAATATATAATTACAACACTAACTTCACTGTTTCTTTTAACTGCATGTTCGACAACACCTTTAGCTGATAGCCCTCACTCTACGCTTATAATGCCGAGTCCTCCGGAATATCCAATTAAAAACGCCCGTGAAAAGATAGAAGGTAGCGTGACAATGTCTTTTGATGTAGATACATCTGGTAAGCCAATTAATATTAAGGTGATCAAAGCTGAGCCTGTTAAAACTTTTGATAAAGCTGCAATTCGCTCTCTTTCTAAATGGCGTTACGCACCTAAAGTAGTTAATGGTATTGCAGTAGTTGATGAAGACTTAGAAATGACTATAGATTTCAATTTAGAAAAATAATAACTAACTAAAACTAAAAAAGGCTGCACATTGCAGCCTTATTTATATACCTAAAGTTACTTCTATACTTAAAAATAAACTAAGTACGATAAAGCACTTTAATAACATGCCAGCCAAATTTAGTTTTAACTAGGTGTGGCTCTAAAATAGCGCCATTAAAGGCTATTTTGTCAAACTGCGGAACCATTTGCCCGCGTCTAAACTCACCTAAGTCACCGCCTTTTTTACCCGATGGGCACGACGAATATTTTTTAGCTAAGGTTTGAAATTTTGCACCTTTACCTAATTGCTTAATAATGTCTTCTGCTATTTCTTTGTGCTTAACCAATATGTGGAGTGCGTGCGCTGTACTTGCCATTTCAAAGCCCTGATAATTTAAAACGCGGCGATTTTAGCACAGCTACTGTTTGAGGGCATCTAATTGGCTTTATAAATAGTGAAGTTCGTCACTTTTAGAAGGGATACGGCAATACTGATATTTTCCAAATAAAGTATAACGGTTTAATGCAATTTTATCGTACAGCCAATTATTAAAGGTATTAGGTAAAACACTAAAAATAGTGGCTAATTTGTAAGGGTAACCAAGCTGATTCACTACTTCAAAAAAAGCATGGCTTTGTGTGAACACTTTGCCGTTTTGTAAGTACACCATAGAGGCGTATTGTGTAGTTGAAAAACCAAAGTGAGTTAATAGCACTTCACCTTTTGGAGATTGCACGCTACATAATTTAAAAATGGCATTGGTATCGTTACTAATTATAAAATTACACCACGCACTGCATAATTTACACTGCGCATCGAATAATATAATTTTGCGATTACGCATTAGTGTGGCTGCATCATCACTCATTTTGTATCCCTTAAGCGGTTACTGCTGAACCGGCTTTTTTTGTAATTTACGTTGTAATGTGCGTCTATGCATATTTAATTGTCTAGCTGTGACCGATATATTGCCATCATTACTGTGTAGCACTTGCTGAATATGCTCCCATTCTAAGCGTTCAGGCGACATAACAGCATCATCAATACTCGTTTGAAGCTCACTTGTTTCGTTATTAAGTGCTTTTAATAATGTTGCCATATCAATAGGTTTAGTTAAATAATCGTTTGCCCCTAAGCGCATTGCTTCAACCGCAGTGGCAATGCTAGCAAACCCAGTTAATAAGACTATATGTGTATTTTCTAATAAGTTGCGCAGTGGCTTTATAAGCATTAAGCCATTGTCGTCCCCGAGTTTCATGTCTAATAAAATAGAGTCGGGTACTATTTGGCGCGCACGAAGTAACGCATCACTTTGATTATGCGCAACGTCACATATAAAGCCTTGCTTAGTTAAACGCCTAGCAAGCGTACTGGCTAAATTTATATCGTCTTCAATTATCAGTAACTTCATTGTGCTGCTTGCTCACTATTAATAATAGCTAATTGTACCTTTGCTACGGCACCGCCTTCTTTATGGTTAAATAAGGTTAGTGAGCCATTTAGTCGCTCAAACGTGACGTTAGATAACAACACGGCCAAACCCATGCCTTGTTCGCTAGGCATTACCTGCCCCCCTAGTTCAGCTAGTTGTGAGGGCGTAAACCCATAGCCAAAATCACGGATTAATAAGTCTATACATTGATCTTGCTGGTTAAGCTCCCAGCTTAACTCAAGCTCTGTTTTACCTTGTTTTTGATTTGCTATAGCCGCATTTTGCAACAAATTTAATATAGCTGGTAACAACATTGCGTCACTTAAAAGAATCGCATTAATGGAAGGTGTAGACCATTTAATATGTTGACCGGGGTACTGTAATACAAAGGTATCGTTAATAGCTGTTTGTAATTGCGTTATGGTTATTTGATCTTTAGCGTTGTTAACTCGTATTTGCTCCGATAGCGCTCTAAAACTATTAAGTTGCTCTCGACATTGCTCAAGTGGGGTTTGCATCTGTTTAACTATAATATTGTTTGGTTGCTCCTCTAATAGCTCTTCAAACAACAGTTTTAAGTTAGCTATCGGTGTTGCTAACTGATGAGTTATTTGTGCTGCTGCGCCATCAAGTGATACTAACTGCTCATTTCGTAATTGTTTTTCTCGTGCTTTAGCAATGACACGTTCGCGTTCTTTTAGTGCACGGCTCATAGCCCCTATAACAAGCGCTATTACACTAGTACTTAAAACAAAATTAACCCACATGCCAACAAAATGACCGCTCATGTTCATTTGATGCATACTGTGATCGGGCATGTTTATTAACAAAAAGCTGTATGCAGCAATGGCAAGCAAAGCAATATAGGCTAAGCCTTTTTCACGTAGTGTTACCGCTGCTATCATGATGGGCAGTAATAATAACGACACAAATGCATTAGTTGCGCCGCCACTTAAAGAAAGCAAAATAGTTAAAAACAAAACGTCAGCAGTGAGTTGCATCAGCATAACCGAGGGCTTAGCGTGACTAACATTTCGGTAAGCAAATAGACTGACTAATTGAAACGCAGCTTCTAAAGTAATAACACCAAGTAAGGGCAGTAATGCCAATTGGTAATCAAGTAAAAAATAAACACTTAATACTGCAATTAATTGTACTGCAATAGCGCCGCTTCGAAGCATAAGTAAACGGCTAATAGTTGGATCAGTTTGCATTAACAAAACAATGATTTTCCAATTTAATATATAAAAATGAGTTGAGTTAAAACGTTACTCGTCGTCCATTGAAATTGTAAAAGCAGCGCACGGTGTGCCTTGATGAAACACCATTTGCCATTCCTGCGCGCTATTTTTACGCCATAACGACATGCGAAGTGAATAATTAAATTCGGCACGTGCCGAACGTCTATACGCTGCTTGATAACTTATTTGCGCCACATCTATACTCAACATTCGGCCTTTAAAATGCTGATTATAAAACTGCGGCACCACCTCTGTGGGTAGGCGTGTGAGTACTTGGTATTTATTAAACGACGTGCCATTAGCAGCAATTTCGATAAACTCATCGTCGAGTAAAGCGTCGAGTGCACGTTCTGATTGGCGAACTTCAGGCTCAAGTAATTGACGCTCAGCCTCAATTAAATGATTAAACAACGACGCTTTAATTTTGCTGCTCATGTGCTTCCCTATTGCTTGTAAATTTGCCCTGCTTTCATAACAAATTGCACGTTTTTAAGTACGTTTATGTCTTCAAGTGGCGAACCATTTACGCTGATAATATCTGCTTGCTTACCAACACTCAAGTCGCCTAACTGATGGCTTTGCCCTAACAATTTAGCAGCATACACTGTGGCTGACTTTATTGCATGCGCCTCACTCATTCCATTATCAACCATTAAACCAAACTCGTTTGCATTAAGACCATGACGCGATACACCCGAGTCGGTACCAAAGGCAATGTTTACCTTGTTTTTAAGCGCTAACTTAAACGATGCCTGCATTTTAGGCGTTACTTCTCGCACTTTATTCGCAATTGCCGCTGGCATATTAGGATTAGTAAGTACCTCTTCACTTACCGTGGCACCAGCAAGCAGTGTGGGAACTAAATAGGCCTGCGTTTTATTGAATAAATCGACTGTTTTTTTATCTAAATAAGACCCGTGCTCTATTGAATCAACCCCAGCTCTAAGTGCTGCTTTAATTCCTTCTGTTCCGTGGGCATGCGCTGTTACCATACGCCCTAAATGATGCGCTGTATCTACAATAGCTGACAGCTCATCATCAGTGAGTTGTTGATTCACTCCCGCTGCGGTATTACTCAACACACCACCCGTTGCAGTAATTTTAATTACATCAGCACCACTTTTAATAACTTCTCTCACAGCACGGCGGCAATCGTCAGCGCCATTACAAATGCCTAATGTCGTTTTAAAAACATCGGTTATGTCTTTTCTGTAGCCATGCATATCAGCATGACCGCCGCTTGGCGATATTGTATTACCCGCTGCAAAAATACGAGGTCCTGCAATGTCTTGTCGTTCAATTGCGCGTTTTAACGGAAAAATAACTTGATAGTCGCTGCCTAAATCACGCACCGACGTAAAGCCGGCATCAAGCGTACGCTGTAAATATTTAATAGAACGAAGCGCATAATCGGCTTCATATTCTGTAGCCCAACGGTGTGGGTTTGCTTTAGCGTCACGTTCAAAAGTTACATGCACATGCATATCAATCAAACCTGGCATAACAAACTGGTTTTTTAAATTAACTATTTCAGCATCGGGTAAATTAAGTACTGACTTTGATACATAACCTTCTTTAATAGCCGTTATTTTGTCATTGGTAACAACTAAGGTTTGTTCTTTTTTTAATGCCTGCTCAGGTGCTACAAGTAAACTACCTGCGTAAATGATTTTAGATTGTGCTGCGTTTACATTATTAACGAACATTGCCAATACAATTGACGATAATGTTGTGAGTGCTGTTTTCATACATGCTCCTTTTTTATACTAGCTTTACTCTAAAAAACCTTTAATAGCGAATATTTACGATACAAAGCATGCTATAAACTAGTCTTATAAGTCGAATTTTGGTATAACTTGCCGGTAATAAATTGAAGTTATACCACCTTAAGAGAACACACTATGCCATACGCACATATCACTGGTTGGGGCAAATGCATACCACCAGCAAGTATTAGCAACGATGAAATTAGCGAAATAGTTGATACCACCGACGAGTGGATCACCACGCGTACTGGCATCAAATCTCGCCGTGTAAGCCATGTAAGCACGGCAGAGCTGGCAACTGTTGCAGCAAAACACGCACTTGCTTGCGCAGGTATTGACGCAAAAGACATTGATCTTGTCATACTTGCAACCTGTACGCCTTCAACAGTTGTTGCAAATACGGCATCCCAAGTGCAAAAAAATATTGGCGCAACAGGCGCAGCCGCCATGGATACGAATGCTGCGTGTTCTGGCTTTTTATACGCATTACAAGCTGCTACTGCGCAAATTCAAGCAGGCATGATCAAAAAAGCGGTCGTTATTGCTGCTGAACGAATGACTTGGTATGTAAACTGGGCGCGCCGCGACAGTGCAGTACTATTTGGTGATGGCGCTGGTGCTGTTGTACTAGAAGCTGCAGAAACTCCGGCAGGTTTACTTGGCACTAAAACAGGGTGCGATAGTGAAGACCGCGACATTCTTCATATTACTAACTTTGGTAGTGATTTGAACAAATATGAACCCATTGGCCCGTCTGATCTGCTATTTGAAGGCAGAGAGATATTCAAGCGTGCCGTAAAAGGTATGAGTGAAGCCTGTGACGACGTTCTCGAGCAAGCTAATTTAAGCCTAGACGACATAAACGTACTAGTACCACATCAGGCTAATTTACGCATAATTCAGGCAATCCAGCACCGTTTAAAAGTACCTGATGAAAAAGTAATGGTTAACATTGCAGATTATGGCAACACATCAGCTGCAACCATTGCTATTGCGCTATGTGAAGCAGTTGAACAAGGGTTAATAAAGCCTCATTCAAATATTATGTCTGCGGCTTTTGGCGCGGGTTTAACATGGGCTGCAAGCTACATAAAATGGGGCGTACGTGTAACTCCAATTAGCGTTAGCGACGCACAATTAGCACCTTGCACCCAAACAGGTTTAGAGCTTGTGGCGCCAGCTGTAAAAGCATGTAAAGACGCTGAATAAGCTTGCTTTAAAAACGTATAATTAAAACGCACTTTTTAGTGCGTTTTTTATTTAAGGAAAATAAGTTTATGGAGCTTTTAGGTATTCATCATGCTGCAATTATTTGCAGTAATTATCCTCGCTCTAAGTATTTTTATAGTGAAATTTTAAAACTCAACATTATTAACGAGCATCATAGGGAAAAGCGTAATTCGTATAAGTTAGACTTAGCAATGCCTGATGGTAGTCAAGTTGAGTTGTTTTCGTTTGAGGGTGCGCCCTCAAGGCCTAGTTACCCGGAAGCACAAGGCTTACGCCATTTAGCGTTTAAAGTCGACAATGTAACTAAAGCAAAAGAATATTTAGAAAGTAAAAGTGTGGCAGTTGAAGAGATTAGAATTGATGAAATTACAGGTAAAAAATTTACTTTTTTTGCCGACCCAGATGATTTACCGCTAGAGCTATATGAAGTTTAAGCTTCATATAGCGCTAATGTTTTACGGGTAATTAATGATTAAAGCGGTTTTGCAAATAGTTAAACACGGCTCTAATGCCAAGTGCTTCACCGCCAGCAGGGCGACCTGGCAGCGCACGTAAATTCCATGCCATCACATCAAAATGCACCCAAGGCGTGGTTGGCTCTACAAATTCTTTTAAGTAAAGTGCGGCGGTAATTGCGCCACCAAATGGTGTGCTTGCACTATTAGCCATATCTGCAACATCACTTTTCAAAAATCCACGATACTGCTCAAATAAAGGCAACTGCCAAACAGGGTCATTCACACTGAGTCCTGCATCAATTATACCATTTGCTATATCTCGCTCTGTAGAAAAGAAACCAGGTAACTCAGTACCTAACGCTACACGACATGCCCCTGTTAATGTTGCAAAGTCAATAATAAGCTCCGGATTATCGTTTTGTGCTTCACTTAACGCGTCACACAAAACTAAACGCCCTTCAGCATCCGTGTTATCTATTTCAACCATAATACCTTTGCGGGTTTTTACAACATCGCCCGGGCGAAATGCATTTCGCGACACCGCATTTTCAACTGCCGGTACTAATACTCTCAAACGGACAGGCAATTTAGCAGCCATAATCAGCTGAGCTAATGCAATAACATGCGCAGCACCGCCCATGTCTTTTTTCATATTACGCATACCATTGCTTGGCTTTAAGTCGAGCCCGCCAGAGTCAAAACAAACACCTTTGCCAACAAGCGTTATTAGTGGCGCATCATCTGCTCCCCACTTTAAATCAAGCAAACGCGGTTTATTCTCGCTTGCACGACCTACCATATGAATAGTTGGGTAGTTTTGCTCTAACAATTCATCGCCTATCCATTGTGAAAAATCACCGCCATGAGTTGAAGCCAAATCTTCCATCACTTGCGATAAATGTTGCGGCATCATATCGACGGCAGGCGTGTTTACTAAATCACGCGCTAAAAAAATAGCTTCCGCTTGCTGTTTGATACGCGTGTAAAGCTGTTCATCGCCAATACACAACTCGGCTTTAACAGTCGGTTTTTCTTTGTATTCACTAAATTCGTAGCCACCAAGAACAAATCCTAATGCCACAAACTCTATAAACGTATCGTCACCTTGAATTTGATAACTACCCACTGGTAGCGTATTGGCCAAATTGCCAGCAGCCCAAAAGTCGTTTGGGCTTTGCATTAAACAAATTACTTGGGACAACTCCCCGGAATTGCTATCGGGAATTAACGCTAAACCTTGCTTTTCAAAGCCTGTATTGTTTAGCCAATTTTGAATAAATGTAGGCTGCTTTGCTTGCCAATCAGAGAGTTCGCTTTTAAGAATAAATGATAAAGGAATACCAGAAGATGTATTGCGAAGTAATGCACTCATTAAATAGCTCATAATTTGTAAAAATTGTTCTTATGAGGATATCAATAAGCACTATTAAAAGGTATCGCTAATTGTCGGGTTTTTAGTGTTATTTATTGTGTATATTTTTTTTAACTGATTCTTGATGCGATTGTTCTATTTCGTTATCAAGTTCTTTTATTGATTTATTAATGCTAAACGAGCTGGGCAATACATCCACCCCCACTAACCGCCCTAACTTAACAACAAGTGGAATAGTAACAGGTGAAAAAGGAAGCACAGCAAATACGCCCAATCCAAGGCCTTTTAAAATATCGACAAACTGCTCATTCGCTCGTTTAAGCTCTGCACTATTTGTTTGCCCTTGTGTGTAACGCTTGTATATGGCCAACATCTCTTTAGTTTCTTGTTTTTCTTGTGCAAGTGCAATTTTAAGCGCCACCATAGCGCGACGAAAACGAAGCTGCTGACGCTTTTTACTAATTTTTACTACACGCCAAGGGGCACGGTGAATAACTTTATATAATCGCATTTCTATATTTTCACACATGCTGTTGGGTTAACAAAGAATAATTTACTTGATTATGACTATACTTTATCCTTTGCACCAAACTAGTGCCAAAAAGTATTAACTATGACTGATTTAACAACTCAAATTCCACAAAAACCTGAAAAACCAAAATCTGATGAATGTTGCGGCAGTGGCAATTGTTATTCATGTGTGTGGGATGAATATAGAGAAAAATTAGCAACATGGAAATTAACAAATTTGCAAACTAAAACAAAAAAACAGGATGGCATTTAAAAAGCCAACCTCGAAAATCCCTCCCCCACCTGCATTAATATTCCCAATTATATCTTAACCTGCACACAAATGGTTATAAGTAGCACTAAAATGCACCACCTTTGGATTTTTTACCTAATTAAAGTTTTGTTATTTAATAGTTAATTAATAATTGCTCTTGTTGTTTTTTATGTATAGTCTGTATTCAGGAGTTAACAGAAGGTGAGTATTTACGCTCTTTTGATTCGATATTTCAATCGCGTAAAACCACTCTGTTCGTTCCACAATTATGATTAAGGCGTGCTTTAAAGTACGACTAAAACAAAATTATTCTAACTGGGGAAATTTAGAATGAAATTAAAAAATAATACGCTAAACCAAGCGATTAAATTTGCATTAGCAACAACCACCGCCGGATTATTCATCTCGGGCTCTGCAATAGCAGCAGATGAACAAAGCGAAGTTAAAGTTAATAAGAATGTAGAGAAAATTGCTGTAGTAGGTACGCGTTCAGCTCCACGTTCAATTGGTGATTCACCCGTTCCTATTGATATCATAGGTGGCGAAGAGCTAGAGAAGTCAGGTAACACTGACATGCTAGAACTTCTTAAAGGCTCAGTTCCTTCTTTCAACGTTCATCAAAACCCTATTAGTGATGCAGCATCACTAGTTCGCCCTGCTAACCTTCGTGGTTTGCCATCAGACAGCACTTTAATACTTTTAAACGGCAAACGTCGTCACCGTGCATCTGTAATCGCCTTTTTAGGTGGTGGTATTAACGATGGTGCACAAGGCGCCGATATTTCAGTTATTCCTAGCATTGCAATTAAACAAGTAGAAGTACTTCGTGACGGTGCAGCCGCTCAGTATGGTTCTGATGCTATTGCAGGTGTAATGAACTTCCAATTAAAAGACGCTTCAGAAGGCGGTAAGTTTGAAGTTCGTAAAGGTCAATATTTTGAAGGCGACGGCGATACAACTCAAATTTCTGGTAACGTAGGTTTACCGTTTACAGACAGTGGTTTTGCAAACTTAAGCTTTCAATATAAAACAGCAGATGCAACGAGTCGTTCAGTTCAGCGACCAGATGCGGCAGGTTTTGCAGCAGCAGGCGTACCAGATGTTTCGTCTCTTGCTCAAGTTTGGGGTGCACCAGAAGTTGATGACGACATCTCACTTTTCGGTAATATAGGCCTAGACTTAACAAACAACTCACAATTTTACATGTTTGGTAACTACTCTGAGCGCGATGTACGTGGTGGCTTTTACTACCGTAACCCGCATACTCGCTCTGGTGTATATTCAAACGATGATGGCGCAACACTTCTTGTTGCAGACTTAACTGACGACATGAGCGCCAACTGTCCTACTATTTCAATTACAGACGGTAATGTTTTAGACGACCCTGCTTACATTAACGGTGTAGCTAACAATCCAGATTGTTTTGCATTTAACGAAATGATCCCGGGTGGTTTTACACCAAACTTTGGTGGCAACATTACTGATACCTCTTTAACCATTGGTACAAAAGGTGAATTTACAGACGGCTTCATGAAGGACGTATTGTATGACCTGAGTGGTACTGTGGGTTTAAATGAATCACGTTACTTTATTTACAACACGGTGAATGCATCTTTAGGTCCAGATACACCACGCGACTTTAGCCCTGGTAAATATGAGCAGTTAGAGAAAAACTTTAATTTAGATCTATCTAAAGGCTACGACTTTGGCCTAGCTTACGATGTGAACGTAGCCGGTGGTTTAGAATGGCATGAAGAAACATTTACAATCATCTCAGGTGATGAAGCATCATACACTGCGGGCCCATTAACAGCGCAAGGTTTTGGCATTGGTTCAAACGGCTTCCCTGGATTCAAACCGTCGCAAGCAGGTGAGTTTACACGCCGTAACTACGCAGCATTTGTCGACGTTGAAGCACCATTTACAGAAGACTTCTTAATGGGCTTAGCGCTTCGCTTTGAAGACTACGACTCGTTTGGTAGCACAACAAACTACAAATTAATGGCTCAGTATCATGTAACTGAAGATCTAAATATTCGTGGTTCAATTAGCACAGGTTTCCGTGCACCAACCGTTGGTCAAGCAAACGTTAGTAACGTTCAAACAAACTTAAGTGACGGTGTGTTAAGAGATTCTGCATTATTACCACCAACTAACCCAGTCGCTGTTCAACTAGGTGGTACAGAACTTGAGCCTGAAGAATCGCAAAGTTATACATTTGGTGCAGTTTATACACTTGGCGATTTGTTCCTAACAGTTGATTACTACAACATTCAAGTTGAAGACCGTATCAGTCAATCTGAAAAAATTACGCTTAGCCAAGCTGACAAAGATACACTTTCAGCTGCGGGTGTACCTAATGTTGAAGGTCTTGCGCAAGTTAGTTTCTTCACTAATGACTTTGATACTACAACTCAAGGTGTTGATGTTGTAGCTAACTATACAGCAGATATTTTAGGCGGCAGCTCTACGTTTAGCCTTGCTTACAACTGGAATGAAACTGAAGTAACTAAGTTCAGTGATATTACGGGTGAGTTTAAAGTTAAACGCCTAGAGGAAGACTTACCTAACCACCGTGCAACACTTACGTGGGCACAACAGTGGGAGTCAATCTCTGCGTTTACTCGTCTTAACTATTATGGCGAATATCAAGGTGTTCACGTAGATTACGATGCAACAGCTAAAACTGCAGACGCGTCTGTAACGCTTGATGCAGAAATTACGTACTTTGTGAACGATTCAATCAGCCTCTCTGTAGGTGCACAAAACTTACTTGACCAAGATGCTGAAAAACTTGATTTCCAAGATGCAACGGGTATCCCAAATAATAACTGGGGTGGTAAATACTACGAAACATCTCCTTACGGTATTAACGGTGGTTTCTACTACGCTAAGGCCACGTATACTTTCTAATTTTTAGAATGAAAGCATTAAGGCGAAATGTTAAGACATTTCGCCTTTTTTATTTTATAGTAAATAAAAAATAAAATGCCCCACTATGCTACTAGATAAAGCCAACAAACTACTCGAACAAAACAAGCTCAAAGAAGCAGAGTTTCATTACAAAACGATACTTGCTACTGAGCCCGAAAATGGCGAAGCCTTATTTGGTTTAGGTAAAATAGCACTAAGACTAGAAAAGTTTGATGCCGCAGTTTATTTACTACAAAAAGCCTGCGAACGTTTACCGCACATGTTAGAACCGCTTCACGCATTGGCAGACGCTTTTAATGGTGTTAATTCACCACAGGACGCACTTACCGTATTAGAATATGCAAAAAGCCTAGCAAGCCATAACCCTGAACCACATTATTACTTAGCCCAGCATTATTTAACACATGGTGATTTGGATAAAGCGCACACAACATTTGCACACGCATTGAGTATGGGCTTATACCCTGTCACAGCCTATATTTTGTTTGAATTAGTACAACTTGGCCGTTTTAATAAAGAACACAATTACATTAGTAATTTGCATCACTTAGTAACTCAAACTAACAACCTACGTCTTAAAATGGTGTGTTACTACGCATTAGGCAAAAGTTACGATAAACTAAACGATAGAGATCAAGCTTTTAACTATTTTGAGCTAGCAAATACGCTACAATATAAATTAAGTACGTTTACAACCAAAGAGCTTGACCCTTTTTATGATCAGATAATTAAATACAGTACTCTAGATTTATTAGCTTCACGTGAAGAAGACTTTTCCGCAACAATCACGCCTGTATTTATAATTGGCATGCCAAGAAGCGGTTCAACTCTACTAGAGCAAATGCTTATAAGTCATAGCGAATGTTCAAGCCTAGGCGAAAACACGAGTATTAGTAATAATGTTGTTGCCTTTCTAGAGCAAAAAACCAAAACTTCGTATCCTCAGTGCTTAGCAAATTTAACGCCTAGCCTAATTAATCAAGCTCGTAATATTTATATTGATACACTAAAAACAGCGACACCGTTAAAGCCGATTATTATTAATAAGCTACCAAGCAATTATCAATCGCTCGGGCTGATTTATATTTTATTTCCAAACGCTAAATTTATTAATTTATCACGTAACGTTAATGCCACAGCATTTTCTGTATTTAGTAATTATTTTGCTGAGAACGAGCCGTACTTTTGCTCTTTAACTGAATTTAAGCACTACCATGGCTTATATGAAAAACTAATGACACATTGGAATACTTTAAGATTACCTGTGTTTAATTTAGCCTATGAAGACTTAGTAAATAATCCTGAAGACCAATTAAATACTCTTTTTGAGTTTTTAGGGTGTAAATATGAGCAAAACTGCTTATCGTTTTACAATCAAAAAAGAGCCGTCACAACACTGAGCAAACAAGCTGTTCGCCAGCCAGTGAATACAAATGCCGTTAGTAAATGGGAACGATACCAAGTCCCCTTGCTCAAGCTAATGAACAAGGGTGACTCTTAAACCATTGAAGTAAATCGTTAAATTGCTCTTTGCGGGCTATTGGATGAGTTAACATATTTATGTGGTCGTAATCTATACGGTGTCCATGGCGACGACCATAAATACGCATTTGTTGGATACCAGGGCCAGATTCATCAATAAACCTTTGAATATCAACTGGCTGCGCTAATGCTTTATCTTTAACCGCTGCAATATGTAGCGTAGGTGGCAAATGAAGTGAACGTAGTGCTTTTGCGTAATCAAAATTATCATCTGAATCAACCCAAGGCTTTTTTTTAGCCCACTGCATGCTTTGATAATGCGACTTTTGGGTTTCGTCGTCACTTCCCCACTTTAAGCGCTTTGCAGGTAAATACCCGTGCTTTTTAGTAAGTAATGGCGCCATAAAATACCAAATAAAATTAGCTTGAAGTAATTTTTTTGGATGATTATTAAACAGTGAGCGTTTTGAACCAAAGTAAACACATGCTTGTACATCATCAATATAATGTGGAAAGCGTGCAAATACGCTATTCATTAAAACGCCACCCCACGAATGGGCCACCCAGTAATCTGGTTTAGAACCTTCGAGCTGCTCAATTTTATTAATAAACGCGGGAATATCTTCTAATATAGCTTCGGTTTGCCCATAGGCAGCAGATTTAGATATAACAGGCTTACTTTCTCCGCGCCCACGCAGATCAGCGACATAGCAACGATATCCGTGCTCAGCTAAAAATGGAGCAAGACCTTTATTACTATGTGTATAAAAAATTTTGCCATTTTCGACTGCACCATGCATAAAGAATACGATGGGACCATTTTGTTGTTCATCGAATATTTTGCGTAAATGCAGTGTTTGTTTATCTGCTAAGTTTATAGTTATTGATTGTTGAGAAATGGCCACGCTTAATCCTTATTGTTACCCTCAACTCATCGTACCAGTATTTTTAAATATGCCAAAGTAATTGTCTGCACTTTAATTACGAGGATTTGTTACAATTAACTATTGATATAGATTGCTAAAATAAATTCATGACTAAAAATACACCACGTACAAAACTACACCCACGCAATCAGCATAATAATGGTTACGATTTTAACTTACTAACAGCTGCGCTGCCGGCTTTAAGCCCTTATATAGTTAACACGCCTGCAGGTACTAAAAGTATTGACTTTGCAAATAATAAAGCAGTAAAAACACTCAACCAAGCGCTACTCAAAGCGCACTATAAGATTGAATTTTGGGATATTCCCGAGCATAACTTATGCCCACCAATACCAGGGCGAGTAGACTATATCCATCACTTGGCCGATCTATTAAGCGAAGATAATAAACAAACAATCCCTCAGGGTAAGCAGGTTAAAGTACTTGATATAGGTACTGGTGCAAATTTAGTTTATCCATTAACAGGGACGAGTGAATATAACTGGCACTTCACTGGCTCAGATATAGACCCTGTCTCGGTTAAAATAGCCAAGCAAATTGCACAATTTAATGCCTTAAAAATAACGGTTAAGCTGCAAAAAAAACCGGCTAATATATTTAAAGGTGTTATAAACCAAAAAGATTTATATCACTTAACGCTTTGTAACCCGCCATTTCATGCAAGCGAACAAGAGGCAAAAAAAGGAAGTGAACGAAAATGGAAAAACTTAGGAAAAGCGCCCAGTAAAACGCTTAACTTTGGTGGTAACAACAACGAGCTTTGGTGCGAAGGTGGTGAAGTACAATTTATTACAACAATGATTGCAGAAAGTGAAGAATTTGCACAACAAGTGTTGTGGTTTACATCTTTAGTCTCAAAAAAAGACTCACTTAGTGCACTTGAAGCAAAACTAAAAACATACCCAATTGCGGAATATAAAATTATTGATATGGCTCAAGGGCAAAAAGTTAGCCGATTTCTTGCTTGGAGTTACTTTGATAAAGAGACGCGTGAACAAATTTGTAATGAACTTGATTAAATAAGAAAAAGGAAAAATATGATAGATTTTCGTTCAGATACGGTCACCAAGCCAACAAAAGAAATGCGCGATATCATGTACAGTGCACCAGTCGGTGATGATGTTTATGGCGACGATGAAAGTGTAAATAACCTAGAAAACTTCGCTTCTACTCGTTTTAATTTTGAAGCCGCACTTTTTTGCAGCTCTGGAACACAAGCAAATTTACTTGGTTTAATGGCACATTGTGAACGTGGGGACGAATATATTTGTGGCCAAAATGCGCATAATTATAAATTTGAAGGTGGTGGTGCAGCAGTTCTAGGCTCTATACAGCCACAACCGATAGAAAACGAACAAAACGGTTCCATTAACTTCAATAAAATAGCCGCTGCAATTAAACCAGACGATAGTCACTTTGCAAAAACGCGATTACTAAGCCTAGAAAATACCATTGGCGGTAAAGTACTTAGCCTAGAGTACCTCGCCCAAGCACGAGATTTTGTTAATGAGCATAATTTAGCTCTGCATTTAGATGGCGCACGTGCGTTTAATGCATCAGTTGAGTTAGAAGTTGATATTAAACAAATAACGAAACATTTTGACTCTGTGTCTATTTGCTTATCTAAAGGGTTAGGTGCACCGGTTGGATCTTTATTATTGGGGTCATCTTCGTTGGTAAATAAAGCTAGGCGCTGGCGTAAAGTACTTGGTGGTGGTATGCGACAAGCCGGAATGCTCGCTGCTGCGGGGCAATATGCGCTTGAAAATAACATAAGTCGCTTAAAAGACGATCATGCTAATGCGCGCTACCTAGCTGAATGTTTAAGCTCACTTGAAGGCTTTAACGTAGATATGAGTAATACGACCAATATGGTGTATGCATCTTGTGATGAAGATTTTAATATTGTAGATATAGCTGCGAAGCTAAAACAGCAAGGTGTTTTAATAAGCCCAAGTAAACAACTCAGGCTAGTTACGCATTTAGGGATAACTCGAAAAGATATAGACACCTTTATTAACGCGTTATCGGCCCATATTTAAAGCGGCTTTGTAATGTTTGCGGCATACCGATACATAACGATCGTTGCCGCCAATTTCAACTTGATTACCATCGGCAATCGCATCACCATTTTCATCTGTACGTAATACGTGATTGGCTTTGCGCCCACAATGGCACACCGTTTTAAGCTCAATTAATTTATCAGCCCAAGCTAGTAGGTATTGAGAGCCAACAAACAACTCACCTCTAAAGTCGTTTCGTAAACCGTAGCAAAGCACAGGAATGCCTAACTCATCTACTACATCAGTTAACTGCATGACTTGCTCTTTGGATAAAAACTGACATTCATCGACTAATATACAATGGCGCTTTTTCTCATTGTTAAGTAATTGAATCAACTCATACACATCTTTACTTGCATCAAATACATGTGCATCTGCTTGCAAACCTATTCGAGAGGAAACCTTGCCAACACCTTCTCTATCGTCAATAGCTGCAGTGAGGATAACTGGCTCCATACCTCGCTCTTTATAATTAAAAGCCGATTGTAATAAGGTGGTAGATTTTCCCGCATTCATTGCAGAATAGTAAAAGTATAATTGAGCCATGATGGTGCCAAGTTACAAAAAGTGCGCTTATGCTACCCTAATATGCACTGAATACCAATTTCAAACGCCAAATAAGCTTATGATTTAAAGTATTAGTTTTTAGGTTGTTTGGCAGAATTTAAATAATCAATGTAGATAGGAGCCGTATCAAATTCACTAACCCACTGCCACATTTTATGACTAAGCGTCGGATGATTTTCATAAAATTGATGCGAAAAAACTAAATAACCAAGCGTAAATTCGTATGGGGGAAATAGTGCTTTTACATCGGTGTCACTATATGGGTAACTAGACGCTTTAATTTTATCAACTTGGCAAATATCTATGCTTGAGTCCACAACCCCTTTGTTAAGTAGTTCAAATGCATTTTCTTTAGACACCGTCTCGTGAACAAAAAGAGGTTCTTTTTTTAAAACAGCGCTCAAGCCATAACCGCTTGGCACAGCAATTGTAAATGTTTTGGTATTAAACTTATCGCGTGATTGCCATTGCGATCGAAATTTATCACGACCTAACAAGCAGCTGCCAAACTTGCTAATAGCAAACTGAGCATTAGGTTTTGCATCTTCATCCATTGGGTAAACGGCTATTTGCTCTCTGCCTTCTCTGAAGCTAGCAATAACTGCATTTACTTTATTTGATTCAAGATCCTTCAAGCACCTTCGCCAAGGTTTTCTCACAAACTCAATATCAACGCCATCAACTGCGTCGTCCAATAACCGGAGCACGTCTGCCGAAGCTCCGGGCCTTTGAATCGGGATCTCTTGCCCTGTACCTAAAAACATTGGCGCAATTTCCTTGTCTTCATAGCAAAAAAGCAACTTTTTAGCAGCGGCGTTTGCAACATTAATAGGTACGATGCATAAAAAGATAAATATATAAAATAGTGTATTAAATTGCATGGCTATTTTTTATTCGAGTATTTTCTATAGTGTAACCTTTATAATATATGATACAAAACTTAAGGCTACTAATTCACAAAACCCCTTCGTGTTTTAGGAGCCAGCGTTTTCTTTCGAGTCCACCAGCGTATCCTGTGAGCGTTGCATTTGCGCCAATAATTCTATGACAAGGCACGATAATGCTAATTGGGTTTTTACCGTTAGCTGCCCCCACCGCTCTTACCGCTTTTGGGTTATTTAATGCGTGAGCAATATCACCATACGTATTGGTTTTACCGTAAGGGACATCCAGAAGTGCGTTCCATACACTTTTTTGAAATTCAGTCCCTTTAGTATCCAATGGAACATTAAATGTTTTACGCTTTTTATTAAAATACTCTTTTAATTGCAGCGCACAGCTTAATATCGGCTCATTAGTTACTTTAGCAAGAGGCACATGTGGGTAGGTTTCAAGCGGATAAAAGCCAACGTAACTCACCCCTTTTTCAGTTGCTTGAATTATTATATTGTCTATGGGACTTGTTATGTATGTTTGAATAATCATGATAGTTGCTGCCAAAGTTGAAACGTTAAATAGGAACGAAATGGGGTGCACTTTTCACTGTTAAACGAACTTGCCGCAGCTTGTGCTTTTTTAATTCCTAAATCACCATCAAGTAATATATCGGGTTGGCTTTGCCCTCTTAATTTTGCATAGTTCACAGTCCATGGGCCTATTCCTTTTAAGTCAAGCCATAAATCTAAGTCACTATTGCCAGGGTTATTGGCGCAAAACAAAGCTAAATTATGTAGCGCATTTTTGCGCGCTTGTGGCATTTTAAAAAAATCAAAGCTGCTTTGTGCTACCTGTTCGGCACTCGGAAAATACACATGGTTTACGTCTTTTTCTCCGAGCTCATCAACTAGTTTAGTGACTAAGCTATGCGCTGCGGCTACGCTTACTTGTTGTCCTAGCACAGCCCTAATACCAGCCTCAAACTCTGACCAAATACCTGGCAACCTAAGTCCGTTACACAGTGTGAATGCATTGTTTATGTTTGTATTTAAATGAGTTTCTATTAAATTAATATCAGCATCTAAGTCTAGAACCCGCCGTATGTTATTTATAACTGTTTGCAAATATTGCGTGTCGTCTATCTCTACCTTTACTTTAAACTGATGTTTACTTTCGATAAATTCGGCAGTGAAACATCCTTTATAAAGCGTATTTGAAAACGTACGCCCGTAGCTATTTTCCGAAATCCATTCAACAGGTTTAATTAAACGTTTTTCTATAAACGAGCGTAAAGCAAGCCAATTATAAGGAGGCCTAAAAGGAAGGGTTAAGGTAAGTGACGTACTTTGAATTTTGGTATTTTGACGCAGTGCTGATGGTGTCATATTTAATTGTTTGAAAAAAGCATCGTTAAATCGCCTTGTACTTTTAAAACCTGCCGCGTATGCAATGTCGGTTAGCGATAAATGCGTTTCTTGTATCAGCTTTTTTGCAAAATGACATTGCTTAAATAAACGATATTGCGTAAGCGACAAACCAAAATGTTGTTTAAACAAACGTCTTAAATATCGGCTACTCACTCCTAACCTTTCAGCTAACTTTTCGCAATCATGTTCATCGTATTGGTCAATGAGCTGCTTTGCCCTCAAAGCGGTTGTTTTGACCCCTTGCCAAGCCGCACTTCCCGGTGCACTGTCAGGCCTACAACGAATGCAAGGCCTAAAACCGTCTTGCGCTGCATTATGAGCAAACTCATAATAAATAACATTTTTTTCAAGCGCAGTAGGCGCTGGACAAATAGGCCTGCAGTAAATACCCGTACTTTTTACCGCAACATAAAAAAGACCATCAAATCGGTGATCGCGACTTTGACGTGCTTTTTGCCAGTAAGATGAAATCATAAATAGCTCTTTTAATGAGTGACCAGCACAAAGTTTAAATAAATTTTTAACCATTGCTAGCCACAATCGGAACTTTACTATTTAGCAAAATCTATTAACTCTTGACCCGTTAAACGATAAATAATCCATTCAGTTTGGGGCTTTGCACCTATACTGTCATAAAAATCTATTGCAGGCTTATTCCAATCCAAAACAACCCACTCAAAACGACCACAATTATTGCTCAACGCCTTATTAGCTAAATGCTTCATTATGGCTTTACCAGCACCTTTACCACGGCTATCTGGACTTACGTATAAATCTTCAAGATACAAACCGTTTTTACCTAGCCAAGTAGAATAATTGTAAAAATAAACTGCAAAGCCTATAGGTTCATCGCCATCTAAACATATAATACTGTGCGCTGTGGCGCCTTCGCTAAATAATGTATCTAAAATAGCTTGCTCATTTGTTTTGACCGCATCTGGCTCTTTTTCATATATCGCAAGCTCTGTAATAAAATTTAAGATAATTTTGGCATCGCTTGGCTTCGCATCGCGAATTATAATTGACTTGCTCATAGTAGTGACCCTAAGTGTGCTGCACTATTGTTAAATTAAAATATGTGTTCAGTAAGTATTTATGGTGCTGATAATGTATTACACACCATGAAATTAATGTGTGTTTGAGTATGCCATACATTAATTAGCCTAATTGATTAATAAACAAAAAATATAATTGAATTAAAAACTATTAATGTGGTTTGCTATTTTTTGCACCTGAGTTCAGCGCTATAAAGTTAATTACGACACCCGTATTACCTAAGCTGTTTTAAATATATTTAAGCTACTCTTATTCAAGCAAAAATTGATTATGCGCCCAAAACGCAGAGAGCCTATAAAGCAAGCAACAATGCAAACTTAAATAAGAATCAAAACCAATAGTAACACAATGATTTTTATAGAGAAAACTTGCAATTACTTGGTTTTACACTACACTAGCCATAATTAACAAAGCTATGGTGACATATCATGAAAGGTAATCAAAAAGTAATCGACGCATTTAATGCGCTACTCGCCAACGAGTTAGCTGCAATCGATCAGTATTTTATACACTCTCGCATGTATGATGATTGGGGTTTAAATAAACTTTATGAGCGCCTTAATCATGAAATGGAAGAAGAAAAAGACCATGCTGACTGGTTAATCAAACGTATTTTATTTTTAGAAGGTGTCCCAAACCTTACCAAGCGTCGTGATTTGCTTATCGGAAACGATGTTAAAAGCATGATGCAAAATGATTTAACACTCGAACTAGAAGTTGTTGCCTGCGTAAAAGATGTAATTGCCATCTGTGAAGAACAGCAAGACTACCAATCTCGTGCAATACTCCAAAAGCTATTGTTCGATACAGAAGAAGACCACGTTTACTGGTTAGAACAACAACTCGGCCTAATTGAAAAAATTGGCTCAGAAAATTACCATCAATCTCAAATGGGTTAGCAGGAGCTAAAGTTATGAAAGGCGACTTAGAGGTAATTAAAGCGTTAAATAGCGTACTTGCTAATGAACTTGTCGGAATTAATCAATACTTTTTACATGCACGTATGTTTAAAGACTTTGGTTTTAGCCAGCTTGATAAAGCAGACTACAAAGTGTCAATTCAAAAAATGAAAAACGCCGATCGTTTAATTGAGCGCATTTTATTTTTAGAGGGTTTACCAAACCTACAAGACTTAGGCCGTTTACGTATTGGTGAAAACAGCGAAGAAATGATTGCTGCTAACATGAGCTTTGAGCTTGATACTATAGACGAACTTCGCGCTGCGGTTAAATTAGCTGAAAGTAAAAAAGACTACATTAGCCGAGAAGCACTCGACCATATTTTAAACGAGCAAGAAGAGCAAATGGACTGGCTAGAAACACAACAACAGCTTATTGAGAATGTAGGTATAGAAAACTATCTTCAATCTCAACTTTAACAACACGTTATAAGCATAAAAAAAGCAGCCATATGGCTGCTTTTTTTATGTAATTTTTTTAAAATAATTAAGCTACTTGATCTGTTATGTCTGCAATTTGAATCAGCTTGCGATTCAAAATCTTCTTCGTACAACCACAGCATTTTCCGCATTGGCTGCCGACGTTAAGCTCTTTTGCCAACTCACGCATAGTTGTTGCACCATCATCAATTGTTTGTTCAATTTTTTTATCTGTGACACCGTGACATAGACAAATGTACATGATTACAAACCACTCTAATTACTTTCGATATAGTTATATTAATCTAAATAGTAATAGTTATCAATAATTTTTAGAGCGTTATTTGAATTTTATTTTTAAACCCAATTATAACTTTAGGGTAACCTTTCATACAAAAATTGGTAACTCATTGTTCCCCTAATCTTTTGTCAATTTGATTTAGTATCGCCATTGATCCAAATTAATAGATTGATCATTAAAATCTAATAATTAGTGAATATAGATTAGTTTATTTGAGAGTGACTAATAAAACTTTCACTCAAAAGTGTGCACTAACACAAATATAAATCACTTGCATAAAACTACTGACTACTCAGTTAGGCTCTTTTTGAAAAAATAGAGTGTGATTTAACACTCAACAAATTTACTTTAAGGAAGCGGCCCTCTGAAGCTAAACCCTATTTTTGCAATAACAGCCTTTAGTATCTGCTACGAGTAATTTTGAGTTAAACCCAGCAACTAAGTTAGTCATAGCCGTTTCTACAAAACCACTGCCCTGTGAGCAAGCCAATCCTTCGGATAATGGCCCCGCATAAACAAACTCGCCATTCTTATCAATAATTACAGCGGCTGGCGTAGCTGGAATAACATGATGTAACTCAGCTGAATAAGGATGCTCGATAATATTAAAGCCTTTTTCGTCAGCAAACCGTTTTAGTGCGGTAATATGTGCTTTAGCCTGCTTCGCGCAACCACAGTTTTGCTCTATGACAAGAACTAAAGATGCCTCGTGTATTTGCGTATTCAACCCTAGCTGCTTTTTAAAACTTAAAAACCAACCATCCTGTAATAGTACTCGGTCACTATCAAACGATTTTAGCTGGCCAACCTGAAAATAAACTAAGCCTGATATAACGAATCCTAACCAGGCTAATATTATAAACTTTAAAAGGTGATCGTTACTTAAATTTAGCAATTGATTGCTCAAGTACATCAATACTGACGTCGATTAACTGTACTTTGTCGGTGAGCTGCTTAACAATATTGGAATCTTCGTACTGGTTTTGGCGCATTTGGTCTGTGCTATTAGCAATTTGTTCTGTATTACCAGCTTGCTCTGAAACAACTTGTGCAACCGAACTAGTACTACTCGACACCGCTTTTATCTGTTCACTCATTGCTGAAATATTCTCTTTCATTGCAGTGCTTATTTCAGTTAAATCAACAACAAAGCTCACGCACTGAGTCATTGATTGAGTAGATTTTTTACTATTTGTAACAAGGTCTTTAAGAGTCAGGCCTATCTTGTCTGTAGTTGCTTTACTATGGTTTGCCAATGATCGTACTTCATCCGCTACAACTGCAAAGCCCCTTCCGTGCTCGCCAGCCCTGGCGGCTTCAATGGCTGCGTTAAGCGCAAGTAAATTTGTTTGCTCAGCAATCCCAGATATTTCGTTTAATAAGCTTGAGATGACATCGCCGGCAGCAACGAGTTGATTAATTTGCTCTTCTGTATGATTTAACAAATTCAGTAGCTCTCTGCTTTTACTATCGGTCTGCAATACGTCGTCTAAAGCCCCTTTAGCAGATTGTGTGATGCTATCTACTTGTGTTTTCAACACTTCGCTTTCTTGCTCTACTAATTTGAAACCATGCGCAACTTGAGCACCCGAATTAGCTATATCATCTGTTTGCTGAGTTCGCTGCTGTGCACCATTCGCTAGTTGATCATGAACTTGAATTAATTCACCGGAATTGGTTTTTAGAGAATACGATTGAGTTTTAACTTGTTTAATAACGTCCGATAAGTAATCGAGCAAGGTGTTAAAACCAACAACGGCTTCACTTTGCGTGTAATCGGCTCTAAGAGATAATTTAATGTGCTCAGAGTTTTCCATGATTTGCTCAGTTGCTGAGCTAAGTGATGTTCCAGCCCGGCGCTCTCTCTCTAAAGTAATTGCTATGTAACCTACAACAAGCACTTCAACTATTGCATAAGCTGCATGAATAATCACAGTGCTAAAAGCAAGCCTATCAGGGTCAAAAACATAAAAGCCCGTATTTTGGGTTTGTAAGTAGTAGAAAGAAAGGTGATGGACCGCGACAAACAATATAGCTGTAATAAAAACGCGCCACTGAACAAAAACAATTAAAATAGGCATTAATATAAAAATTTCAAAATGCACTTCAATTAAGCCAAATGCTTGCTGTATATGCAGAAAAGAAAACATCATAATTGCAGCAGCGACTATGTGGGGTGTAATAGGGTTATTTTCTTGAGTTTTAAGTAGCCATATTGGTAATAAACACAACGGCAAACCGACTATAAATGCTTGAGTTAACGTACCAAAATAAAGGCCTAATCCTATAGATTCGACGAATAAGATGACAAAAATTACTGTTAATAAACGGCTAACACTAGACATAAAGACCCTAACTTTTAATTTTACTAATACATTTAGCTTAGTACAAATACAACCAAATAGTACCAATATTATCAATGAATGATTTAAAATTTAATATTAATAAACATTTAATTTACACTATATACAACTAACCTATTTAATTATAGGTAATATTTTCTTAAACGTAGGCGTAGCTGCAGTTTTTGTCCATTGAAATATAATAATTTCTGCACATGAAATTACCGCTCCGCCAAGCTTTAGCTGTTCTATTGCGATACTTTTATGCTCAGCATTACGAGAGCCTATTGCATCTATTACTAAAACCACTTCAAATCCATTTTTTAATAAATCAATACACGTTTGTAAAACACACACGTGCGCCTCAGTGCCCACTACAACAATCGTTTTTTTGTTAAAACTAATTAACTTATCTAAGAAGCCAGCTTCTTCACAAGCACTAAAATGCACCTTACTAAAATACGAAGCACGCGGTAAAACAGATTTAATTTTGTTGTCGGTTTCTCCTAATCCTTGGACGTACTGCTCTGAGATAAGTGTTGGTATATCGTGCACACAAGATGCCTGCGCTAATTTTAGTGTATTTTTTAAAAGACTTTGAAAATCACTAATCATGGGGGAAAGTCGCTCTTGAATATCTATGATCAGTAAAAGACTATCTTTAGCTTGTATGTTTGTTAAAACCATTTTAAGACCTCCCTAAAGCTCTTAAATAATAATAAACATTAGTTCATTGCATTAAATTTACATTGTTTTACCCAGTATTTTATTTGTAAAAAAAAATAAAAGTTGTGCTATATTTAACACTTAGCTTTACAAAGCAATACATGTTTGGAGATCGGTCATCAGTGCCAATAAGTAAATTATCCCTTTTTGTTTTATTGATAATGTTGTGTATGACCAATGCATTTGCATCGCAAAATTATGCCCAACAGTTACAACGCCTTTCTACCGATGAAGGCCTCTCACAAAATTACGTTGTAAAAATACAAGAAGATGAGATTGGCTACATTTGGATTGCTACGCAACAAGGACTAAATAGGTTTGATGGCTATAACGTTGAAACATTCGACGGTGGTTTTGAGTTAGACAAACACTATATTTCTACGGTGTTAAAAACACAAGACGGTAAGTTACTTGTTTCTACTGATATAGCTGGGGCATACCTAATAGACCCACTAACCCTTAAAACAGAAAAAATTTACTCTGGTCAACTCGATAAAGAAAAACAGATTTATTCACCTGTTGAAGCAATGGCTGAAAAAAACGAACTTTATTACTTAGCAATTGATAACCAAATAGTCACTTACAACAAAGTCACTGGAGCTTTTACACAAACAGCCGCTTTAGCTGAAAAAACTTCGTTTATTCGCGCTTTAACACTACACAATAATACACTTTTCATTGGTGCCAATAATGGGCTATATAAGTTCAACCTTGTAAGTAATCAGCTTACAGAAATACCACTTCACCCTGCCGAAAAAACAACAATAGACAACATTAATGTAAAGTTTTTGCAGGTAGATAAAGAGCTTGGCCTTCTAGTTGGCACGGTAGAAGGGCTTTATAAATTCGCATTTTCAGAAGATAACCTTGTACTCAGTTCTAAAATAACGACGCTTATTCCCGATCTTAATATCTGGGATTACATTAATTCTGACCAGGGTGAGTTTGTAGCAACAGAAAAAGGGTTATATAGTTTTAGCCGGGTAAACGGCGAAATAAAGTTCATTTTAAATTATGAAAAAAGTAAATTTAATATAAACGATAACTCAATTGACGATTTAACAATTAGCCAAACAGGAGTACTTTGGTTATCATCAAGAAGCCAAGGGGTATTCACGTGGCCCATTAATACAAGACGATTTAAAAATATTAAGTTGCCCGTCAATAATACGATAAACAAAATTCACGAAGACGAAGATAATACTATATGGTTTGGCACAAACGATGGCCTAGCTCAATACAACCCTAAAACAAAAACTACGCGTACTTTTTTAAACTCAACTGACGCAAAAGCAGTGTTTGGTTCGTCAGCAGTCTATGATATTTTTGCTTCCTCCCTTGGAAACAACCAATATTTATGGCTGTCTACATACAATGGGTTTGAATTGTTTGATAAAAGTAGTAAGCAATTAGTATCAAATTTAAGTACTAATAACGATTTACTTACTCAACCAACTGTTTTTGGTTTTGCCAAAATTGGCACTCATCAATATGCATTTGCAAACGACAAAAACTTTTACCTATTTAACGAAAAAACGGGTGATATAAGGGTTGTTAAAGGACTTAAAAACTTTCTAGACCCGGTATATGCTTATGTGTTCCTTCCGCCAATAGAAACACACCCAAATGAACTTTTAATTAGTATGACCAACAGCCTATATAGGTATAACGAGTCAACACAAAGCTTAACCCAAATATTTGAGTCATCAAAGAATAGAGACGACATCTATTACACTGTAGATAGTTATTACCTTGACTTAAAAAGAAATGTTTTATGGCTTGCAACTACTTTTGAAGGCTTAATTGGCATAGACCCACAAAGCTATGAACGTAAACATTCTCTGGGGCTTAAAAGTTCTTTAAATTCAAATTCAATTTTGTCTTTAGTGCCTGATGAAAATGATTACCTGTGGGCAAGCTCTGAGAATGGGCTCTACAAGGTAAACCTCAACACACTTAATGTTACAAGTTTTTCTGTTAAAGATGGTTTAAGCACCAATAAATTTACAGACTACACACAAAGAAAATTGAATAATGGGCACATAATATTAGGTAGTAATGCTGGCGCGCTGCTTTTTAATCCTGCTGATTTCAATACAAAAGCAA
This sequence comes from Pseudoalteromonas sp. ECSMB14103, assembly GCF_000813065.1. Lineage (NCBI taxonomy): Bacteria > Pseudomonadati > Pseudomonadota > Gammaproteobacteria > Alteromonadales > Pseudoalteromonadaceae > Pseudoalteromonas > Pseudoalteromonas sp. ECSMB14103. Next base: position 138,551 of record NZ_JWGY01000005.1, on the reverse strand, counting down.
CAACTAAAAAAGATAAATTAGCAATTACAGATGTCAGTCTATTGACAAGAGAATTACCTTTTTCACCTCTTGCATACAGTAATCAACCACTCAAATTGAGCCATGATGATATGGGGTTAACGGTAAGCTTTTCTGACTTTTCTTACCCAGATACAAATAAAACGTTATATGATGTGGTTCTTGATGGCCCAACATCACTTACCTATGACAACTTAAAATCAAATCAGGTGTTTTTTACTAAACTTCAACCAGGAAGCTACTCTCTCACTATCAACGCTCATTTTAAAGATGGTGTAATTAAAGCCCAACCAGTTAAGCTGAGCATGAATGTAGCCTATGCTCCTTGGAAGTCACCCTTTGCGATATTCACCTATATTATAGTTATGTTAAGCCTCTTCGCTTTATTTTTCTGGCAATACCGTAACCGCCAAAATGTTATTCAACAAGCGCATACAGACACTATAAATTCGAAAAAACAAACAGAGCTCGCTCTTAAAAATAATAAAAGTGGAATATGGGATTTTCGATTTAAAGATGGTTCTGTAAATACCTTACGCGGCATAGAACTGGGTTATGAGAACCTTGAAGAACGAGTATCGATAGAGCTGTTTTATTCTATTATACACCCTGACGATAAGCGTCGATTTGAAACCAAATGGCAAGGCTTTATAAGCAAAAAAAGTAAAAGTAAAAATTGGCAATTAACATATCGTCTCCGCCATAAAAATGGGCAGTGGTTGTGGTATCAAGACACTGGCCAAATAATTTTTGACACTCAAACAGGCAAACCTTTGTATGTATCTGGTATTTATACCAATATTACAGAGCAGCGTGCCAATGAAGAACAAGCCAAAATACTAGGTGAAGCATTTAGCCAAATAAACGATTGGTTACTGATTTTAGACGATCATTTAATGCCATTTTCAGCAAATAATAGTTTTATAAGAACGTTCTCTGATTCAGAGGAATTTACAAATATTAGCCCGAAACTATTTATAAAGTCTATTGGTAAAGAAAACTGTAAAGAGTTCGCAAAAATACTTAAAAAATTGCAACCAACTGAAAACTGGCATATTGATACGTTAATAAAAACAGCTAAAAGCAGTAAGCACCCAGTGCATATTAATGTGACTGCTGTAGCAAAAAGTACAACAGAAGTAAGCTACTATGTAATTGTTATTTCTGACCTAACAGAGCAAAAAAGAGCTGAAAATGAGCTGCGTTATTTAGCCAATTACGACGCACTAACAAAACTGCCAAATCGTAGTTTAATGTATCAAGAAATTGAGGAAGCCATTAAACAAGCCGAAAGTTCAAATACACATTGCGCACTCTTATTTATAGATTTAGATAAGTTTAAGCCAGTAAATGACTCTTTTGGTCATGCTGTAGGTGACAAGCTTCTTTGTAATATTACTGAACGGGTGAGTAATATTCTTAACGAAAATGCACAGCTTGGCCGCCAAAGTGGAGATGAGTTTTTAGTTCTTATTAAAAATGTAGAATCTCAGGACTCATTAAAAGAAACAGTTATGCTAATTAGTAAAGAATTAGCAAATAAAGTGATGATTGAAGACTTTGCGATTAATATTTCTGCCAGTATAGGCGTTGCTTTGTACCCATTTGATGCAATAACAACCGACATTTTAATTCGTAACGCAGACGTCGCTATGATGCAAGCAAAGCAAAATGGCAGGAATGGTTTTAGCTTCTTTAGCGATGAAATGAACGAACAAATAAAACAAAAGCTAATGCTCGAAAATGATTTAAAAGATGCAGTAAAAGCCGACTTATTTTTTAATCATTATCAGCCAATTGTTGATATTGAAGCAAGAACAATAAATGGTGTAGAGCTACTAATGCGCTGGAAAAACAAAGAGCAATTTGTTTCACCCGCAGTGTTTATTCCAATTTCAGAAGAAACCGGTTTAATCGAGCGCTTAACTGAGTTAGCCCTTAAACGCGCACTTATTGAATTAGCGCCACTACTGAATGACAATCCATTATTTTATATTTCCTTAAACCTATCACCAAAACATATTTTAAAGGAGAACATAACCGAACGTTTACAATGCATACTAGCAGACGCGGGTATTCTGCCAAAGCAACTGAGGCTCGAAATTACAGAGACTATATTGCTTGAAGATAAACTGAAAGCTGCTAAGCAGTTACAAAAATTAAAAGCAGCAGGATTTAAATTATTGCTTGATGACTTTGGTACAGGCTATTCATCGCTGACTTACTTGAGCCAATTCCCAATTAACGTCATAAAGATAGATCAAAGTTTTGTAAATAGTATTGGTGAGGACAAAGGAGACGAGTCAATTATTAAAACTATTATTTCTTTAGCTGAAAATTTAAACTTATATTGTATTGCTGAAGGCGTTGAAAATCGTGACCAAATGGAGTTTTTAGTTAACGCTGGTTGCCATGTGCTTCAAGGTTATTACTTTGCAAAACCAATGAGCGCCGAAGCACTTAATGAAAATAGTTGTTTTAGAAAAATTATTGAGCTTATTTGAAGCAACTAGCAAGGCATTAGAACCCCCATCCACTAACACACAGTTATAATGACCTTTGTGGGTTAGTGTTTGTTAAAACTTACAGCGGTTTAATCGCAGCACCAGGTTGGCTACTACTCCTGCACTACTCTTCGGCCTTTACACTCTGTAACAGAAAACCAAAGCCAAGCAACAAGAAGTAAACTGCCCCGGTAGCCCCCTTCGGGACTCGTTTGTTTGGCTCTAATATGCACTCTTACCTTTTAGGGCGTACACAACTCGCAGGCTCTAGGTTGAATAGATATCATACATACAGTTTAAAATTCAACCTTGAATGATTATTAACCCCTAATGAATATGATGGCATTCATGGCTTTCAATTTGCAGTACGCTACTCGTTACTCTAAACCTTTCAGCAAGCAGATTCTCTACCTTTAAGCGACATGCTTCGTCATGCTTTTCAATAGTACAGTGCTTTTTGAGTACCACATGAGCCCCCACCACTAAGCCATCGTAATTACGTGTTACAGTTACATTATGTACGTTATGTACGTGTTCTATGCTTGTGATTTCGCTTTCAATATCTGCTACCTTAGGAAGTTTTGCTTTATTTAAACGCAAACCTTTAATACAACTTATAATTACTTTAATGCCCGTAAACAATACAAACGACGCTATAAGCATACTCGATAAAATATCGATGACCGCAAGGCCTGTGAAATATATTAGTACACCAGCAACAAAAGTGGACACAGTAGAAATCAAATCAAAAAACGAATGTAAGAACACGGCATAAACATTAATGCTTGCTTTTCGTCCCTTGTATAACACCCAAGCAGCGGCACCGTGGAACAAAAAGCCCAGCCCCGCAATTACCGACATTAAGTAACTATTTATCTCAAGTTCGTTACCTTCATGCTGATGAATAAATCGCTCCCCACCTTCATATAGAATCACCAAACTAATTGCGAGATATAAAATGCCATTAATAAGCCCACCCATTAACTCAGCCCGTTGATAGCCATCATTGAAAGTTTTAGCTAAGTGAATAGCAAAACTTGAAGCAATTAAGGCAATAAATAGCGAACTATTATGCACAAACAAATGTCCTGCATCAGCTAATACAGCAAGCGAATTAGCATAATACGCGCCAATTACTTGTATGATCATAAATGAGCATGTTATTGCAAGCGCAATGAGTAAGCGCCTACGAGAAGCTTGGTGTGTTGTAATTTCGGTCATGAAATACTTGGGTTACCTATACTTAGAATGCAAGTAAGCCGCTAAAGGCTCACTGAAGAAAGGAGTAATGATATACAGTATCAATTATAATGCGTGACTCACATAAACGCACTAAAAAAGTTAGTAATATCAACAAAACTGTACTAAAACTATATTATAAGAATAAAAATCAATCGGATATGTCCTATCTTTTATAGAAAATGAGGTAACTTAAACGTTGAACTCGATTAAAGAGATCTGGAGTACATTAAAGTGTCTCCCTTTTGCTGTTTTGGTCCACGACTCAAAAACACGCAACTACAAAGCGAACGAATCCGCGTTAAACCTGTTTAATTTAAAGCAGCATTCTGACTTGAATGAAAATCACTTTGGTCACATAAAGCTAACAAGCCCTTTAAGTAAAAAAACTTTATTATTACAGAACCTTTTTGATGTTTATCTTATACCTAATGTTCAAAATAAAGTGGTGCTTGAAGTAGATCAAACAGCCTTCTTACTGAACATTAAATTTGCCAATATTACCGAGACCGTTTCAATGATCACCTTTGAAATAGAAAAACAAAAAGTCGATGAACAATATAATTTTGATGTTGTTATATCGAATATATCAGCCGATCTCATTGATATTCAAAACGATGATGTAGATAAACATATTAATTATGCATTAAAAGCAATTGGCACTGTATGCCATGCAGATCGCAGCTATTTATTTAAATTTAACGACGCAAACACACAAATGAGTAATACACATGAATGGGTAAATAAAGGCATAATGCCTTTTAAGGATTCGTTGCAAAATGTACCTAAAAGTGAACTACCCTACTTTTTTAAATTAATGAACGACACTTACCTTTTTAAAGTAAATGATGTTGCGGATTTACCAGCCTCTGCAGGTGGTGAAAAAAAAGAATTTGAACTACAAAAAATCAAATCAGTAATGTGCATTGGCTTAAGCTACGAAAAAGAGCTTGTTGGTTTTATTGGTTGCGATTGTGTAGCAGTAAAACGTGAATGGACAAACCTTGATTTAATCAGAATAAAATTAGTGGGTGAAATACTAACCAACGCGTTCAAAAATATAAACTATAAACAAAAATTAGAACTTACTCAGCAGCAACTTATCACAGCCAATCAACAATTAAGTGAGCTGGTAAATACAGACGGCTTGACTAACATAGCTAATCGTCGATGCTTTGATCAAACTATAGATGACGAAATACAAAGATGCGTTCGTTACCAACAACCCATTAGTTTACTTATTTGCGACATCGACTTTTTTAAAAAATACAACGATAGTTATGGTCATCAAAAAGGGGATGAGGCATTAAAACAAGTTGCTGAAACACTGCAAAATTTATGTAAGCGCCCCGGCGATCTAGCAGCTCGATATGGTGGTGAAGAATTTGCACTTATTTTACCCTGTACCAATACTGATAATGCATATTGCTTTTCCACTCTAATTCAAAAAGAAATAGCCAAGTTGGGCATAGAGCATAAATATTCAGAAGTAAGTGATATGCTTACTTTAAGTATTGGTTTTTATAGCCTAATTCCTAACACAAAAACAATAGCAGAAGACATTATTGCAAAAGCAGACGCTGCTCTTTATAACGCTAAAGAAACTGGTCGAAATAAAATTTCCGAGAGCCCCCCTCGATAATATGTACTTCTTAAGTGCCCATTTTTTGTAGGTAATTACATTGAAAAGTGGTAGTCTTTATTAGTTTATAATTAAAACAACACACCATTTTATGATTAATTATTATAAGGAATATTTAAATGGATCCAGTGTCACAAATCCTCGATGTCGTATTTACTGTTGAGGCATTTTTACTCATATTTGTTATTGTGCTTCTAAAAAGCAGTGTTAAATTTGTCCCTCAAAATAGAGCTTGGCTAATTGAACGTTTTGGTAAATACCAATCAACCAAAGAAGCCGGCCTTAATTTTATTATTCCGTTTATCGATAGAATATCTGCCGACCGCAGCTTAAAAGAACAGGCGCAAGATGTACCATCTCAATCAGCTATAACAAAAGACAACATCTCGTTAATTGTAGATGGCGTATTATACTTTCGAGTATTAGACCCGTACAAAGCTACCTATGGTGTTGACGATTATACATTTGCGGTTGTTCAGCTTTCGCAAACAACAATGCGTTCAGAGCTTGGTAAAATGGAGCTAGATAAAACTTTTGAAGAGCGTGACCTACTAAACACAAATATCGTAGCTGCAATAAACCAGGCATCTGAGCCATGGGGTATTCAAGTACTGCGTTACGAAATTAAAGATATTGTGCCACCGAACTCGATTATGGAAGCTATGGAAGCACAAATGAAGGCTGAGCGTGTAAAACGTGCTCAAATTTTAGAGTCTGAAGGTGACCGTCAAGCAAATATAAATGTCGCTGAAGGTAAAAAGCAAGCACAAGTGCTTGCTGCAGAAGCAGATAAAGCTGAGCAAATTTTACGTGCGGAAGGTGAAGCTACCGCAATTACAACCGTCGCTGAAGCACAAGCCAATGCACTATTAAAAGTCGGTGAAGCCGCTGATACAGAGCAAGGGCAAAAAGCGATTCAACTTGATTTAGCAACTAAAGCCATTTCGGCTAAAGAAGCCATTGCACGTGAATCATCTGTTGTTCTTCTCCCTGACAACGCAACAGATGCAAGCTCAATGGTTGCGCAAGGCATGGCAATCATTAATAGTTTAAACAAGCAAAATAAAGGTTAACACCTAAAGAGGTTTGTATGGATTTTATTATGCAAAATTTACCACAAGCACTTATGGTGCTTGGTATAATTGCCTTAATAATAGAAGTAGCCGTGCTGGGTCTCTCTACTATTATTCTATTATTTTTTGGCTTATCACTACTGATAACTGGTTTTTCAATGAGCATAGGAATATTGCCTGACTCATTAACAACTGCACTATGGAGTAACACAGTGGTAACGGCTATTTTAGCCATTGGCCTGTGGAAACCTCTAAAAAAAATGCAAAACCGTGTGGATACAAAGCCCGTAACAAACGATTTTGCAGAGCTTACGTTTACCCTAGATGACGACGTTACCGATCAAGGGTTAACTACGTATAATTATTCAGGTATTAGCTGGAAATTAAAAAGTGAGCAAACAATTACTGCAGGCACTCGCGTATACGTTATGAAAAAAGATGTTGGCGTTATGTGGGTCAAACCAGTCTCACAGTAACCTGTAAACAAATTATAAAATAACGGGTGGCTCTAGTTGCCCGTTTTTTATCCCGCTAATTTGAATTGTCGTCCCTTGTATATTTTGTAAGTCCTTATTAGACTCGCACACTGCTGAAGTCACAAATAGCAGCTCACCTTGTTTGCCGCCAAATGCTGTACATGTAGGATTGAGGTTATTTACTTTTATTGTATGAATTACTTCTGCATCAGGCGATAAACACATAATACAGCCCATTCCCCATACCGCTAACCACAAGTTACCAATACTGTCGATAACGCAACCATCGGGATCTACATCGGTGTTATTAAATTGATAGAATACCTTCGCCGTGCCAGCAACTTCACCTGTATTAATATCAAGTTCAAGAACATAAATACAGCTTGTAAAAGAGTCACAATAGTAACCACGAGAGCGAGCTTTATCAAAACACAAACCATTAGGAATGGTTAAATCAGTCACAATGCAATCTAGCTTTTTATTGTAATAGCGGTATATCTTGCCCTGCCCTTTTTCGGCAGTCTTATCCATTGTACTTAACCAAAAGCCACCCCAGGGATCGGCACGCCCATCGTTTGAGCGCCTATTCGAGTCACCACTTTCAAGTTCCGTAATTAACTGAGGTATTTTACGCTTTATATTATAACGATAAATCCCAGATTCAGTTCCTAAAATTAAATGCTCTTTATCTTGCCAAGCTATAGCTGTCACTATAAAAGGCATTTCAACCGAGTAGGCATTTGCTGGTTCATCGAGTGAGCAACAAAATAACAGTTTTTCATTGATATCAACCCAAAAGAGTTTTGCCAACATTGGGTGCCATAGCGGACTTTCGCCAAGCTGATTTTGCGTATTATTAAATAAGGTGATTTTAAAATCGCTCATTTTAGAGTTTATTTACCTTGTGGGAGCAAACTATGACCTTAGTACAATTAATCGCAGCACAAGGTTCTTAAATAACGGGCTCGATAGCGACAACGGCTAAATCATACTGACTTACATTCGCGATATAATAACTATAAATTTGTCAATTTATGTAAAAGCATTGACGCGTTTTATCCATCTTAATGTTGCAGTATCAGTAACCCTTTTAAGCTTTATTATTAACATAAGCTTAAAGCCTAACATTAACAAAAAATATAACTCAGTGCGATGTAATTACAGCCATAAAATTTCTAAAAATAGTATGCCGATTAATTAATATATTAACTACCAACATATTTATTAAATTAAATGTCTGATTTTTTTGCTTTTTTATTATTGAATTAACTTTTAATAGGAATGCAACTTATTGATAATATGTGTTTTATAAGTCGCCCTCACTCGCCATAGTTGGTAACATAAAGTCAGATTAAAAGGAGTTACAATTATGGCTAAAAATATAAAACATGCACTTGTAGTCGAAGGTGGCGCAATGCGCGGTATATTTGCTGCAGGCGTCCTTGATGAATTTTTATCACAAAATCATCAGCCCTTTGATTGTTACTTTGGCGTTTCTGCAGGAGCAACAAATGTAGCTGCATTCTTATGTAAGCAACCCATGCGAAACTACAAAGTAATAACCGATTATTCATGTAGGCCGGAGTATATTAATCTGGCTCGGTTTTTAAAAGGTGGTCACTTATTTGACCTTGATTGGTTATGGGAAGAAACTATTCGTGAAATTCGTCTACAAACCGAAATATTTGAGCAAAACCCGCAACCGTTTTATATTGTTACTACCGCTATAGATTCAGGTAAAGCCTATTATTTAGAAGCAACAAACGACAATATGGTTGAGCAATTAAAAGCATCCTGCGCAATTCCTATTGCATATCGTGATTACCCGATTATAAATAACACACCTATGACGGATGGTGGAGTTGCAGACTCTATTCCTGTTATCAAGGCGTATGAAATGGGGGCGCGCGAAATAACGGTTATCTTGTCACGTTCACGAGGGTACAAAAAAAAAGCGACAAAAACGTCTTGGCTCACTAAACAAATTTATAAGGGCTATCCTGCACTCATAAATGCAGCATTAAATAGAGCTGACGTTTATAATAAAAGTATCGATTTTATAGAAAACCCACCCAGCGATTGTATAGTTAATATTATTGCACCACCAAAGCACTTTAAAGTGGGCAGAACCACCAAATCGTTTAATATTTTAAATAACGGATACCAAATGGGCATAGCTGAGGCACGTGCATACTTGCAAGCAGTCTAAAATAAACAATTAAAGAAAATACTTTAACCGCCGATATTAATTTAGTCAGGAGAAAAATATGAGTGAAAAAATAAATGACGATGCACTTCATGCTCTTAAAATAGCGTTTACATATATGCCAAAAGCTATTGAAGTGACTAAATATGAATATGGTGAGCGTTATCAAACGGTCCTTGACCATATAGAAGCCGTAAGAGAAACACTGCTGATAAACGATGTTGATCCAGAAGAAGTTGATGGAGATATCAACCCAGAGTACACACCTAACTCAACATACTAAATTAAAAATTAGATAACGTGCACACAGGTACGCTAAATCTATATTTTAATCAAATCGTTTTTTTGTATTTAGTTGCCGAGATAGTAATAGCTTTTTATCACTTTTTAACGTTATTCTAAGCTTGCTAAATAAAGTTTTAAAAAATTAATACCATAGGGTTTTTCTATTGAATTTTCTTAGGCAATTTCACGACATAGTCTCTGATCAAAGTTTATCATTTGACAACAAAACGCAAAAGCTATTAACGTTTGGGCTTAACGTTTTTAATCTTGATTTAGCTATCATCAGTAAAGTTGAAGACCAGTGTTACACTGTTTTATATGCGGTTACCCCCAACAATGATCTTGCTATAGGTACACAATTTGACCTACAAGGTACTTACTGCACACACACCCTCAAAGCAGGCTCAGCCCTCGCTTTTCACAATGTATCTCAGAGCGAAATTGCAGACCACCCTTGCTTTGCTAATTTCCAACTGGAATCCTACATTGGTGCTCCTATTAAAGTAGGTAATAAAGTGTTTGGAACCGTTAACTTTTCTTCTGCTGCTTCATCGCCTGTTTTTACAGACCAAGCCTATGACTATATAGAATTATTTGCACAATGGTTAGGTGCGGAATTTGCCAGAAGCCAAACAAAAGATCGACTAATAAAAAATAGTAATAGCCTTATTAAACTTGAAAGCGTTGCGAATATAGGAACTTGGGAAGTCGATATTGCCCACAATAAAATTTATTGGAGCAAGCAAACCAAACTAATTCATGAAGTTGATGAAAACTATCAACCTATTATGGAAACAGCAATTAACTTCTATAAAGAGGGATCTAGCCGAGAAAACATTGCCAAAGCTGTAGAGTTAGCCGTTAGCAAAGGTGAAAAATGGAATCTAGACCTTGAAATTGTTACTGCAAAAAATAATAACATTTGGGTATCGACCTTTGGAGAAGCTGAATTTGAAGGCGACACCTGCGTAAGGTTATTTGGCACGTTTCAAGATGTAACAGAGTCGATGACACTTCGTGAAGAACTTAAAAGCAAAAAAGCAGAGGCTGAACGCTTACTTTTTGATAGAAGCATGCTTTTTGCAAAAATTAGCCATGAACTTAGAACGCCACTCAATGGTATTACAGGCATGCTCACCACCTTGATAGATGAGCATGATGAAGAAAAAAGAACAGAAAAAATTAAAGTTGCGCTACGCAGCTCAGACATATTATTGAATATTATTAATGAGGTTCTTGATTTCTCAAAAATTAATCATGGCGAGCTTAAGCTTGAACCAAATAATATTTTATTAAAAACTGTCTTCACCGACCTTTTCTCTCTCTATACCCCTTTATTTAATGATAAAAACATAGTGTTCGAAGTTAATAATGAGATAGCAGATGACTGCTGGGCCTATTGCGATAACACCCGATTAAGCCAAATCACCTCTAATTTATTAAGCAATGCGTTAAAATTTACAGAGCAAGGTTTTGTAAACTTAGACACGTTTTTAACAAAAAAAAATAATGCGCTTGCCCTTAATATAAATGTAACCGATTCTGGCAGAGGGATGACAGCGGCCTTTCTAGAATCACTATTCTCTCCTTTTACGCAAGAAGTCGATGCTAAAAATACAAAAGGCGGCACAGGTCTAGGCCTAGCAATTGTAAAAGAACTTGTGGAGTACATGGGCGGAAAAATTGAAGTTACTAGCGAAGTTAATAAAGGCACTACATTTTCAGTTTATATTCCAATACCCCGAGGTGAAGAGCAAGCACTTGAAAATAAACCGCTCGCTAACATTGATTTAAACACAAGCGAGTTATCTGTGCTTGTTGTTGATGACAACGACATCAATAGATTAGTGCTTAACGCATCCCTAAATAAGCTTAATATACACCCCGACTTTGCGGTTGATGGTCAAGACGCTGTTTTAAAGTGTAAGCATAAGCCGTATGACCTTATTTTTATGGATTGTATTATGCCTATTTTGGACGGTTTTGAAGCAACTAAGCAGTTAAGAGAACAAAAAATTTGCCCTACTAATAAAACGTATATTGTTGCATTAACTGCTAATACATCGTCTCAAGACAAACTTGCCTGTAAACAAGCCGGCATGGATATGTTTATATCAAAACCTTTTAAAATGTACTCACTTGAGCTCGCTGTCGCATCAGCAATAAAAACCGTTAAACCAGAATTACATTAAATGTACCTGACAATAAGTTAAAGGAAATAACAATGAAATTAATAGCTCGGACCATTTTGATTACTATTTTAGCTTTGTCACTTTATACCGGTTATTCGTCACAGGATTGGCAGTCAATCATGGTAATTTTAATTGTTAGTGGCTTTTTGCTACTACTTACCTTTGTCACTGCAAACTCAAAACAAGGTGCAACCACATACAATACTAGTACAAGTTACTCTGATAATAATTGCAGCGGTTCAGATTCTGGCTGTGGTGGCGGTGGCGATTAACCTATTTATATATGATTAATTACGCCATAAAAAAGCCGCCTTTGGAGAGGGCGGCTTGGGTTAACAAACAGCGATGGGTGTACCTTGCTGTTATATCAAGAGAGGTTTTGCACGTTAAGCAGCTGTTTTGTCTTGCTCGCTTTCTTCGCTGTTGCGAATTAAGTAATCAAAAGCACCTAAACTTGCTGTTGCACCGCTGCCCATGGCAATAATAATTTGCTTAAATGGGGTATTTGTTGCATCACCTGCGCCATAAACACCTGGTAATGACGTAGCACCTTTTGCATCAATTAATATTTCACCAAATTTACTTAGCGCTAAGTCACTAATTTTTAACCACTCAGTGTTAGGAATTAAGCCTATTTGTACAAAAATACCCGCTAGAGTAAGTGCCTTGCTATCACCTGATACTCGGTCTGTGTAAGTGAGTCCTGTTACCTTTTTACCATCGCCAAGTACTTCTGTAGTTTGGGCGTTTTTAATAATAGTAATATTATTTAAGCTTTTCGCTTTGCGAATAAGTACTTCATCGGCGCGAAGTGTATCTGCAAATTCAAGCACTGTTACGTGCTCAACAATGTTTGCTAAATCAATTGCTGCTTCAATACCTGAGTTGCCACCACCAATTACAGCTACAGGCTTACCTTTAAATAAAGGACCGTCACAATGTGGGCAGTATGCTACACCATGTCCGCGGTACTCTTGCTCACCGGGTACGTTCATTTCACGCCAGCGTGCACCGGTTGCTAAAACTAAAGATTTAGCTTTTAAAGTAGCCCCGTTTTCAAGCGTAATTTCGTATTTGTTATTAACGCGTTCAAGTCCTGCAGCACGTTGGTTATGCATTACATCAACATCGTACTCTTTAACATGCTCTTCAAGCTGTGCAACAAGTTTTGGCCCTTCAGTGGCTTTAACAGATATAAAGTTTTCAATCGCTAATGTGTCAGCAACTTGCCCACCAAAACGTTCAGCTACTACACCTGTATTTAAGCCTTTACGTGCAGAGTAAATAGCAGCTGAGGCACCCGCAGGCCCACCACCAACTACTAGTACGTCAAATTCATCTTTTTCACTCAGTGCCGCAGCTTGGCGTTCTGCACCCTTACTATCTACCTTGTTTAAAATGTCAGTTAGGCTTAATGCACCTTGGCTAAATGGTTCGCCATTTAAATAAACAGCCGGTACGGCTAAAATGTTGCGCTCTTCTACTTCCTCTTGAAATAGTGCGCCATCAATCATTGTTGCTTTAATTTTGCTATTAGTCGCGGCCATTGTATTTAGCGCCTGCACTACTTGAGGGCACGTTTGGCAGCTCAAGCTAATGTAAATTTCAAAATTAAGTTCTTGATCAAGTGATTGTATTTGTTCAATGTCTTCGCTTTTTGCTTTACTTGCGTGTCCGCCAGTGTGTAAAAGCGCCAACACTAAACTTGTAAATTCGTGTCCCATCGGTACGCCTGCAAACGTAATGTGGGTATTTTTAACTGGTGAATGTACAACCATAGACGGGCGTCGTGCGCTGGTATCTGGGTTGTTAACTACCGTAAACTTATCGCTTAATGATGCTAAATCATTTGCTAAGCCTTCTACTTCTGTTGATTTTTTGCTGTCATCCAAGGCAATAAGCAGCTCAACAGGTTGAGTAAGCGATTCGAAATGGCTTTTTAATTGATTTTTAATGTTGTTATCTAACATGGCTTAACCCTTTTTAGGAAAATTTAAACAGCAAGCCTCCCATGCCAATTAATGCATGTGCTTAATCATCAAATTGAGATAGGAGGCACCAATAAACGAATATTTATTGGTTTAAGGGCAGTTACCTGCCCTTACAGTTGAGGTAATCTATACTTAGATTTTACCAACTAGGTCTAGTGAAGGAGCAAGTGTGTCTTCACCTGGCTGCCAAGATGCTGGACAAACTTCACCGTCATGAGTTGCAATGTATTGTGCGGCTTGTACTTTACGCACTAGCTCTTTAGCGCTACGGCCAATACCTAAATCGTGAGTTTCAATTACTTTAATTTCACCTTCAGGGTTCATTACAAACGTACCACGAAGTGCTAGGCCATCATCTTCAATCATAACGCCAAAGCTGCGAGTAATACGGCCTGTTGGGTCGCCAATCATCGGGAATTTAATTTTACCGATTGTGTCTGACGTATCGTGCCATGCTTTATGAGTAAAATGAGTATCAGTTGATACTGAGTAAACTTCTACACCCATTTCTTGTAGTTGCTCGTAGTAATCAGCAACATCGCCAAGTTCAGTAGGACATACAAATGTGAAATCTGCTGGGTAAAAGAAGAAGATTGACCACTTACCAAGTACATCTTTTTCAGATACTTCTACAAAATCACCATTGTGGTATGCAGTTGCGTTAAAAGGTTGAATTTTTGTGTTGATTAATGAAGTGCTCATAGTATTCCTCATTTATATTTAATGTTTTAATTTAAGTTACCAAGCAAAGCGAAATTTATTGGCTAACCTTGCTGGCTTGATTAATACAATAAGCCCATCGATAAATTAAATAAAATTGATTGTTTAGATTAAAACAATCGATTTTTAGGATGAAACTAAATAATAACTAGATTCGTAGTTAATTTATTGCAACTTATCGGTTTGCGCGCGTAAGGCTGATACAATTGCCTCGCTTACTATTAAAAATACTCAGGGCACACTGTTATGAACAAGTTTATCAATCACATCCAATTAGGCTATCTTGGCCTAATACCATTTCTAGCCTGTTTAGCGTGGCCGCTGATGCTCGGTAGTAACAATGTTAACTTAGAGTTTTTTACGTTTTATAGCATTGCTATTCTTGCTTTTATGGCAGGTAATATTTGGCATGCCGGCCAGCAAAGCTATGCTGATGCAATAAAAGCGGTACTACCTGTTATTCCGGTACCATTTTTAGCATTTTTACCTGTTGAATGGGTTTTAGGGTGGTTATCGCTGAGTTTTTGGCTTGTTCTACTTTTTGAAAAATCAACACCTCAGTGGCAAACCTACGACAAAGACTATCAAAAAATGCGCTTTGTGCTGACGTCGGTCGTGTTTGTATGCCACATATTTATCATTGGTATGAGTATTTACCCAAAATAGTAGCTATTGCCTTAAATATTGCGCGGTAATAATGTACCATCCGCGCACAGCTATTTGAGGACTCACCATGATTGACCAATTACGCCAGCAGCTTGACGAGCTTGGCGAAAACTATGTAGAAAAAAACGCCGCTTTCAAAATCAAGGTCATTCCATTTTTTTGCGCTATTAGCATTAAAAAAGATCACAAAAATGAAAACCGCCTCAACTTTTATTCAAATCAACTTATTGAGATATTTTTAGTTGTTTTGCTCATATTATTTGGCGTAACGTTATATAAAGCGGACGGTGGGTTTACAGATGGCCCACTGCATTTTGCATTTGCAATTGTAATCACTTTTAACTTAATTATTAAACAAATAGCCATCGAAGGCCTAAAAACAAGGCTTGCTTTTGAGCGTTTAAATACGGCGAATAAGCAACTTCAAAACGTTAATAAGCAAAACACATAGCAAAGTATGTACTTAAATCCTAATTGGCGAATACTTACTGTTGGCGATGGCGACTTATCGTTTTCTCATGCGATTTTTGAGCACGTAAAACCAAATAAATTAGTCGCCTCAACTTACGATAGCGCACAAACCATAGAACAAAAATACCCTGATAACGCTTTAAAAAAATTGCGTGAATGCAGTGTTGACGTTCTTAATAATTTTGATGTAACGAGCAAAGCGTGTTGGCAAACACTAAAAAGTAACAACCAATGCTTTGACGTAGTCATTTTTCAGTTCCCACTTATTCCTGCATTTGTAGGTAAAGAGGCGTTTGAAGCTAGCACTCGTCAATCAAGTATGAACGTTTTAAACAGAGCCCTATTACATCAATTTATTAAATATGCCACTGAGTTTGCGTTAAACCCAAATGGCCCAATGCTTTGCTTTATAACCTCTAAAGATGTAAAACCTTATCGTGAATGGAACATAGAAGGCAGTTTAAACGAACGTTTAAGCAGCAAATATTGTGGCCAAATGCCATTTGATATAACACGTTTTTCGGGCTATAAAATTCGTAATGTTGACCGTGACAAACACGTCAAAGACACAAGCGGGATCACGTATGTATTTAGCCCAAAAAGTAGCACCTTAGAACCCCAACTAGCCAAACAATTAACCAAACCCAGCTACTTAACATCAAACCATTGCGCGCTTTGCCGAGTTGGACCCTTCATAGCAGAAGAAGACCAAGCAAAACATCTTAAAGCTAAAAAGCACTTGCAAATGTTACGCCTAGAATCTGATTGGCAACACTGGTTAAACACCTTTTACAGCTAACTATTGGCTGCTTTAATTAAGTCAGCCGCCTTTTCTGCAATCGCTATAACGGGGGCATTAGTGTTACCTGTGACAATTGTGGGCATTATTGACGCGTCAACAACACGTAAATTATTAACGCCATGCACTTTTAACTTGCTGTCAACAACCGACATCTCGTCCTTACCCATTTTACATGTCCCAACGGGATGATATTCAGTGTCAGCTGTTTCACGAATAAACTCTATTAACTGCTGATCATTATTTATATCGAGTGGATAAACCATATCTGCACGTATTTCATCAAAGGCTGGGCTATTCATTATTGCGAGTGTTTTTTTCAAACCCAACAACATTATGTTTAAGTCATCTTGATGGCTTAAATAATTAGGATCAATCAGTGGTGCTGCATAGGGGTCATTGTTTGCAAGCTTGATAGTCCCTCTACTTTTAGGTCGCATAATACTGCTATGAATACTGTACCCATGCCCATAATGCAACTTGCGACTATGATCGTCTACTAGCCCAATTACAAATTCGAGTTGAACATCAGGTGCCGGCGAATCTTTAAATAATTTAATAAACGCATGAGACTCCGCAAAGTTACTTGTTAAACATCCGTTTCGTTTACTAAACCAATCTGCAACCCCTTTGGTAACTTGAAGCGCACCTTTTGGGCTTATACCAAACGTACCGGCACTATTATTGGCTTTAAAAAGTGGAACCACTGTTAGATGGTCTTGTAAATTTTCACCAACGCCTTCTAACACAACCTTCACATCAATATTATGTAATTTTAAATGCTCTTTTGGTCCAATCCCCGACAACATTAAAATTTGCGGCGAATTAATAGCCCCCGCACTCAAAATCACCTCTTTATTAGCCGTTAACTCTATTTGCTGTTTGTTACGTGTTATTTGCACTCCTTGCGCAGTTTTATTTTTTATATTTATTTTTTTAACGTGGCAATGTGTGAATACGGTTAGGTTATCCCTATTTAAATTAGGTGTTAAATACGCTTTCGCTGCACTACAACGCTCTCCTTTATGCTGTGTAACCTGCGACAAACGTGCACCACTTTGTTCTTTACCGTTAATATCATCATTTAGCGGTACCCCTTGTTCAGCGCAAGCATTTAAAAAATACTGATTAACAGAACTTGGCGTATTTAGCTCTTGTACATAAAGCGGTCCATCAACTCCATGCAAAGAGTTATTTATAAATGCACTGTTGTTTTCAGCTTTTATAAAATAGGGCAACATGCTTTTATAATCCCAGCCCATGTTCCCCTGCTTTTCCCACTCATCATAATCGTGTTTATTACCTCGAATATAAACCATTGCATTGATTGAGCTTGAACCACCGAGCACTTTACCCCTTGGCATAAAACCGCACCGATTGTTAAGTGCTTTTTGGGGTACTGTATTATAGTGCCAACTGTTAATACCATAAGGTACGCTGGCAGCAACTGCAGCTGGCATTTGAACAAGAGCGCTTTTATCTCCCCCGCCGGCTTCAATTAAACATACACTCACATTTTTATCTTCAGATAAACGCGAAGCAATAACACACCCAGCACTACCTGCCCCTATAACAATGTAATCAAATGTTGTGCTCTGCATGTGAGCCCTTATGAAAATTAATACCTTATTAATACTGCATAGAAAAACACATCAAAACTTGATATTTTTAGACACCAAGTTGCTGGAGTAATGCATGAAAAATTTTATTAAGGCCACATCACTACAAGGGATAGACTCGCTTGTTAAGAGCTTAGGCGCTGACATATCACAAATAATGACACAGCTTGGCCTTAACATTTGCTTTAATAACTTAGAGCAACAATACTTGCCCTATAGTACTTACGCCTAACTCCTTGAACATTGTGCACATACGCTCAACTGCCCAAGCTTTGGGCTGCAACTAGCCAATAAGCAGAGCTTTGATATACTTGGCCCTATTGCTATAGCAGCAAAAAGTAGCACTAATTTAGGTGACGCCCTCAACTGGGTTATTAAATATTTGCACCTACACACTCCCGCTTTAAGCTTAACTATTCATCCGTTAGAGGCTGATAAAACACTCTTTTTATCATTTCAAATAAACTTAACCCCATTACCTAAAACAACCCAGGTTTTAGAACTAACTATCGGCCTCGCCATGGGAGTAATAAAAAAATTAAGTAATAACACCTGTAAACCACAAGCGGTATTTTTACCTCAAAAGCAACTTACTAATACCCGCGCATACAACACTTACTTTGGCTGCAAAGTCACGCACAATAGAAATAGTGCCGGTATTGTTATTTTAAAAACAGATTTAGCATTATCAATTGCACAACCCCAGTACGATAAAATACCTGCCGCGCTGCAGTTTTTAGCTCAAAGCGAACAGCAAAATCAATCCCTGCCAACTCAAGTAAGCGCGTTAATTAGGCCCATGTTGCCAATATATCAATGCACAAACGAAACCATTGCTGCAGCGCTGGGTATGCACCCAAGAACATTGCACAGAGAGTTAAATAAACACAACACAAGCTTTGTAAAACTAAAAGACTCAACCCGGCGCTCATTAGCTGCGCACTATTTGGCGCAAAACCATTACAGTATTTCAACCATCTCAGAGCTATTAGGTTATCAAGAACAAGCAACACTTAGCGCCAGTGTAAAACGTTGGTTTGGTTATTCTCCGCGAGCATACAGAGCTAAAAAAATGATAAACTTAAATAAACATAATTCTAAGGAATGAGTATGAACTTTGTAATTGTAGGTACTAATTTTATCAGCGACACGTTACTTAACGCTGCTAATACCCTCGCTGATTTTAATTTATACGGAGTTTGCTCTCGCGCGCTTTCAAGCGGCGAAGCATTTTTAGCAAAACACCCGCAAAATGCACATGCAAAAACGTTTACCAACATTGAACAAGTTTGCCAAGACGAATGCGTTGACGCAGTTTATATAGCCGCGCCCAACAGCTTGCATAAACAGTATGCGGTTATGTGTTTAAACGCAGGAAAACATGTACTCGGTGAAAAGCCGTCTGCAGCCAATAGCCAAGAACTAAAAGAAATCATTGCCACCGCTAAGCAAAACCAGTGCTTATACATGGAAGCAATGATGACCACCCATTTACCTAACTTCATATTGTTAAAGCAAGCACTTAGCAGAATAGGCACTCCTCGAAAGTACATTGGTCAATACAGTCAATATTCATCTCGTTACGATAAGTACAAAAATGGGGAGCGCCCTAACACCTTTTTACCTGAATTTGCCAACGGTGCTTTGGTCGATTTAGGTATATACCCTCTTTACTTGTTAATTGCACTTTGGGGCGCGCCGCATAGTGTAAATGCAAGTGGCGTATTACTAGATACCGGTGTTGATGGCGCAGGCGATGTACTGCTTAATTATTCAAATAAGCAAGCTGTGATTAGCTACTCAAAAATATCGCAAGGTGACAACATAACAGAAATACAAGGTGAACTTGGCAGAATGCGTATTGAAGCCGTATCGCAACTCAAAAAAGTAGAGTTTATTGCTAACAATGGCGAATCAGAAATTATATCTGAACAATTTGATAAGCATTTTATGAAGTTTGAAGTTGCTCACTTTATGCAACTCATAGAAAAAAAACAGTGGGAATCTGATGTAAACACCTTCGCGTTGTCATTAGATGTTATGAATGTACTTGACGAAGCTCGTAAACAATTAGGTGTGATTTATCCAAACGATAAAACACATTAATTAAGACCATAACTGAGTTAGCTGTATATGGGCGTTAACCAACGACAGTTAACGCCCATGGGGAAATGCAAATCACTATACCAACTACACACTGTTTACTTATATACATTTAGGTAACGATCCCCATCCGTGGGCAATCAGTTTGATATAATGACCTAAAGTATTTACCAATTACTGACTGACAATAGAGCTATAACTCAATCTTAATCAGAAAACAGCCATTGCTCATTTTAACGGCGTAAATCAAAACTAACACACAAAAACATAACCAATCAAGCTGGCCAATTGTTTAATTTTAAACTAAATTGGTATTACACAAATTAAACCAACAAACAATATTGTTTTATAACCAAATCATAGCGCTAGAATTTTGACATATTAGTGAGGTTTGGGGTAACCTTGTCGGTTAATAAATGATATAAATTTTTAGACCTAAATGGTCAATATTCCTTAGGGTATGAAGGTACAATATGGGTAATCGTCGCTTATTTTGGCGCATTGTTGATAAAATAGAGTCTTTAATAAATCAAGGTGAGTTTACTGCTGGGAGTCGTTTACCCCCTGAGCGTGAACTTGCAGAAATGTTTGACGTAAGTCGCCCAACAATTCGAGAAGCAATTATTGCATTAGAAGTACGTGGACGGGTTGAAGTTAAAACCGGTTCGGGTGTTTATGTTGTTGAACAAAAAAATGCCTCTATAAAATCAAAAGAGATCAGCGCATTTGAATTAACTCAGGCCCGCGCACTCATCGAAGGCGAAATTGCAGCACTTGCCGCTCAAAGCATTACAGAAGAAGAACTTGAGCAGCTAAATCAAACGCTAATAGTAATGGAAAAAGGGCTTTATGTAGAGCAAGCAGACCGAGAATTCCATGAAATAATTGCCAGAGCAACACGCAATAAAGCGCTTGAATTTGCTGTTTCTAACTTGTGGGATTTACGATTAAAAAACCCACAAATTGTTGCTGATTACAGTAGTGTTTGTACTAATAACAACGAATGTGTGATGGATGAGCACACCGCCATTTACACGGCACTAAAAGCACATGACGCTAGTGCAGCCCGTGCGGCCATGCATAAACACTTCAACCGGTTAATAAATGCATTGTTTGACGCTGTAGAAGCGCGTGCTCTTGAAGAAATAAAACGTAAAAATGACGAAAAACGCGGTCTTTACTCTTTGGACGGTCTCGTTAATAAAAGCGCTCACTAAGTTTAAACATACTAGCAAACACCTGTTTGCTAGTATGTTGCCCTTCATTAGATCTTACTCTAAACAGCCACACCTATTTTTTAATCGCAAACACTTACCAATCGTACTAAAAGCAGATATTATCCCGCCACAAAATATAGCCATTGCATCTTAAATAGTGGAAATTTATTAACCCCTATTAACAGTGCTTTAAATTAGGGACAACAATGCAATCAAGTACCAAAGATTTCATATTAGCAACTGTTTGCTTATTAATTGCCATGATGACCATTCAATCGGGTGCGTCGTTTGCAAAGCAACTATTCCCCATTGTTGGCCCCGAAGGGACGACCGCGCTTAGGCTTGGTTTTTCTGCGCTTTTGTTATGTTTAGTATTTAAACCATGGAAACATATACCTGCCAGAGGAAACCGCTTAGCTATTGTGGTTTATGGTTTAAGCTTAGGTGGAATGAACATTCTGTTTTACTACGCTATTGAGCGCATACCCTTGGGTATTGGTGTCGCACTGGAGTTTACTGGCCCCCTTGCCGTTGCTTTATTTAGCTCTCGCCGTAAACGCGATTTATTTTGGGTTGCCTGCGCCATTGCCGGTATATTACTTTTATTGCCCGATATGAGCGGTGAAGAGAGCCTAGATCCTGTTGGTGTTATTTTAGCTTTAGCAGCAGGTGCATGTTGGGCTGGCTATATATTGTTTGGTAAAAAAACCGGAATGCAAAGCTCAGGTGGTGCAACGGTTGCCCTAGGTATGACCGTTGCGGCCATTGTGCTTGTGCCCTACGGAGGCATTATGCAAGCGAGCGCATTCACATGGGAAGTTATTCCTCTGGGGATTGGTATTGCAGTTTTATCAAGTGCGTTACCTTATACGCTTGAAATGGTGGCACTGCGTAATATGCCTTCTCAAGGCTTTAGCATAATGATGAGCCTTGAACCTGCCATTGCATCACTTGCTGCCTTTGTTATTTTAGGCGAGCTACTCACACTCTGGCAGTGGTTAGCCATTTTATTAGTAATAATAGCCTCGACAGGAAGCTCTTTTTCTGGTGAATCAAAAAAGTAGCCTAAACCAAAAGCCATCAACCACGATGGCTTTTTTGTTAAGCTGTATGTGCTTTTTGTTTTTCTTTTTTAGCAGAATAAACAAATCCTATTAACGCAATAAGCGGCATTGCAGCCGCAACTAAAGCTATACTTTCCCACCCGCCAAACTCATATAATGAGCTAGCAATTAATGACCCAACAGCACCGCCCAAAAATATACTGGTCATGTAAATGGCGTTAAGCCGAGCACGACTTTGTGGCTCTAGCGAATAGATTACCCGTTGGCCAAGTACCATATTGGCTTGCACTGCAAAATCAATTAAAACACCGGTTAGCGCCAATATGATAATGCCGTTTGGTAAATCAAATAAGCTGGGTAAAAAACACAATAATGCAATCACTTTGGCTAATAACGACATTTCGTAGGTATAGCCTTTGTCAGCTAAACGCCCAACAATAGGCGCTGCAACAGCACCGGCTGCGCCTACTAAAGCAAACAATGCTATTTGAGTTTGCGAAAAACCATATTCTCTGGCAAGCACAACAGGCACTGTCGTCCAAAACAAGCTAAATGACGCAAACATTAGCCCCTGGTAAAAAGCACGTTGACGAAGCACAGGTTGACTTATTACCAGCGACTTTAACGATCGTAATAAAGCAAAGTAACGTGTTTTATGCGTTGGCAACCTTGTGGGTATAGCAAAGTAAATAACTAAAGCAATAAATACCATGCATCCCGCGGCAAAAAAGAACACGGCACGCCAGCCAAAATGATCAGCAATTATGCTGGCTACTGGTCTTGCTAGCAAAATACCCAACAACAGCCCCGCCATAATATTACCTAAAACTTGCCCCCGCTTTTCGTCTGACGATAAATGCGCCGCCAACGGAATAAGTACCTGCACCGATACCGAGCTTGCCCCCACTAGCAAACATAAAAACAGCATTGTATTTGGAGTTTGAACAACCCCCAGTCCAATTAAGCTAATAAATGTAATACACAGAGTAATTAACATTAACCGTTTATTTTCAACTAAGTCGGCTAACGGCACTAAAAAAAATAACCCAATGGCATAGCCAATTTGAGTTAAAGACACAATAAAGCTGGCACTGTGTGCACTTAAACCCACATCCGGGGCTAACAATTCTATAATAGGTTGTGCATAGTAAATGTTGGCAACAATTAAGCCGCAACATAGTGCAATAACGCTTACAAGAGTACGGCTGATCTGCACAGGGTCTGCGCTTAAATTAGACATGGCATTCTCAAAATTAATTAAATAAAACCTCAAGAGACTGAGGTTTTTTATTAGGTCACTTTATGGGCGAAGGCTTTCCGTGCGGGCTTGAACGTAAATATTGCTTAGGTGCGTTAACTGTTGCACCCAATTCAGCTGCTGCATGCCATGGCCAATGTGGGTTATATAAAATACCTCTAGCTAAAGCCACTGCATCCGCTTTGTGCTCGCTTAAAATATTTTCTGCTTGTTGCGCTTCGGTAATTAAACCCACCGCAATAACCGGCATATTAACGGCCTGTTTTATTGCAGTAGCAAAAGGCACCTGAAAGCAAGGCTCAACAGGTATTTGCTGTAAAGGGCTTAAACCCGCAGTACTTACATGAATAAAATCACAGCCAAGCTCATCAAGCGCTTTAGCAAGCGCTATTGATTGCTCTAAATCCCAACCACCTTCAACCCAGTCAGTCGCTGAGATTCGAATACCAACTGGTTTATTAACACTAAACTCAGCGCGCACTGCTTTAAATACCTCCAATACAATACGCATTCTGTTAGTAAGGTTTCCGCCATATTCATCGTCACGCTTATTTGAAATGGGCGACAAAAACTGGTGAAGCAAATACCCATGAGCACCATGTAATTCGATCAGATCAAGGCCTAGCTCGTCGGCGCGTTTAGCTGCGCTTGCAAAGTCCGCAATTAATTGCGCTATATCTGCTTTACTCATTGCAACAGGTTCAAACGAATGCTCATCGTAAGCCTGTGATGATGGCGCGATAGTTTGCCAACCATTTTTATCGCTAGGTGAAATAGCACCTACGTCGTCCCACGGTTTACCGGTTGACGCTTTACGCCCTGCATGCGCAAGCTGAATACCTATAGGCATGTCACTATATTGCCTAACCGCGTTTAAAGTTTTACCTAATGCTTTTTGGGTTTCATTATTCCACAGACCTAAATCACCATAGCTTATTCGCCCCTCAGGGCTTACAGCCGTCGCTTCCATAATAAGTAAACCGGCTCCACTTAAACTCAGTTGACCTAAATGAATAGTATGCCAATCAGTTGCCTCACCATTAATAGCTGAATATTGGCACATAGGTGCAATAATAATGCGGTTAGGTAAACTGAGCTTACCCAAAGATAACGGCGAAAAAAGCTGGCTCATAACAGATCCTTGATGCATACGAATTAAAAATTAAATTGAATGTACGAACTAATAAACACATTCGCCCATTTAGTCATATAAAAACCTTTATTTAAAAGTAGGTTATGGGGAGGTAAAACTTTTTTTAAACCGCTACAACTTACTAAAAAATAAATGGCTCCCTGTCCAGCCAAATAAACTTACAAAAAATTAACACCACCAAAATCCAAGCATGCAAAAAAGGATGAATAGTCATTCAAATATTCACAAAAATTAAAACCGTACATAAATTGTACCTTACACGGGTAAAGCTAATAATAAATGGGTGATAAATTTAACAAACCCAACAAACCACACTCATCCAACCCTTTTTTATTCTAAAAAAGTGAATTTTAATTCAATTTACACATTCCCTGATTCGATTGTGACTGATATCATATTCACTGTACTTTACTTATGTTAAATCTTTGAACTAGGGATCATTTTTATGTTTAAACCAAGCTTGTTAACCTTGGCTATGTCGGGCGCCCTATCTAGCGCTTTTTTACTTCCAAATACTGCGTTTGCCCAAGAGCAAGAAGCCGCAAAAGACAAATCACTTGAAGTTATTGAAGTAACAGCAACACGACGTAGCGGCTCAGTGCAAAACGCACCGCTTAACATTACAGCGCTTGATGCCGACATAATGAAAGACCAAAACATCAGCGAGCTCGCCGATGTAGCACGTTGGGTACCTGGTTTAACAATTACCGATCAAGGTGGTCGTTCTGGTTCACCTATTATTGTACGTGGTTTAAACACAAACTCTTCAGGTCCATCATCAGACGGTGGCACCGTTGCAACTTACATTAACGAGATCCCAGTCGCCATTGATATGCGCCTAGTCGACGTAGAGCGCGTAGAGGTTCTTATTGGGCCTCAAGGTACGCTGTACGGTGCAGGTACATTAGGTGGTGCTATTCGTTACATGCTTAAAGAGCCTGAGCTTGATTTCACATCACTTGAAGTATTCGGCAATGTATCGCAAACACAAGAAAGCGACTCTATTGGCGGTGAAGGTGGATTCATATTTAACTTACCATTAATTGAAGACACACTTGCCGTTCGTGCTAGCTTAAACATTTACGAAGACCCAGGTTTTATTGACTATGGTTACGTAGTGCGTGAGCCGGGCGTATCGTTACCTGATCCAGATTGGACCGACAGCGCAGCAGTTAACAACAACCTTAAAAATGTAGAAGACGCCAACGGTGAATCAACCACTACAGGGCGTATTTCTGTTCGCTTTAAACCAAGCGAAACATTTGAAGGTACACTTAACTACTTTTACCAAAATCAAGATAGCGAAGGTCGTTCAATTGTTCATTACAATACATTAAGCGCCGATAACGGTCTTGGTGATTTAATTGGTGAATACGAGTCAGGTTATCGCTACGAAGAACCGCGTGAAAAAGAAAACCAATTACTAAGCTTAGAGTTAAAAGCAGACCTAGGTTTTGCTGAATTAGTATCGGCAACAGGTATTTCGAATTTTGATGCAGACGGCCAACGTGACCAAACCGATTTACTTATTCGCCTTGATTACGGCTACGAAGAATTCCCTGCGTTTTCATCGTTCACACGTGAAATTGAAGAGCAAGACACGTTCACACAAGAAATTCGTTTAGTATCACAAAACGACAGTGACATTAACTGGATTGTAGGTGGCTTTTACAACAAAATTGAAAGCGATGCGTCTAGCCAAGAATACACCCCAGGCTTTGGCGACTTTGCAGTAGAAAATTTTGGCGCAGATCAATCTCGTCCAGACCAACTTGAATACTACTCAGTTGACCGCGTTGAAATAACAGAATCGGCTTTATTTGGTGAAATTGGCTACCAAGTTACCGACAAACTCGATATTACCGTTGGTGCTCGTTTTTACAAATACGATGTAGAATCTGAGTCAGCGGTCGACTTTCCATTATTCAATACCTTATTCGGCGGCGCAGGCCCAGACGACGTAACACTTAACTTTGAACAAAATGAAGCAAGCGACAACGGCAGCCTATTTAAATTTAACGCCAAGTATCAATTTACTAATTCAGTAATGGGTTACGCAACAATAAGTGAAGGCTTCAGAATTGGTGGTTCAAATGGTTTAGCACCTTGTCCTGATCCATTACCAGCTAACCAAGCGGGTTGTGGTAACCCAAGTGAAATGCTTTACGATGCAGATACAACAACTAACTACGAGCTTGGTTTTAAAAGCACATGGTTAAGAAGCCGTTTACACTTTAACGCTGCATTATTTAATATAGATTGGGACGACGCACAAGTTGCCGGTGCAACTGAGGTAGGCCAACTACCGTACTTGTCTAATGCCGGTTCAGCCAATGCGAAAGGTATTGAAATATCGTCGCGTGCAATTTTATCTGACTCATTCTCTGTGTATTCTACATATGCATACACAAAAGCAGAGCTAACATCAGACGCACCATTCTTATTTAATTCAGATGGCACAGATGGTGCAGAAGATGGCGACCGTTTACCAGGCTCGTCTGAGCACCAGTTTTCAATGGGTGTAAACTATCAAACCGATGTGTTTAACGACAAAACGCTTGATATTAACTACGGTATTACCGCACAAAGCGATGTAATTTCTCGTGTTGGTTTACGCGATAACGGTGAAACATTACCAGGTTATAGCTTAAGCAATATTTCAGCTAAACTAACCGCCGATGAGTGGTCAGCGACCGTTTACGTAGACAACGTATTTAATAAATACGCCGTTACGTCAGTTCGCCGTTCAGATGCCGATACTACCTCAGCAAATAGAACTGATATACAACGTAACTATGGTTACTTTATCAACCGTCCATTAACGGTAGGCATTAAATTTAATTATAAGTTTGAAATATAATTAACCGCTAAGTTTAAGTACAATCAAAAGGCTCAAATTTATTTGGGCCTTTTTTCTTTATTAACGCGTAACCAAACAATACAAATTAAAAAATGCAGCCAAATTTAAAGCAACTCCATCAAAGCGCCATTAAATATTTAAACGAAGGCAAAGTACAACTTGCCCACAAAAACTTAGTTGAACTGGTTTCGCATAAACCTGACTTTGCCGACAGCTATTTTTTACTGGCAATGGTTAACTTGCAAGTAGGGCAAATTTATAAAGCCATCAAGCTAATCGAAAAAGCCTTAACACTTGGCTCTAGCATTGAATATACTGCTCAACTGGCAAAATGTTATGCGCTTACCGGTGACTTAAAAAAAGCAAAAAATGTAGCGCTGTCGGTGCCTATTACACAAATAAAAAAAGCACTCGACGCCGATACTCTAGGCGTTGCACTTACGCAAGCAGGCCTACACGAACACGCTTTACATTATTTTGAATGTGCACTCACATTAGCCAATGCCAAACAACAACCTCAACCCCAGTTTTATTACAACTTTGCAGTAAGCGCCAAGTTTTTGGGCCTATTTGACAAAGCACACACCGCGTTTGAACATGCCATTGCACTTAACCCGCTTCATCATCAAAGCCACTTTGCACTCAGTGATTTAACTAAAGTAACAAAGCAAAAAAATAATATTACACGGTTAAAGCAAGTGTTTGAGCAGGTTTCACACCCTGATGCTAAATTACACATAGGCCACGCACTGGCAAAAGAATACCAAGATATTGGCGCATTTTCTGACGCCTTTACCGCGTTACAACAAGGTAAAGCAGCAAAGCATGCGCTTACCCCGTTTGATAACGCGTCGTCAAATGCGTTGTTTGAACATATAAAACAACTCAGTGCTAAGCACAAAGCTCCACAAACGGGGGGTAATCCCACTGCTGAGCCTATTTTTGTACTAGGTATGCCCCGCTCTGGCACCACATTAGTTGAGAGAATATTATCGAGCCATAGCGACGTGCAATCGGCTGGTGAACTACAAGACTTCGGCCTAAGTGTAAAAAGATTAAGCAACACACCCACACCTAACGTGCTCGACATACAAACACTCACTAAAGCGTATGAGCTTGATTTTAATCAGCTTGGCTCAACATATTTAAACGCCACCCGCGTTACTACCGGTAGCCATAAACATTTTATAGACAAACTCCCGTTTAACTTTTTTTATATCGACTTAATCACTAAAGCACTGCCAAACGCTAAAATTATTTGTATGCTGCGCGACCCAATGGACACCTGTATTGGTAACTACCGCCAGCTATTTACTATTAACAACCCTTACTACGCGTATTCGCTAGACCTACTCGACACTGCTAAATTTTATAGCCGCTTTTACTCACTCATGCAGCACTTCAGCGCCCTGCACAGCAATATAAAAATTGTGAAATACGAAGAATTAGTCGCACAGCCCGAGCAGCAAATAAAAGAGTTAGTCAGCTTTTGTGATTTAGAGTGGCAAGCACAATGTATAGACTTTCACTTAAACACCGCACCGGTATCTACGGCCAGTAAAGTGCAAGTACGCCAACCGCTAAACAACAAAGCCATTGGGCGTTGGAAGGCATTTAAACCACATACTGACGAGGCCCAAAATTACCTGTTAGAGCAAGGAATTACGTTGCAATAGCCATTAATTATGCATTGCTTTAGTAAAAGTGAATTTATAAGCCAAAGTTAAAGCTTAGGTTTATATATTCATAACACAATAAACTTCCCAGCTTTAACTAGAGAGTTTTTATATATTGCAATAGAGAGCATTTAACTTGGCTTTTTAGATTGAACTTTTCTTATTTGAGAAATAGCTTCCATTAAAAAAGCCGTATTAAGCCCTACAATTATTAACCCATTAACAGCCGTTAAACTGCCAAGCAGCCGCCATTGAGTGCCCAACACAACGTCGCCATAACCAAGTGTTGTAAAGGTAACAACCGAAAAATAAAGTGCGGGCTCTAATTCGCTAAAAACATCAAAAATTAAAAATATAGCAGCCCATAACCACGCACTCGCCGTTAAGCCTCCTACCAACCAAATTACCATTGCCGTGACGACTAAAATCAT
Source organism: Pseudoalteromonas sp. ECSMB14103 (assembly GCF_000813065.1). Classification (NCBI taxonomy): domain Bacteria; kingdom Pseudomonadati; phylum Pseudomonadota; class Gammaproteobacteria; order Alteromonadales; family Pseudoalteromonadaceae; genus Pseudoalteromonas; species Pseudoalteromonas sp. ECSMB14103. The sequence continues at coordinate 108,888 of NZ_JWGY01000005.1, read as the reverse complement.
CTTTAGAGTTTTTGAGCCGTTTAGTAACCAATCGTTAATATTAGCCAGCGCTTTAGACAAAACACCAATAAACATTGCTTGTATTAGCACCGTGCCACAAATAACAAATGTTCCAATAATAAGCTGTATTAGCATTTTGATCCCACTGCTTAAATCCTTATATTTTAAGTAACATTATACATAAAATTCACAACAGGGTAGGAACCTACATTCACTATAATAAAGTATTTTTACTACCGTTATTTAACAGTTTATTACTGCTATTACTACCGTGCTAAAACTCAGCCAAAACCTAAGTAAGACAATATTTAGGTAAATAAAAACAGAAATAAACACTTAAAACCAAAAGGAAATGCAGTAACCGTAAACATCACTAAACCGCTAAGTAATCACCGGGAAAGCAATAACAAAAATGTTTGGCGTAAATCATCAATTTAATAAAACTACAGATAGTTATGCCTGTACTTGCTTTAACTCACCTGACTCATATTCCGTTAAATTTTCATTTAACTCGATAGATTAGGTTTAATCTGCAAAGTGCCATGAGCAGACATCGAAGGCTTTAATGTCTGAAGTCAAAATTTGACCCCGCTTACTTCCTAAAATGACTAGAAGCATAAGTAAGACTCTAAACAGGAGACTAAACTTTCTGTTACTCATGGCACATAACGCAAAACTAAGCGGCTGGCGATAGCCTGTCCTTACTTGAGCATATTGTCATGACCGTAATTATCACTCACGTAATCACTTTTAAAACTACCATCAATAGTTAAAGATTTGCTAAAAGTACTTTTCGCAGCCTCGCTATCTCCTTTCGATAAATAGGCGAATGCCAAACTGTCGTAGGCCTGCGGTGCATTGGGAAACAATGAAACTAAATATTCGAACATATCAAATGCCTCGGTCCACGATTTGGTATTAAGTAGTTCCATTCCTACTTCATTAATTGTTCTCCCGATGAATCGACTGTAACCATTGTCGTTATAAACCTGTTTGAAGTTTTTAAAGAATTGTTGTTTTCCTTTTGATTGGTAGTACTTAAAGGCAAAGTTTTTTTCCAATTGTCTAATTGGTTGATACTCACCATTTTTGATGTAAGAGTGTATTCGACCAGAAATGCGTTCGGCAACTAAGTGATCAGTGTTTGCCAAAACAACTATTTCATAGCTAGTGTCCAAATCTACTTCCGCGGCCGCACTGATGCCCTGACCACCTCCATATGCACCCCAATGGGAGCCGTCCATTGCAAATAAATGGCGATTAATCGCATCTGAGTTTTTTAATAACTTATTGCTATAGAATAACGCTCGATAAAATCGCTGCACATCAACAACGGTCGATTCAATGCCGCCATCGGGACTAGGATGTTCATTAAAACCGACCTTCCTCAAACTGCCATTGTACTGGAATGTATATCGGACTGACTGATATTCATGAGGATTAACCGGCCTGAAGGTCGTTGAAGACATCTCAACCCGATTGAAGATATTGTTTTTGAGTAGTTCTTCGAAAGGCTTTCCAGTTACTTTCTCAAGAATCACTCCTAATACCACATACCCATAATTTGAATATTTTCGATCAGTTCCAGGTTTATATAAAAGGGGGTTATTTATCAATATCTTTATTTTCTTGTTTAGAGTATCAAATGCAAGTTGATTCTGACGATATTCGGCCACAAAGATATCAGCAAAGCCTGCACTATGATTTAGTAGGTGCTCAATCGTGATTTTATCAGCATCAGGTTGTTTGAACCCCAACTCGAAGCTAACTAGTTTATCACTTAATTTTAATTTGCCAGCCTCAACCTGTTGCAAGATCAAGACCTTGGTAAAGTCTTTCATGATTGAGCCAAGATTAAAGCGACTTTGAATGCTGTTCTTTATTTTTTCTTCGACATTCTGAAAGCCATAAGATGACGCAAACTCCACCTCATTATCTTTAGTTATCAGTAATGCGCCGGAGAACCAGCCCATCTGCTGGTATTGCATGGCGATGCTGTCTGCAATCGTTGCGAGACTAACAGATTTATCTTGCTTTAGATCCTCACTGTCCAAAGCCAGTGAATAACTGGCAAAGAATAAAAGAAAGATTAAAACTAAATTTTGAACCATTTGGCGGAATCCTTTCTGTCATAACGCCGCAAATAAACGGCAAAAATTAGTTGGCTATAGTTTGTGAGGCACGAACAAAGCCAACTGGTTTTTGTCCGCCCTTTTTAATTTGCCTTGTTATGTGTACTTTAGCTCTATAATTTCCAGAGCTTCAACTTCAAGGCTAACAGCTTTATTTTTTGCATCTGTTACTTGAGCACAAGATTCAGGATCATCAGAGTCAAACCATTCGAGGTGAGTCATAACCTCCATTGCGTTAGCTAACACAACATTTTCTGTTTCGTCCTCATAAACGATGCAAATAGGATATTCTGGAGTGTTTTCCAATGCTCAATTGTCCTTGTACACATAACTTCCAAATATGAGACGCAAACACGTGTGCAAAAATGGCGAAGCCGCACACGTGTTTGCGTCCCAACGAGCGCCAGCGAGTGCCATAATTTGTTTGTTATATTTCATTGGTAAAAGACTTCCTTGGTGACATCAAAGCCACAATCCTCACCTAATGTAACGACTATCAAGTGTTTTCGAACTAAGCCTGCGTCGATGTCAAACCAAGTTTTAAATTCACTACCTTCTTCAAAACTTTCTAGGGCTGCCGCAAACGTTGGTTCGTTAAAACTGTCAGCGACTAAGTGGAAACCTTGAAACGGCTCAGAGTTAAGTGCTTTTGGGGCTGAAATCAACACTGTGTATTATGCCCAGATAGTTTTACATCTATTGATATTTGCTCTGCGTACTTGGCGTTATACATTTCTCTCATTTCATCTGAAATACTACACCCTGCTTGGGCGCCAAATGATAGTGAAATTATAAGTCCAAAAAAGTATTTGAGCATCAATTGCTCCCTGAAATATAACGCCTTGCTCAGTTGCGCAGCGGTTGTAGTGGATTTTTGTGCGAAAATGAGCACCGCGAATGCACAAAAAGGAGCGTAGACCGATACGTCAACTGGAGCAATTTGTTAAGTGTTACCCCTCCAAACATTGACTTTTACTTAGAATATTTGATTTTAGATTCTTGAGTTTACGGGTAGATTCCGACCATAAAATTTCGCCCCCATCTCCAATTTCTTCGTAAATCGCTAGAACCTGTGTAACACCAATGAACTCCCATTTCACATCAACACCTTCGGGGCCACCTTTGTACGGATAGTCATGCTTTCGACCAATTTTCTCGACCTTCTCATATGCTTCCGATTTTGAATTAACTGTATGTACATCAAGACTTTAATTTTCAATAACTTACCCTGCAATACTATAATACTTATACAACATTCTATACAACAATAGGTCTTATTATGTATGAAAATCTAGATAAAGGACTGGCTATTTATCGCCAGAAACATACTAAAAGCTATTATGTCAGATTAAGAATAGATAAAAAAGAAATTAGAAGAAGCTTATCAGTATCCGATATTAGCGAAGCTAAAAGTCTCGCTTGGCGCTTTAAGTTTGATATGGAGGGTAAAAAACTAGCAGGATTACCAATACTTGCAACGAAAGAATTAACTATCAATCAGGCTTTTCAGGAAGTCATAAAAGAGCTAGATAATATTAAAGTTCAAAAAACGATATATGATGATTATCGTCTAGTGATCCATAATTTTATAACTCCTTATTTCAAAAATAAAACGATTAAAGATCTAACATCAAAAAATATTAGATTATATTTTGAAAGTTTAAATCTATCGTTGACCAGAAAAAGAATTAATACCACTTGTTTTAAAAAACTATTTCAATTTTTAGAAGAGGAAGAGCATATGAAAAAATCAGAACTCCCAACGTTGCCAAAAGTTGAAAGTAATAAAGTTGAGAACCGTGAAGCTTTTTACAGTTTCGGATCATAAAAAATAATCAATGAACTACAAGAGTTTCACAACCTTGGTAAACCAAACTTTAAAACGAAAGAGTATCGCCAAACTTTATATCATTACTTTATTTTCCTTGGTGAGACAGGTATTCGTGCAGGTGAAGAAATTAAAAACCTAATGTTTAGTGATATTGAAAAAGATGGTTTAAATCACCTTTTAACAATTACTAAAGGAAAAACAAAGGGCTATTCCAGAGACAGGACAATTGCTTTAAGTAGAAAAGCATTTGATGCTTTATGTGCTATTGCTCAAATCCAAAACCCAGAAAAAGATATAAACATTAAAAACTTTATGAGTATTAATAGACTAATACTTGAAGCTTCGTTTGTTGAAAATGAAGTTTCAAGTAATGATGACGATGAAGCGTCAGATATTAAGATCCCTTGCTATATTCGAGTGTTTGGACTTTTTATTAAACACCTAAAAGCTAATAATATTATTAAAAGTCATTACACATTATATTCTTGTAGGCATTTCTATATAACTACAAAGCTTCAAGGTGGAGTTGATGCTTATGTCCTTGCTAAATATGTTGGGAGTTCGGTTGAAATGATACATAAGCATTATGACCATCACAAAATAGGCACGCAAGAGAACATCGACAAACTAACAAGTAAACAACACGAAGTTATATTTTAGTCTGACATTTTGATATTAACCTCTCGCCCCTAATTTTTAATTTTTCTTGTGAGCTTGCGAGAGTGCAACGGGTGAAGCGTAGCAAACGGGTCTGGGGTTTCCCCTGTCCTCGAAGAGCTCACACAGGCGGAGCCTGTTTTAGTGTGCTAAAACAGTGTTTTGCACAGTTCTTTTTATCAGCCTTATAATTTTATTTTTATGCAGTTCTAGCCATTATTCCACAGCCTTTTTCATCAGCCCTTGATTAGCTTTTTTTATATGGTTCATTGTATATAAAAGGAGCTTAAGAAATGGGCAAAAATATTGTGCTGTAAATACAAAATATTATAAAAATAGCAACGTAGGAGAGATTGATCACGTATTACGAAATATGACTATAAACGTTAATGCCATTGAATGTTTAACTAAAAATAACTTTGGTTTTTCATTTGGGAATTGTAATTTAAAAAGTCACTATCAAAACAAACTTGAACAAGCCAAAAAAGCTAATAATTTAGCTCTTCAAAAAAATAGTAATACGTTCATTGATAGTGTTTTTAATTTTTGACTCTGTGCAGTTTGAAAAGTGCCTAAATGATGGTAAAAAAAACGAGATAGAACAAGCCACAAAAAACTTTATGAATGAGTATAAAAATCTTTATGGTTTTGAACCTATCGGCTTTGAGTTTCATTTGGACGAAGGAACAACAATTGATTTTGATAAATATGAAAGATTAGATACTGAAGAACAAAAAAATATGTTGCTCTTGATAATCCAGATGAAGATTTTACAACTGAATATATTAAAAAAATGTTCACGCTCACGCTGTATTTTTAAATTATGATTTTGAACAAAATAAATCTTGTTTACGCAATATGAGAAAAAAGGATTGGGAGAACTCACAAGACTTATTACATAAGCATTTTAAAAAGTTTGGTTTTGATCGAGGAGAAAAGAAACAAACGAGAAAAAAAGATCATAAAAACAAGGCTGATTTTGTTCGAGAGTTAGAATTAAGAACAAATGAGTTGGTTGAAAATCATTCTAAAAATTTGCAAGAGAAAAATAACCTTCTTGATCAAATAATAGAGCATCAAAACGATTTAAACCGATTTGATAACTTAGCTTTTTATGCTGAAAAAATAAAAAGTTTTGTTTTATATTTTCATGAAAAAACCCGGGTTTAACTTTAAAAATAATGAAATTGTCAGGAGCTGAAAAATTAAAAGATATGGCTGTATCAATTTATGATTCATTAACTAAAAAATCAGATATCCCCCCGTTTTTATTAAAGAAATTAAACCTTTAAAAAAGAAAGAAATTACAAAAACTGAAGTAGATATTGAAGCAAAAAAGAAACATATTAAAAAATAAAAAATCGTAGAAAATACAGCAATAAACCCAGACCAAATAAGGATATTTGAAATGAAAAAAACAGCACTACAAGAAATGGAAATTGATAAAAAACTATTGTTGACAGAATTAACTTTAGAAGTAAATCAGCCCGAAAATAAACAAGATGAAAATGCACTTTTAGCAACATCAAAAGCTGAAATACAAAAAGCAGAACAACTTATTTTAAACAATGAAAATAACAAAAATCTAAGTTCAAAACATAATAAAAAATTAAAAATTGATTTAGTTTTAAAAGCTGATTTAGAAAAAGATAATAGACCAGTATCAACAAAATTATTAGACAGAATTGAAAACAATACAGAGTTTTTAAATGATTTAGATACTCAAATGGATTTATCAATTGTTGAGATTAATATTTCAAATACAGATGTAAAAAATGCAATTTCGGCATTAAGAAAAGTTGACCCAAAAAAAGCGGCCGAACTTGAAAATACTATAAATTTAAAAAGTAAAAAAACGAAGAAAATGACAATAATATTTAATAAATAAGAACAGCTCGATTAGTTTATTTCAAACGTTTTTTGTTTGAAAAAAAATAATGAGTAAACAAGAAAACCTTTGGTTTTTGCGTTAGTGAATTAATTATCGTTTTATTACCTTATAATTAAAAAGGTATATCATAAAGTTCATTATCATTCTTTTTGACTGAAACAGGTTCATTAAGCTCTTCTAATAACTCATCTAAATCAAAATCTTCTTCGTTAAAAGTTTTATCAATATTTTCCATTATGTCATTTTTAACTTCTTTTAACGTGCTTTCTTCTTCCTTGATTGTGTCGTTATTTTTTATTGTTGCTTTATAGTGAAACTTGTAATCGTCTGGTGAAATTTTAACATTTTTATTTACTGGATAGATGTATTCCCAGTCTAATAAGCCAAGTTCTTCAAGGCTTTTAAATGCTTGCTTAATTTCCATTATCCTTCCTGTTCTTGATAGTTTTTGATTGGCGTTCAATACTTTTAATAAGTAATTTAAAGGTAAATAACCCTTTGGGTTAATTTCTGTCAGAATCGCTAATTTAGTAATTTTTAAAAATCTAAGAGATTTTAAAATCATCAAGTTAACTTTTGAAAATCCGTTTTTTATTGTCGCTTTTTTATAAACATTTGAAAGCTCAAAAGACACTGTTTTAAGATTTATAGTTAATGTATCAAAAGATTGATTTTCCATATTTTGAATGATTGAAGTTAATTTTTTTAGATTGATTGATTTAGGTAAAAAGCTATTATCGCCCAAGAGACCGACTGTTGAAAAAGTTTGTATATCTTTATTTTTATTTACTTTGAAAATCATTGTCGCTTTAGTTAAAACAGCAATGAAAACTTTTAGTTCGATATTTTCATCAAAGTTTAATAATTCGTAGTGTAAAGGGTCTTGGTGCTCATGATTTCGTTCGGAACCGCCATAAAATATTTTTTATTATTCATATTTTTCTCTCTTATTAATTGTTAAATTAAACGCTTAAACTTCAATAAGAAATAAGAAATAAGAAATAAGAAATAAGAAATAAGAAATACAATAATATTTTTACACCAACTTACTTTACAATATTTAAATAGGTGTTAAATATATACTTATCTCGCAATAGATGAAGTTCAATTTAATCAAGTCACTCGTCAAAGTGGCTTTTTTTACGTCTATGGCATTATTAATATCATCTTTTTATTTATTGTCAAACCCCACAACTCAACACCACCAAACCCCATAAGGCAACACCACTAAACCCCACGAGACAGCACCACTAAAACCCCATAATTCGACACCCTATTAATACATATTAAAAACTAATATATATTCTTTAATGAAAATCCTTTAATAAAGAGCGGAATTGAGATTTGTTTTTATTAAAAAAGTATTTTGAAGAGCATTGCGAGCAATAGAATATGAGATTAAAGCTAATGTATCTTAAGTTGCTTTTTTAGAGGGGTTTTAAGGAAAGCCTACCCGTTAGATAGGCTTGTAAGAAAAGTTGATTAAATGAGAAGTTTGACCTAATAGAATACATCAAAAAGCAATAAGCTTAAGATCTAGTAGCGCTGATTCTAGTTTGCTCTGTACTACTATCTGCCCCTACTTTTTTGTTTAATTTTTGTCCCTTAATCTCTATATATTTATAAGTTAGACTTGAAATATAAATAACTATAGCAAGTATGACAATGACAACTAAATTATTTATCATAGCACCACCAAAGTTTAAAAACCTTATTGTTTCAATCATAGGTGCCATTTCAATACCTGTAATTTTTTGAAGTACCATAGCAGTAGATAACAAACAAAAAAGTATTGCATAGTGAGTCATATAAATTGAATACGATAGCTTTCCTGCATATTGCAATGGTTTTATTTTTAATAATTGTGAAAAAATACCACACTCAAAAGCAAAAAATAATACAGTAAAAAAGAATAACACTGGTGCAATAATTGAGCGATATTCAAAAGTAGATTGAACAATTAAGACAACCAATATAAGTAGTAACGTCTCAACGATGCTTCCCAAAATATAAGATGGTTTGAAATGTGATAGTTTTTTATACATTACATAAGTAAAGGCACCACCAAAAAAACAAGAAAGCCCTCTCAACACAGATGATACTAATATTTCAGATCCTAAATACATAAGAAGAAAGGCAGTGAATGAGATAGCAAACCAAGATATTATTCGATTAGATTTAAATAAGACAATAGATATATATAACAAAGCATACATATAAAACTCAATACTAATACTCCACGAAGGTCCATTAAAGCTAATATTTTCTGTGAACGGTGTCCATGAATGAATTAATAATAAATTAGGTATCATTTCACTAACTGCAGCGGAATTAGTAAAAGGTTCATTATTAAAAACAAAACCACCAAACTTATACGCAAACAACTTACCAAATTCTAGAATAACAAACACCAAAAACATAAAGAAGTGCAATGGATACAACCTGAAAAACCTCGCTTTCATAAACGTATTGAAATTAAGGTTTTCTTTAGACCCATAACCGTGAGCCAAGACGAATCCACTTAAAACAAAAAAGAACTCGACGAAAATACTACTATTATTAAAGAAATCCAGTTCAGTGACAGAACCAAGTACGTTCATATGATATAACACCACTGATAAAGCACATATTCCTCGAAAAGCATCCAATGCCTCAAATCTTTTATTCATCATCCTACTCGCTACCAAAAAATTAATAATCTCGAAAGTATTATACAGGCAAGGCAATGCAAGGCAATGCAAGGCAAGGCAAGGCAAGGCAATAATTATTTTTAAAGGTCAAGTCGAGGGTCAAATCTTGACTTCAGACATTAAGGTCAAGTCGAGGGTCGGTCAAGTCGAGGGTCAGATCTTGACTTCAGACATTAAGATTTTTGACTAACTATTTCTCGCTCATCACTGCCCTTAATAACCATTCAAACATGATCAAATTTTATAGCTTTGCCTTAAAATAGCCCCCCCCGTCAATAGAACCTGTCGCTCATTCAAAGCACTTAATTTAGTGAACCTGAACCGCCCCACCACAACGCTTATTTACTATTGTGTCGGTTCAACTGCCAATAATGTCGATTCAGATAAACATTAATGAAGCAGGTTATAAAAGTCGCTAACTTTCTTATCAACAAAACGCCAAACACCTATTTTTTTGATAAGGAATACAGTCATGAACATTATTACAAAAACAGTTATAGCACTGAGTTTAGGAAGCCACTTTAGTGCTCACGCCATTGACCTGCGAGTCGACAACATTCGTTTGTACCAAAGTAGTTCGCAAAGCTTTTCTGCGCCAAGTTCGCTGTATATTGATGAGGGTAAAATTGTAAGCATTACTAAAGCGACTGACCCACTACAAAACGCAGATAAAACAATTAACGCCAACAACCAGTATGCAATACCCGGTTTAATTGATTTACATGTACATTTAGGCTCATCGGGCAGTAACTTTACTGAGTTTCAGTATTTGCCGGTTAAGTCGCACTTTAATTCTAATTTGTATTTAGGCGTAACTAACATTGTTGATTTGTTTTCGTTTGAACAAACCCTAAACGAAGCCGCTCAATTAAAAGCAGCCCAACTAACCCCTAACCTTTTTTATGCGGGTACTTTGTTTACCAACCCTGGCGGGCATGGCACGCAGTTTGGTGGCCAAGCATACGAAATTGCAAAAGATGAAGACATAGCAGCGCTGTGGCAAAAACATATAAGCACAAAGCCACATGTAACTAAAGCAGTTATTGAAACCTTTGGCGGTGTGGGTAAATCGTTAACTGATAGCCAACTGGCGGAGCTAGGTAAGCGCTCTAAAGCCGCTAATTTACCGTATTTTGTGCATGTTTCTACACTAAATGATGGTAAACGCGCAATTAAGGCCGGTGCAACGGCTTTAGCGCACGGCATTAATAGCGAAGCGATTGACGATGAGTTTATTACGCTAATGAAAGATCATAACGTAACTTACATTCCTACCCTTGCGGTGTACCACAATCACAGCGATGAAAAGCATAACCATACTATTAGCTCACAAAGCGAGTTACTAAAAACTATCCCTGAAAAGCTTCAAGGGTGTTTGTTTGAAAAGGTGCCTGCACCTTCAAAGTGGAAAGAGCACGCGTGGGATGAGCGTAAAACAGCTTATGCAAATATACAAAAGCTACATAAAGCTAATATTACTATTGGCACAGGCTCTGATGCCGGAAACCCATACACGCTGCACGGTATTGGGTTACACAACGAGTTAGATGCGCTTAAAAAAGCAGGCCTAACTAATGGTGAAATAATTAACGCAGCAACGGTTAACGGCGCAAAAGCGATTAATAAAGCTGGGAGCATTGGCAAACTTGCTAAAGGTTTTGAGGCAAGTTTTGTACTGCTTAAACAAAACCCACTTAATGATATAAATCATATTCACACTATCTCACAGGTGTATAAAACAGGTTTAAAAGTAGACCGCCCAGCGCTTATTGCTCAAAACAAGGCCATTACACCACAAGGCCCTACCTGCAATGAAGAAGTTAAAAGCAGCCAAGCACAGCATAGTATTGATGATTTTACCGGTGATACACCATGGCAAGCTATGAGCGATTCGGTAATGGGTGGGCAGTCTGTTGCAACGCTTACCACGCATAAAAATAGCTTAACTATTGATACAACCATTACAAAGCCTACCAGCTTTGGTGCATGGGCGGGCGCTGAAATTAAGTTTTCGTCACCGGCTGATGCCTCAACATTTAAAGGTATTCGCTTAACCTATAAAGGCTCAACTACACCTTTTGCTATGTCTGTTTATCATAGTGATGTAAAAGATTGGGATCACTTTAGTGTACTTTTAAAACCACGCGATGAGTGGACCACGCTTGATATACCTTTCACTACATTTAAACAGTTTGGGTTTGGTAGCCCCGTTACGTGGTCGGCAACAGAATTAACAGGGGTTAACTTAATGTGGCGTAAAATGCCAGGCGCAAGCAACGAGCCGTTAAAAAACACACTACAAATCAAAGAGCTAACTTACTTTTAAATAAGTAACAGTCAAAACGCAAACTCTTTGGGTTTTGACTGTTTTTTGTTATGGTTTAATCACTTACAAAAAGAAGCACCTATTATGCTCAAACATCCTTTTTACAAATACAGCTTTTTTATTCTACTTATTGTTGATATTGCTTATGCCCTTGGGCTGATAATTGCTAACTCTGCGCCCTTAACAGGCGGCAGTGCACTCGCCGCAACCGTGTGGTTTATTACTTTTTATTGGGTTCCGGTATGGAGTGCGGCAGCGGTTATTTTTTTTCTGCGCAATAAGCACATTAATAAAACAGCACTTGAATGGTTAATTGCCGTTGTATTTATGGCCCTCGGTAATGTGCTTACCGATATAGTGCTCACACTACTTTTTGATGGGCATAAATCAATGGGGATATTTGTTGTATTTAACGGCTTACTTTGGGGCTCGTGCATTTACCTTACCAGTATTTTTATTGAAAGCAAAAAACGCGTAACAGCTGAAAAACATGCGCTTAAACAAGCCCAACTTGCTACATTGCGATACCAGCTAAACCCTCATTTTATGTTTAATAGCTTAAATACAATTTCCGCTTACATACACACAAAACCCGATTTAGCCGATGAAGTACTGCATGAACTGGCTGATATTTTAAGGTACTCGCTTGATACCGCAGAGCAACAGCAAATACCTTTACAGCAAGAGCTTACCATAATAGAAAAGTACCTAAATATTGAAAAAGCACGCTTTGGCGATAAGCTTAAGGTTAATTACCACATTCCTAATACCCTTAAAAACAAAACGCTACCACCTCTACTTATTCAACCTATTATTGAAAATGCAATTAAGCACAATGCTAAACAAACTTCACTTACACTTAATATTACCCTGAGTGAAATGTCTAACGGGGTAAAAATTGTGATAAGCGACAACGGAAAAGGCTTTACTGACGACGTATTAAAATGTGGCTACGGAAAAGGTATTGGGATGAAAAACATTATGCTACGCGTTAATCAACTTGGACAAAGTAAAGTATTGCTCAGTAATGATAATGGTGCTGTTGTTACGCTGGAGCTAGCGTTATGAACAATATAAACCTGCCAAATAAAACGACTAAAATGCGCATACTGTTTGCCGATGACGAGCTTCCTGCTCGCGAAAAATTAAACCATCAATTAAGCTTAATGGAGCATGTTGACGTCGTAGGTATAGCCACAAATGGCAAAGAGGCCATTGCATTAATTAATGAGCTGACTCCTGATGTGGTATTGCTTGATATTCAAATGCCTGAAATTAATGGCCTTGAACTCATTGATTTACTTAACTATCAACCCATTATTATTTACACAACCGCGTACGACCAATTTGCGATTGAAGCATTTGAGCACGCCTCAACTGACTATTTACTCAAACCTTTTCCAATTGCACGATTAAAAAAAGCGTTAGCCAAAGCACAGCAGCAATTAGAGCAACAACGAGCGCACACTCATGTAACTAGCTGCGCAGGTGAACCCGCCTTTACACTCACCGAAAGTTCATTAAACAAACTGGTTAGTAAAAGTGGTGAGCGCATATTTTTACTTTCCCCAAGCGATATTAAATTTATTAAATCAGAGCAGGGAAATAGCTTAGCGTGGAATGGAGAAACGTTTAATCATTTGAGCGACACGCTCGATCAGCTTGAACACGCCCTAGCCACGCACAATTTTGTGCGTATTCATCGCAGTTATTTGGTTAATATTGACCATATAAAAGAAATACAGCGCTGGTTTAACGGCAAATTGATGGTGATTGTAAACGACGATGTAAAATCGGAGCTTAACACCAGCAGAGCCGGTGCCGATAAGCTAAAACAATTACTGCATATTTAGGCTTATTTTAAAGTTAGCTACTGATCATTACTTGAGTAAACACTTAAAATAGGAAATTTATGTTCAGCAAACGAGACAGTTACCGACTGCGTTTCGTTACCCTTAAAACTTAATTTAAAAGGTTGAGGAGGTAGTCGCGTTCCATCAGCGAATAAAGCCAGTAAGTGGTCTTCGTTAAGCTCACGATTGCCCGTCGATAAATTAGTGAGTGTTATTACCGCCCAGCGTTCACCCTCGTTATTACTCATTAATATGTAATTTAAAACATTGAAGTCGCCTTTTTTAGGCGTAATGTTAGCATCGTTTGGAAATGCTAAATGCAAGCTATTGGGTATGGCTCTGTCTACGTTTATTACGTTCTCAGTATTTGCCAATACCGAAGACGACAGTAAAATCAACATTAAAATCCATGCTTTAACCATATTAATAACCCCCTTCGAGCGTTTATTGACGTTTGTATAGTCTACGTAGTTAAGCATACTCTCAGCATTTACCTATTATGTAAACATACACAACAAATACAGTAATGCTCACTAAGCGCTCATTCAGGGTGGCTTGTGTAACCTTAGTTTTAATTTCACCTAATAAACATGGCGATTAAACGGAGACAATTACATGGCAACCACATTTAACAGTTCAGCCGCGATTGAAAATTCGCAATCGGCTTTATTAAACACTGAGCACAGCATTCAAGTAAGAGGCGCACGTGTTCATAACTTAAAAAATGTGGATGTAAACCTGCCCCGTAATTCGCTTGTGGTGTTTACTGGTATATCGGGCTCGGGTAAATCATCGCTCGCCTTTGGAACATTATTTGCTGAATCGCAGCATCGTTACCTTGATTCGGTATCGCCTTATGCACGCAGGTTAATCGATCAGGTTGACGAACCCGACGTAGACTCAATTGAAGGACTGCCACCAGCAGTAGCAATGCAGCAACAGCGCGGTGCGCCTTCTGTTCGTTCATCGGTTGGCAGCGTAACTACTATTTCTAACGCGCTGCGAATGCTTTACTCACGCGCTGGCGAATACCCTAAAGGGCAGAGCATTTTGTATGCCGATGCGTTTTCTCCAAATACCCCCGAAGGTGCATGTCCACAATGTTCGGGCATTGGCCGCACTTTTGAGGTAACCGAACAACTACTTGTGCCCGACAATACAAAAACGATACGCGAAGGCGCAATAGAAGCTTGGCCACCAGCATGGCAAGGTAAAAACTTAAGTCGCATACTGGTATCACTTGGTTACGACATCGACATACCATGGTATGAGTTACCGAAAAAAGCACGCGATTGGATTTTATTTTCAGACGACACCCCCACTGTACCTGTTTACCCAGACTACACTATTTTAGAGGTTAAAAACGCCATTAAAAATGGCGAAAAACCTCGCTATAAAGGTACTTTTACCAGTGCTAAGCGCTTTGTTCTTAAATCTTTTGCTACAACACAAAGCCCTCGTATTAAAAAACGAGTGTCGCAGTTTATGCAAATATCCCCATGCCCAAGCTGTAAAGGTAAAAAGCTTAAAAAAGAGTCGTTATCGGTTAAAGTCGCAGGCCTTGATATAGGCGAAATTTCGCAGTTAACATTAAACGAACTTGCAGATAAATTAAGCATTGCCGCTAATATCCCTGCTAAAAGTAACGCTACAAACCCAGAAAAAGCCATCGTCGCTAAGCGTATTACAAGCGATATTATTAAACGTATAGAGTCACTGACTAAACTTGGCCTAGGGTATTTATCGCTTGAGCGCACCACCCCATCGTTATCACCAGGGGAGTTACAACGTTTGCGGCTAGCAACGCAACTTCGCTCAAAATTATTTGGTGTTGTGTATGTATTAGATGAACCTTCTGCTGGTTTACACCCTGCCGATACACAAGCACTTTTAAGCGCATTAGATGAACTAATAGCTGCTGGTAACTCTGTATTTGTGGTTGAGCACGACGTAAGTGTTATTCGACATGCCGACTGGGTAGTCGATGTTGGACCAAATGCGGGCTCCCATGGCGGTAACATAGTTTATAGCGGCCCCGTTGAAGGCTTAAATCAAATTAGTAGCTCACACACTAGTCAGTATTTATTTAAAAATAACCAAACCCAGCAGGCTCCCATACAAAACAAGCAACGCCAGCCTAAAGCGTGGCTAACGCTTAAAAATGTTGAACGTAATAACTTACAAAAGCTTAATGTAGAATTTCCGCTTGGGGTTATTACAAGTGTTACGGGAGTATCTGGCTCTGGTAAATCGAGCTTAGTAAGCCAAGCACTTGTTGACTTGGTTTACGATGCACTTGGGCAAAAATCGCAGCCACAAATGCCAACCGACGAAGCAGATTTACTCGAGCAAGAGCTCAACGTAGCAACCGACGGGAAAATAACTCAGGGCATTGAACACATAAAGCGCCTAATAACGGTTGATCAAAAAGCCATTGGCCGTACACCTCGCTCAAACCTTGCCACTTACACGGGCTTATTCGATCAAGTACGTAAGCTATTTGCAAACACCACTGAGGCAAAAAAGCGAAAATACGATGCCGGTCGCTTTTCGTTTAATGTTAAAAAAGGCCGCTGCGAAAACTGCGAAGGCGTAGGCTTTGTAAGCGTAGAGCTGTTATTTTTACCCAGCGTGTATTCGCCTTGCCCTGTGTGTAATGGCAAGCGCTATAACCAAAAAACACTCGACATTACCTATAAAGAGAAAACCATTGCCGATGTGCTTAATTTAACCGTTGAGTCAGCGCATACATTTTTTTCCGATGATCCCGCTATTTTGCGCGCGCTCAATGCGCTTTTACAAGTGGGCCTTGGCTATTTACGTTTAGGGCAACCTGCTACTGAACTTTCGGGCGGCGAGGCACAACGTATTAAACTTGCCACTGAACTACAACGTACACAGCGAGGCGATACGCTTTATATTTTAGATGAACCAACCACAGGCCTACACCCAAAAGATGTAGCCATGCTAATGGCGCAGTTAAATGGCTTAGTTGATGCTGGCAACACCGTCATTATGGTTGAGCACGATATGCAAGTAGCCAGTAACAGTGATTGGGTTATTGATATTGGCCCAGGAGCTGGCGACGAAGGCGGGGTAATAGTTGCACAAGGAAAACCTGAAAGGGTCGCTGAGTCACAAAAAAGTAAAACGGCACCATTTTTAAAAGCGCAGTTAAATCACGCAGGTTCTAATTAAAAATTAATAGTCGTTATGAGCAAAATAATAAAGAGCCACGGGCTCTTTATTATTAATCTAAGGCTAACCAAACACCTACAAGCATCATTAAACTGCCTGCAATCCGGTTCATCCATTTAATATTATCGCCTCGGGCTAAAAACAAGCGTAGGCTTTTACCACCTGTTGCATACGCTAACATACTTACAAATTCGGTTATCATAATTACGCTAAGTAAAATAAATAACTGTGGCGCAACAGCCTGGTCAACATTAATAAACGGCGGCAATAGTGAGATCATAAACGCCCACCCTTTTGGGTTAGCAACAGCGGTAATAAACCCTTGCGTAAAAAGCGACTGCCTACTTACATCACTTGGGCTATGTGTATTAACCGACATTTTACCTTTGGCGCGCCACATATTTATACCTATATAAATTAAGTAGGCACCACCGACCCATTTTAAAATAGCGAACGCATCAGGATAATTTAGCATGACACTTGCAACCCCAAGTACCGCCGCAATAGCTACACTTGCAACCCCTAACAGCTCACCTATCATCATCCAAAGGGTGCGGCGCACACCGATGCTCATACCTAATGTCATGGCAAGGGTCATACACATACCCGGTGTGATAGATACAAAAAAGAAGGTAGAAATAAAAACTGCCAGTGCTGCTACATCAATCATTAATTTACTCTCGTATTCATAACAAAAACGCGGCTATAAGTAGCCGCGCTGTTGCTTGCCTATGTGTATTGTTATTGCTGGGTATTAACAGCAGGTTCGCTAACGACCTCTACTGGCTGTGGTGTATCATTTAACAAATACTTATCTAACCACTGCTCTTGCTCCCACAATACATGTAATAAGCTTTTACGTGCGCGGTAGCCATGAGCTTCGTAAGGCAGCATAACTAAACGGGCATCTTTTCCTAAGCCTTTAAGCGCGGCATACATTCGCTCACTTTGCATTGGGAAAGTGCCTGAATTAGGATCCTCTTTACCGTGTATCATGAGCATTGGCTCATTGATTTTTTCGGCGTGAAAAAACGGCGACATATTAGCGTATACACTTTGCGCCTGCCAAAAATCACGTTCTTCTCCCTGAAAACCAAACGGTGTTAACGTACGGTTATACGCACCACTTCGAGCAATACCTGTTTTAAATAAATCACTATGCGCCAATAAGTTAGCAACCATAAATGCACCGTATGAATGCCCTGCTATGGCTATTTTGTCTTTATCAGCAATCCCTTTATTAACTAACACATCTACCGCAGCTTGCGCGCTTGCTACAAGTTGTGTTCTAAAGTTATCGTTTGGCTCACTACCATCAACACCTACAATCGGCATTTTAGGATCGTCAAACACGGCAATACCTTTGGCAAGGTACGGCATTGGACCCCAGTAACCAATATACGTAAACTCGTAAGGCGACTCGCGAACTTGCGACGCTACGGCTTTGTCTTTGTATTCAAGCGGGTAAGCCCACATAAGCACAGGCAAAGTGCCTTGTGTTTTGTCGTACCCTGGTGGTAAATATAACGTGCCAGAAAGCTCAACACCGTCGTCGCGCGTATAACGCACTTGTTCTTTTGTTACACCTTTAAAAGCAGGGTATGGGTGTTCAAATTGCGTTAGTTGGGTTAACGAATCGTCATCTAAATCACGAATAAAAAAGTTAGGCTGCTCAGTTTTAGACTCACGAACAGTAATAAAGCGCTCGCCTTCGTCATCAAGCAGCGCCCTTACACGCTCGTAATAAGGCGCTTTAGATTCCCATAAACGCTTGCTACTATTTGTTTTTACATCGTACCTGTCTAAAAACGGGATGTTACCTTGTTCTGACGCGCCATTGCCGCGCAGGTAAATATAACGCCCACCAACCACTTTAATTACATTAGCGCCTAAATCGTTACGCTCGTAAATAGCATTACCTGGGTCTTTATAAGCATCGTTATAACTACGCTCTGAAAACAGCACACGGTTACTATCGGCATTACGCGGCTGTATTACATACGTGCGTAATTGACGGTCGCTGAAGCGCCAATCGCTAAGCATAGCAATGTCGTTATTAGCCCACTCCATACCCTCATAACGACGTTCTACTTTTGCAAATAACTTTGGCTCGCGTTTAAACGGCGCACGTAAGCTATAAATGTAATCATGGTGTGGCACGTCAGTTTTCATGTCGCCGCCATCTTGCGCTTCTGCCCAAATAACTTCAGCACCCTGATCTGCTCGCCATTCAAAATTACGTCTTCCTGTACGTACACTGTCGTAACCTTGTGGAATATTATCGGCCAAAGGTTGCTTAGCAAGCTCGGCTAATGCAAAACCGCGCATACCCCATATTTGCCACGTTGTCGCAAAGCGGCTGTAAGGCACTTGATACGAAAACGGCTCGTTAATTCCCGCCACCAAAATATTAGTTGAGTCAGGCGATACCGAAAACGATTTAAAAAGTGCGGGACTGCCAATGGCTTGAGCTTTTCCATCAAGAGTAATGTAAGCCAACTGGCCTTGACCAAAAAACTTAAATTGAGCTTCATCAAATGGGCTCGTTAATAAATTTTGATACGTGCGTGCAGGGGCTTTTTCACCAGTACTTTGCTGAATAACTGGCACAACATTTTGGCTGTTGTTTTCTAGTCGTGGTTTACCCACATTTACAGCTAGGTTTGCAATAATGGCTGTGCTGTCTGGTAACCATTGGTATGGCGATGCCGTTAAAACTGAATTTAACGCAGCACTTGAAAGCATTTTTGCTTGTTTACTTTCAACACTATACAGCCATAAATTTGCTTCGTTTGTTTGTTCAACAATAAACGCTAAGTATTTGCTATTAGAAGACCACTTAGGCGAGCGAATAATACCATTTGGTAAGTTATTAATATTAATAACAGTGCCACTTTGCACATGTTTAAGTTCTACAGCACTAAAATTTGCGCGCACCCGTGTGCGTGAAAAATTAGCCGGGTTTAGTTTAATCCCCGCAAGCTTTAACTCTTCAATTGCAAGCTCATCAAGCGATACAACACGCCTGCGTTCAAATAGCGCAAGCCACTGACCATCACTTGATAAGTAACTTGTGGGCGCCAATTTAGCATCTACCACTGCCGCTAAATCAGGCGAAGGAGTTTGGTAGCCCTGCTCTGCATGACTAAATGGTAGTAATACAACACAACAAATAAAGGCAACTAACAGCCTAAAAGCGTTCATGTTTTTATCCTTTTGTTATTTTTTACACAATTAAGTGTATATAAACACGTTTTGCTTTGTTCATAAAGCATTAAGGTGGCTCAACACATGGCAAAAGATGACTTAACAGCCCAGTTTAAGCTACACTAACGCGTTTTTAATTTATCACTGCGACAAACACAACTATGCATAACAAAGCTAAATCTGTCACAATTTTTGATGTTGCCGACCTTGCAGGTGTGTCTAAGTCAACGGTGTCTTTGGTGCTTACTCAAAGTAAAAAAGTCAGTGATAAAAGCAAACAAAAAGTATTAAAAGCAATTGATGAGTTAGGCTACGTTTATAATCGCGATGCCGCAGCTATGCGCTCAAAGCGCTCTAATTTAATCGCTGTGGTTATAAATGATTTAACTGACCCTGTTATGGCACAGTTGGCCACCGAGCTTGAGCTAATATTAAACAATGAAGGTTTTCAGGCCGTTATTGTTAGCAGTAACAATAACGTTGAGCAGCAAACACAGGCAATTAATAAACTAAAAGAATACAACGCCGCCGGATTTATAATTTGCCCTGTGACTAATACATGCACCCAATGGTTAGACACATTAAGTTCTCAGCATAGCGTTGTTACGTTAATGCAAGAGCTTGCATTTAGTAATGCACCTTGTGTGTTACCCGACTACAAAAAAGCAAGCCATATAGTTAGCATGCATTTACTTTCTCAAGGGGTTACAAACATTGCGTTTATAGGCAGCAATTTACAATTAAGCAGCTGCTTAACACTTCAACACGGCTTTAATACCGCATGTGCACAACACAGTATATCGCCACTAAACGCAATCGAATGTGGTGAAAATTCCGCTCTTAGTGCCAAAAATGCTTTTGCACAGGCTTATAAAAGCACCCCTGCTATTAACGCCATTGTGTGTGCGAATGACATTATCGCCCACGGCGTGCTAGCAAGCATTAACACACTAAACTTAGCAGCTAATCAACGCATTAAAGTAGTAAGCTGTCAGCAAGTTAAAAATAGCGCCTTACTTGACGATACATTAACGAGTGTTGCAATCAGCACGCATGAAATCGCAAAACGTTGCCTTTTAGTACTACAAGAACTATTACAAAATACAGCCCCACCGGTTAAAACACTGGTAAATGTTAACTTACAAATTAAAGAGTCTAGCCAATGAAAAAAGTGCTGGTAATTGGCTACGTATGGCCAGAGCCCAACTCATCCGCTGCGGGTACGCACATGATGTCATTATTGAACGCATTTACAGCACAAAACTGGCAAGTGGAGTTTGCTACTCCCGCTCAACGCACAGAGCACATGGTAAACCTTGACGACTTTGGTATAACAAGCCAAAGCATTGCCCTTAATTGCGAAAGCTTTGACGAATACGTTAAAGCCTATAACCCAGATATTGTAATGTTTGACCGATTTATGATGGAAGAACAATTTGGTTGGCGCGTTGATAAGCATTGCCCCAATGCCATTAAGATTCTCGATACCGAAGATTTACAGTGCCTGCGAAACGCACGCTATGAAGCGCACAAAGGCGAGCGTGAATTTACAACAAGCGATTTACATTCAGACATAGCTAAACGCGAAATAGCGGCTATTTTGCGTTGCGACCTAAGCCTAATTATTTCAAGCTACGAAATGGAATTACTCAATAGCGTATTTAAGGTCGAACCAAGCTTATTACACCATTTACCGTTTATGGTCGATTTAACCTCGCTGCCCGAAACCACTAAAAGCTTTGATGAACGTCAGCACTTTATGACGATAGGTAATTTTAGGCATGCGCCAAACTGGGACGCAGTACTTTACTTGCAAAAAATATGGCCGTTAATTCGTAAACAACTACCAAAAGCAGAACTACATATTTATGGCTCTTACCCGCCACCTAAAGCCACAGCACTTAATAACCCTAAAACGGGTTTTTTAATAAAAGGCTGGGCCGATAACGCCTTTGATGTAATGCAAAGTGCGCGCGTATGTTTAGCTCCTCTGAGGTTTGGCGCTGGTATTAAAGGTAAATTACTTGAAGCCATGATAATGCAAACACCCAGCGTTACCACCAGTATTGGTGTAGAGGGCATGCACAACGATTTACCTTGGTCTGGTAAAGTGGCTAATAATACCGAAGACTTTGCAAACGCAGCCGTTGAGCTTTACACCAATGAAACCGATTTTAAACATGCCCAGCAAGCTGGCAATACGCTACTTAACACCGTATACGACAAAGTAAAATTAAGCGCGGCGCTCATTAATAAAATAGATGCAATAAGCAGCGATCTAAGCGCGCATCGTGAAAAAAACTTTACCGGACAAATGCTCAAACATCATACAATGCGAAGCACACAATACATGGCGCAATGGATAGCAGAAAAAAATAAAAAATTAGATTAAAAATGACTAGACACACACCAATTAGTCTTTAAAATCGCGCCCATTACATATGGGCGTTTTAGCCTATACTTTTAGCTAATTTATTTACACACTGGCCTAAATAAGATTTGAAAACTGCAACCTTTACAGAAAAACGCAAATTTATCGTTAAGTTGGGTAAAATGCTTCATAAATACGGTACGCCTGCCTACCGCCTAGAAGCACACTTAATGGAAGTCGCCACATACTTAGGCCTCAAATCGTCGTTTGTTATGTCGCCCACCTCGGTCACCTTTGTTATTTGGACCGACGGCCATGAAGATGAGTATACGCATGTGGCACGAGTTGACCCAGGCGATCATGATTTAGGATCACTTGCCGATACCGACGACCTTGTAAATAAAATGCTTAATGAAGAATTGTCTCTTCAAGAAGTAGACCAGCAGCTAGATATAATTTTTGATGCCCCTAACCCTTACAATAAATTAACCACAGGTATTGCATTTGCAACCTCGGGCGGCGCATTTGCAATGCTTATGGGCACCAGTTGGACCGATGTAATTTGGTCTGCGTTACTCACCCTTGTGGTGTATATGTTTGTATTGTGGTCTATGCGCTCTAAACGTGTAGCGCATATGCTTGAACCACTTGTTGCTATTGTTTCAGCAATTATGGCCTGTGCTGTAAGCGTTTATATAACACCCGAAGTAAACATACGCTTAGTGGTGCTTTCTGCCATTATTGTATTTATACCGGGCCTTGCGCTTGCACTTGGATTGGCAGAGCTTGCAGCTCGCCACTTGGTCTCGGGTACAGCAAGAGTAATGGACTCATTTATGTTGCTGTTTAAACTCTATTTTGGTGGCTTTATAGGTATAGGCATTGGCTTTGCACTTTTTGGCCAAGCAGACTTTGTTCAACCAGAGCCTTTACCCAGCTGGACACCTTGGCTTGCTATATTTTTACTGTGTAGCAGCCTAATAGTTATATTTAGAACCAAACTAAAACATGCGGGTTGGTCTATTGCATCAGGCTTTATAGCCTATGGCACAAGTATTGGGTCAGCAATGTATTTAGATTACACATTGGGTACTTTTGTTGGCGCGTTATCGGTGGGTATTTTTAGTAATTTATTTAACCGTGTTGCTAATGCGCCGGCTTCAATTGTGGCAATGCAGGGCTTGATTGTATTAGTCCCAGGTAGCAAAACCTACATTGGCTTAAATTCACTTATTGAAGGCCAAGACTTTATATATGCAGAGCATATAGGCCAGCAAACATTTTTAATATTTATGTCGCTTGTAGCCGGGCTTATATTTGCAAACGTTGCCTTACCGCCTAAAAAAAGTTTATAAAAAGCAGCGCGGTACATTCCGCGCTATTCATTATTTATTTTATCACCTTCATTTAACGCCCTCTTTTGAGCATTAATCGCATTTTTTAGTTTATTAACCTTAGCTTGTTATACTAATCTGGATTTTAAAAATAAAGGATATAACAATGCTTAAGACAAGCTTAGCGCTAGCAATCGGGCTTTCAAGCAGCCTTGCATTTGCGCAATCAGCAATCACAGTTGAAGACATTCCAAAAGTAAAATCGGTAATACAAACAAGTATTAGCCCAGATGGTGAAAGCGTTGCATTTACACGCTCGTTACCACGCAAACTTTACGTTGACGAAAATGGCAGCAATTACAGCGAACTTTACGTTGTAGACGATGAAGGTGTTGAACGCCCATTTATTACCGGCTCGGTTAATATTAAAAGCCTACAGTGGTCAAACGACAGCAAAACAATTTACTTTTTAGCAAAGCTTAAAGACGATAAATTTACTTCGCTTTACCAAATTCCTGTTGATGGCGGACAAGCACAAGCAGTTATGTCGTTAAAAGGGACTTCTATTTCAAGTTATCAACTAAGCCCAGACAATAAACAGCTTGCGTTATTAGCGATGCCCGCTGCCGACAAATCAGATAAAGAATTAAAAAAACTTGGTTTTAAAGCAGAAGTATACGAACTAGGTTTAAAAAACAAACAACTCTTTGTTGTTGATTTGGCCAAAGAAGATAAACCATTATCGCCAACAGCCATAAACATTGATAGCTATGTAAGCGATGTTAACTGGTCAGCCGACAGTGAAAAGCTACTCGTTAAAACTCAACCTACAGCACTTATTGACGATCGCTATACTAAATCAATGTGGCACCTTTACGATATTGCTAACGAAAAAGTAACTTTATCGTTTAAAACACAGGGTAAATTGGGCGATGCCGAGCTGTCGCATGATGGTAAATACGTCGCTATTTTAGGCGCAGAAGATCAGCACGACCCAGCAACTGGCCGCTTATTTATTGCTGACACTGAAACCGCAAAAATCACTGAGTGGCTACCTAACTTTATGGGCCACGTCGTTGATTTTGAATGGTCGCATAAGCGTAACACGCTTAACTTTATTGCCAATGTAGGTACGCAAAGCTTTGTTGCCAGTATCAAAGCAGGCTCTAATAAATACAAAAAGTTAGTTGATGAAGGCCAATTTATTGCAACGCAGTTAAGTGTTTCTGACTCAGATAAAACATTGGCACTTCGTGGTAACAGTGCTAAGCACCCTAACGAAGTGTTTATTGTGCGTAGTAAAAAAGCAAAGCGTTTAACAGACTCAAACAGCTGGCTGAACGATAAACGTTTTGCTAAACAAGAAACGATTAAACTTAAAGCGCGTGATGGCGTTGAACTAGACGGCGTACTTGTATACCCGCTCGATTACAAAAAAGGCACACGCTACCCACTTATAATGTCAGTACATGGCGGCCCAGAAAGTCACGACAAAGATGGGTGGATCACCAATTACTCTCGCCCTGGCCAAATGGGTGCTGCACGTGGGTACGCGGTATTTTATCCAAACTATCGTGGTTCTACAGGTAAAGGCGTTGATTATTCAAAGCTAGGGCAAAACGATTACGCTGGTAAAGAGTTTGACGACCTAGTGGACTTTAAAAACCATTTAGTCGACATGGGTCTAGTTGACAGCAAACGCGTTGGTATCACAGGTGGTTCTTACGGCGGTTACGCCTCTGCTTGGGGCGCAACAAAACTAACTGAACATTTTGCAGCAAGTGTTATGTTTGTGGGTGTCACTAACCAACTTTCTAAGTTTGGTACCACTGATATTTCAAACGAAATGCACCTAGTGCATGCCCGTTCATACCCGTGGGATAAATGGCAATGGTATTTAGAGCGCAGCCCAATTTACTGGGCTGGTCAGTCAGAAACACCGTTGCTTATTATGCACGGTAAAGACGATCCACGCGTGCACCCTGCGCAATCTATGGAGCTTTACCGCTACATGAAAGTACAAGGTAAAGATGTACGCCTTGTTTATTACCCGGGTGAAGGCCACGGCAACCGTAAAGTGGCAGCACAATACGACTACAGCTTACGTTTAATGCGTTGGATGGATAACTATTTAATAGAGGGTAAAAAAGACATGCCTGATTACGAAATAGACCACGCAGCAAAACTTAAAGCAGTAAAAGATGCCAATAAATAATTTGTGGTAAGTTAAAATATCAAGGCCGGCATTGTTGCTGGCCTTTTTTTATTATTTGTAGAACCAATATCCCCTAGCAAGCTCATGCTGTGATAAAATCTAAATTAATTCTTCGCCTCAATTTCATAATTCGACCGCTATGCCTAACAGCCCTTGTTTTACCCCATTTGCTCAACCTGTTTCCACTATTCCTTTACCGGAACAGTTTACTTACCCCTTTTTTTACGAGCCACACCCGTTAACTATTGCAGCAAGCGAACAATTGCAACAGCAGCTCGAAACACTGCCACATTTAAAAGCTGAAAGCGCGGGTAAAATGTTTGGCGTATTAGTGGTTAAAAATGAGCAAAACGAACTGGGCTTTTTAGCGGCCTACTCAGGGCAAGTTGACGCAAACAAAGCCAGTATTAACTTTGTGCCCCCTATTTCAAGTATGCAATTAAACGATGAAAATTACTTAGCTAAAAGCAAAATAATAAATGACTTGAACGCACAAATAGACGAACTTGAAAACAGTGAGCAACTAAAGAGCATTAGCCAATTATTAGCTACCGCCAACGAAGGCTTTGAAAAAGAGCTGCAAGCGCAGCATGCTTTAATGCAAAAAAGCAGAAAAAAGCGTAAAAAACAACGCAGCGACGCTGAAAAAAAATCGAGTAAAACCAAAATCCAACAACTCAAAAAAAAGCTAGCAACACAAAGCATTGAAGAAAAAAAGCAGCTTCAGGCATTAAAGCAAAAATGGCAAACACAGCTAATCACACTTGAACAAGCGCATAGCAAAATAAACGATGAACTTGAACATTTAAAAAAACGCCGTAAAACGCTCTCCAAAAGCTTACAAAAAATACTATTTGCTCAATATCAATTTCTTAATATTGATGGCGAAATAGAAGACCTCAATGCTATTTTTGCCAAATTACCTGAGCATACGCCGGCCTCGGGGGCAGGTGACTGTGCAGCCCCTAAATTGTTTCAATATGCGTTTAAACATAACTTAACACCCATTGCCATGGGTGAATTTTGGTGGGGAGCCCCGCCTAAATCTGCGGTTAGGCAGCATAAAAACTACTACCCATCTTGCTTTAGTAAATGTCAGCCTATCTTAGGCCACATGCTAAAAGGCTTAAATGTAGAACCTAGCCCACTGTTGAATAACCCTGCACAAGGTAAAGAGCTTACTGTTGTTTACCAAGATGACGATTTGGTCATAGTGAATAAGCCGGCAGAGTTTTTATCGGTCCCGGGCATTACCATAGACGACTCTGTATTCTTGCGTATGAAAACACAATTTCCAGAAGCTACAGGCCCACTTATTGTGCACCGATTGGATATGTCAACCTCAGGACTATTAATTATTGCCCTAAATAAACGGGCACATAAAGCCATTCAAAAACAATTTATTGAGCGCACAATAGAAAAGCGCTACGTTGCTTTAGTCGATGGGAATATAGAACAAGAAAGCGGTACTATAGAGTTACCCCTAACACCAGATTTTGATGATAAGCCGCGTCAAAAAGTGTGTTACCAAAAAGGAAAGCCTGCACTTACAACATGGCAAGTACTTGAGCGAAAAAACAACACAACTCGCTTGCAGCTCTACCCTAAAACAGGGCGCACACATCAACTGCGTGTGCACTGCGCACATGTATTAGGTTTAAACACCCCTATTATTGGTGATACACATTATGGTAAAAAAGCAGACCGGTTACACCTGCATGCTGAGTATCTAGCATTCACGCACCCGATTAATCACGAGCGTTTAGAGTTTAAAATTGATGCTGATTTTTAACAGATAAATACTAAAACCACCATAAATAAGGCTGCTATCACGCTTATACTAGGATTATAGGCGTAGATATTTTTATAAAATAACTTTTATGGTAATGTAATTGGATAATTAGTGGTTAACCAATACTTAATAGAGATTGAAAATGCTAGATATAAACGTCTCTCAAGGCTACAACCTGCTTAAGTTTTTGATTACTAAAAGTATATGGATGAGGTTTAGCCAAAATTTAACTAACCCTACGTTTTTCAAAAAAGCTACACGTATCAAGTTAGTAAGGGCTGAATATGACTAATAACATGCAATTTAAAGCAAGTTACCTATCGGTGTTGGTTAAACAGCTTGTTGTTGTGTTTTTTTTACTCGCCGCCTTTCAAAGTATTGCTTATTCAAACAATTCCACTACCCCTGAGCTCAGTCAGCAAGACGTACGCGCGCTGATTAAAAGTGTAAGAACAGACAAACTTGACTACCTGCAAAACAAAAAACAAATCACTCAAGCTTACGAGCAAAGTAAATTAAAACAGAATGACGCTTTGCATTTAGAAGCTGCAGCCATTTATGCCGAACTGCTTTTTAGGGAAGAAAAGTACGAAAAATTAGATAAACACCTCACTGTTTACTTATCAAATCAGCAATTATCTAAACAACCTGACGTATTACTGCTATTTTTGGAGTCACAATTAAAACTGCTTAGCCTACAAAAAGAACTCCAAAAGGCAAACGATGTTGTTAATCAACTAAAAACGCGATTTTCTCAATCTACACCGGCTGAAAAAATCATTATTTTAAGAGCCTTTGCATACTTTTATACCGAAACAGATGAACTGAAAAAAACCTTGAGCGTGGCACTCGACGGATTAGAACTGGCGATGCAAAACAACGATATTGCATCGCAAGGCTATTTTTACAGGAAGATAGCCGATGCGTATAATTATTTAGAAAACAAAGAAAAAGCAATAACATACGCTAAAAAAGCGCTGATCGCATATCAGCAAACTCAAGATGGCTTATATACAGCTAAAGCTTACTGGAGCTTGGGCAATGTATTACTTGAAATAAATAAACCAAACGAATCCCTCATTTATTTAGACAAAGCACTCTCTTACTTTGAATCTGTTAACATGCAAAAAGGACTGTCTTTTGCTCAGTATTCAATTGCTAATATTTTATACAAACAAGAAAACTACGAAGATGCGCTCGCCTTAGCCACAAAAAATATTGAGGTTGCCCACCTAGCCGGAATAGGTGATATGAAACTCGCATCGATGATATTGATGCTAGATATTTATAAAAAACAAGGTTTACTTGAAAAAGCCGATAAAATGAACGATGAAGTATTTTCGATGATCGATGATTTTAGCCGCAGCATTTATAAAGCCGATTACCTTCAAAAGCGATACCAGTTAAAACGAAGCCTCAACAAAACAGACGATGCATTTGACGCAATGGAGCAAATGCTTACATTTATGAAAAAGCATTACGAAGCCACCAGCGAAACAAACATTAAAACACTGCAAATAAAATTTGAAGTAAAAGAAAAAGAAGAAAAAATACTCCAACTAGAATACGACAAAAACATTAACGAATTACTCGCCAAAGAAGAGTATCAACAAAAAATAATTTGGCGGTTAAGCGCAACAATTGCGTTTATTTTAGTTATTATGTCGCTATTACTTATTTATAAACAAGTACTACAACGTAAAAAATATTATAACATTGCGCTGACTGACTACTTAACTAGCTGTTTAAATCGACGCGGTATTATGCAAAAAGCGGCTCAAAAACTTAAGCAAAGCAATGCTACAATTGCCATTGTCGATCTAGATTTGTTTAAGCACATTAACGACACTTACGGCCACGATGTGGGTGACTCCGTTCTTAAAGCTTTTGCTCGTGCAGCACAAAATACACTTGCTGGTGACGACCAATTTGGCCGCTATGGTGGTGAGGAATGGTTATTTGTTTTAAACACTGTTGATAAACAAAGCGTTAAAACAACGTTCGATTCTATTGCCAATACACTGATAGATATTTGTAGCAAAATAGAAGGCTTAAATAATACTGAAACCATTACGTTTAGCGCAGGTGCAGCAATTAGCTCCTCCTCTAACCGCTCACTTGAAAAACTGATCATTCATGCTGATGAGCTTCTTTATAAAGCCAAACAAAGTGGCCGCAATCAGGTTAATGTTGAGCAGCCCTAGGCGTATTAAAGCTTAACAAACACATACCCCCAAATATGTTTTTAACAAGCTAATTGTAAATAGCTGCACATGAAGTATTAGCTCGTATTAAAAGTAAGAAATTATTTCACCCTCTCGTCTGTAAAAAATACACAAACAATCCAAAAACATAGCCTAAAACCTATAAAATCATTACTTTCAATAACTTAAAATATGGCACTGCGTTTGCTTATTAGTTATTAAGCAACGTAATTGATTAGGATGATTTATGAATATTTTTGAAGCACTACGTAATGATCATGACAAACAACGCAAACTAGTTGACGCGCTTATTCAAACCAAGGGCGACACAAAAAAACGTCATAGCTTAATGGATGAGCTAAAAACAGAGCTAGAGGAACATGCAAAATTTGAAGAGCGCTACTTTTATAATCCATTAATTTGTGAAGATTTAACGCAAGAAAAAGCACGCCACAGTGTTGCAGAGCATCATGAAATTGATGAACTAATTGAACAACTTGAAGACACCGAAATGAGCTCATCAGCATGGTTAGTAGAAGCTAAAAAACTACACCATTTAGTGCACCATCATTTAGATGAAGAAGAACATGAAGTATTTCAACTAGCAGGTAAAGCGCTGTCTGAAGGGCAAAAAGAGCGCTTAGGCGACAAATACAACGACGCAATGCATTAATCGTAAAAGTAAGGATTCATACACCTCCCTGTGTACTTTTGGTTATAAGCTAATTGGCTTATAACCATTTTTTTGTCTGGCTGTTTTATTTAACAGTATATTTTACGTCTTGATCCCTTAATAAATAAAGTGCAAAACACGCTGCCCACATTGGCCACGCAGTAAAAAATAATAAGTTATTAAAGCCATCAATGTACTGATTGTAAGATGAAAGCGTTGATAGGCCGTGCATTATAAAAATAATACCGTAAGTTATACGTTTTTTAATACCTGCTAAAAACGCTAAAACAAGTACTAGCTGCAACGCACCAATAATGTAAGCCACCATATCTGTAGAGCCACTGATCCCATAAAAATGCTCAAAAATACGTGCGCTATGTCCAGGGTTAACAAACTTATCGAATGTCCACATAACCATTACAATAAACACACCTACACGCAAAGATAAAAGTGACCACTGCAAACGATTTTGAACATCACTACTTAAAGAATCCGTCATTAAATTTCCTTTAAAAATATATAAATAAACCAAGAACAGAACAAGACCGTATAAGTTATGATTAATTTCAAACTATTTAGATTTAATCCAAGCGAGTATTCAACAACATTTAAAGCTTAAGACTATAATAAGAATAATTTGCACGCATCCATTCTAAAAATTAAAAAAGTTATACTTTAATTGAAAGATATTTTTATTCCTTTCGGTCTTTATCGCCAATAACTAATTACACTAGAGAGACAACCCTTGAAACACGCATACTTAGCACTATCCTTAGCCACCATATTAAACACTCCCCTTGTTGCTTTTGCAGCTGAAAAAACGCAAGTAAAAGATTCGATTGAACACATAGAGGTGGCTGGTCAAGTTATAAAGTCTCAAGGTCTTTCTGTTAAAAATGAAACAATTGACGGTCCTTTTGGTGATAACTTAGCACTTCAAGACATAGCACGCTCAGTTACGCCTATTTCAAGCGAACTTATAGAACAGCTTAACATTACTACTTTACAAGATGTATTAGCAGTAAGCCCAAACACATACTCTGCAAGTGGCTTTGGCGCGCCAAGTTTACCTACTATTCGCGGTCAATTGGGTGAGCTTTTTCAAGATGGTACACGTCGTCAAGCAGGTAACAATGGGTTTGGCGTGCCGTTATCGTTCAATTCTGTCGAACAAATAGATGTAGTAAAAGGCGCACCGCCGGTTTTGTTTGGTTCAAGCCAACGCAACGGTGGGTTTGTTAACTTACAGTCAAAAGTAGCGTCAACGGACGAAAGTAAAGGCAAAGCGAGTTTATCGGCCGGTCGTTGGGACCAATACAGTGCGCAAATAGATTACACTGCGCCAATTATTAAAGACAAAGTTGGGTTTAGAGTAAGCTATGAACATCTTGACCATGGCAGCTACTACGATTATTCAGGTACTAAAAGCGACAGTTTATTTGCAGCACTACGCATTTTGCCAGACGATAAAAGCACTTGGGATATTAACTTTGAGCTATACCAAGTCGAATTTACCGACAACGCCGGTATTAACCGCCCTACCCAAGCTTTAATTGATGATGGCCTTTATATTACTGGCCAAGGCGTGCAAGCAAATGGCAGTACAGTACCGGCGGCGGGTTCGATTGTGTCGCCTACTGGGCAAGTAAACATTGATCGCAGCACTGTACTTACTGACCCTGATAACCAAAACGAAGCTACAACCTATTTAATTCACAGTATTTATAAACGTGAGCTAAGTGCAAATGCCTCACTTAAAAACATCACCTACTTTCAACATTTACAGCGTGAAGAGATTGCCCAAAATAGCTTTGTTGAAATTATTGACGGCGCCGACACGGCGCAAAATCGAACAGAACTAACGTATAGTTGGAACGACGAACAACAAACTATTTTTGCTTTTGACGTACGCTATAACAAAGTGCTTGGCTACAGTCAGTTCACCACAGAGGCCGACTTACCTATTGATTTAACTGGCCCATTATCAAATCGCCGCATTCCTTTAACAGACGCACAAAAGGCACGTTTGGTTGAGCTTCGCCCGGGTGTGTTCGTATCACCTGGTGCACAGTACGATATAGATAACGACGGCAGCGGCGACTTTAACCTATCAGACACTACTGACTCACGTTCATGGCAAACAGGTTTTGCTATTCAGCAAGACTCGGATTGGACAGATAAACTTCATACAAGCGTAGGTTACCGGGTAGATTATTATGATGTAGAAGCACGAGATCCTATTGCACCACAAGGCCAAACTGCAGCAAGTGATAGCATTAACGACACACTTCAGTCAGGTCAGGTAAGCTTTAATTACAAACTAAACGCTGATTTCACAGGCTACGGTGCAGCAAGTTATAACGAGGCCACATCAAATAGTATGGCTGGCGGTAATGTGCTGGGTGGCGACAACGTTATTAGTGAACAAAACTTTGCAACAGAAAACACACTCGTAGAATTTGGTTTAAAATATGCCCCAATCGACAGTGATTGGTATGCCGATGGCGCTGTATTTAGTCAACGCCGCAGCTTGCGTAATCGCGATGGCAGCAATACGGGTATTCGTACCACAGGTTTTGAAAGCCAAGTATTTTACGATGCTTACCCTTATTGGCTAAGTGCGGGCTACAGCTACATAGATGCCCGCTACGACAACTCTGCAAGCAGCCAAGATTCCGCTCAAGTCGCTGATGCGTTTGATAACTCACGCCCAGACATTATTGCTGGTACGGGCGTTGGCGCGCCAAGCTTTACACCATTTGCACCGTCAAACAGTCAAGTACAAGGTATTCCAGAGCAATCGTTTAGTTTTAATGGTAATTATTCAATTACCTCGAAATGGCAAACTGGTTTTTCAGGTCTATATACAAAGAGTTACCCATTAGACTTTTTACAAACAGTTAAAATTCGTGATCAATACACGCTAAACGTAAATACTAGCTATGCATTTACGCCTAGTACCAAGTTACGTTTAGATGTAAATAACATCACAAACCAAAAAAATTGGCGTCCTGTTTTTGAAGGCGGCTACTTTGGCGCAACCTTGGCATTCCCTGAATTGCCAATAAATGCCAAGCTGACTCTGACCCATAAGTTTTAATATTTATGAATATTTAGCTTTAAAGGTTAAATATACATAAATTTGCTTCTTATAAAGCGAGGTAAAGCCTATGTGGTGTGGTTATTCCTCATAGGCGTTAAAGTAAAATTAATGCTAAACAGGCGCAGCCCAAAGGATTTACCTAGTGCAATCCAAAAAGGTTAATAGGGCCTAATTAAGAGAGAGAACATGATAAAAAAATTATTATTAATAGTGATTGCCGCCGCTGCTATTGGCGCGTTCTTTCATTTTAATTTACACCAGTTACTAACACTTGATGGCTTAAAAGGGTCAATGGATCAATTTGATCAGTACAAAGCACAGTCGCCGTTGCTTGTTATTGGCGGCTTCTTTTTGCTTTATGTGGTAGTAACGGCTCTCTCTTTACCGGGTGCGGCTATATTAACACTGGCCGCAGGTGCATTATTTGGCTTAGTTGAAGGCTTATTGGTTGCCTCGTTTGCCTCTACGGTAGGTGCTACGTTTGCCTTTTTAGTATCGCGTTATTTACTGCGCGATACAATTAAACAACGTTTTCCTGAGCGCTTAGACGCTATTGACGCAGGCGTTGAAAAAGAAGGTGGGTTTTACTTATTTACCCTTAGGTTAGTACCCGTATTCCCGTTCTTTTTAATTAACTTACTAATGGGTGTTACTGCAATTAAATCGTGGACCTTCTACTGGGTAAGTCAGGTAGGTATGCTCGCGGGTACTTTTGTATTTGTAAACGCGGGTACGCAACTTGCGCAAATCGAGAGCTTATCTGGCATTTTATCGCTCGATCTTATTCTATCGTTCGCTTTATTGGGTGTGTTCCCTTTTATTGCTAAAGGAATCCTAAACGTGTTTAAAAAACGTCGCGTATACAAAAATTACACTAAACCTAAAAAGTTCGACCGCAACATGATTGTTATTGGCGCAGGTGCTGGCGGCTTAGTGACAAGCTACATTGCAGCAGCAGTTAAAGCCAAAGTAACCCTAATTGAAGCCGGCGAAATGGGAGGCGACTGTTTAAACTACGGGTGTGTGCCAAGTAAAGCCGTTATTAAAAGCGCTAAAATTGCCGAGCAAATTCGCAACGGTGAACACTACGGCTTAGAAAACGCCACACCGCAGTTTTCGTTTAAAAAAGTAATGGCACGTGTACATAAAGTAATTGCCGATGTAGCACCACACGACAGCGTTGAACGCTACACAAACCTTGGTGTAGATGTTGTAAAAGGCTACGGTAAATTATTAGACCCATGGACTGTAGAAATTAAGCTTAACGATGGCGGCACACAAACATTAACAGCCCGCACTATTGTTATTGCCACTGGCGCACGCCCATTTGTACCGCCATTACCGGGTATTGAAGAAACAGGCTATGTAACAAGTGATACGTTATGGACTAAATTTGCTGAGCTTGAAGAAGCCCCTAAAAAGCTTGTTGTACTTGGTGGCGGCCCAATTGGGTGCGAACTTGCACAAAGTTTTGCACGCTTAGGATCAAGCGTTACGCAAATTGAGATGAGCGAACGCATCATGATCAAAGAAGACCTAGAAGTGTCTACCTTTGCTCACGAAGCGCTTATTGAGAGCGGCGTAAACATTTTAACCTCGCATCAAGCACTACGCTGTGAAGAGCGCGATAGCAAAAAGTTCATTGTGGTAAAACATAACGATACCGAAATCGATATTGAATACGATGAGCTACTATGTGCTGTGGGCCGAAGCGCTCGCCTTAAAGGTTACGGCCTTGAAGAACTCGGCATAGAAACCAACCGTACTGTAGTCACTAACGAATACCTAGAAACGCTTTACCCTAACATTTTTGCCGCTGGCGATATTGTAGGTCCGTATCAGTTTACGCACGTAGCCGCTCATCAGGGCTGGTACGCCGCTGTAAATGGCTTATTTGGTAATCTTAAAAAGTTTAAAGTAGATTACCGTGTTATTCCGTGGACTACGTTTATTGACCCAGAAGTAGCACGTGTTGGCTTAAACGAGCAAGACGCTATTGATAAAGGCATAGACTATGAAATCACTCGCTTTGAATTTGAAGAGCTAGACCGCGCCATTACCGACAGCGCCACCAAAGGCTTCATTAAAGTAATTACACCAAAAGGCAAAGACAAAATACTCGGTGTTACAGTGGTATCTGAGCACGCTGGCGATTTAATAGCTGAGTTTGTACTAGCAATGAAACACGGTTTAGGCCTTAACAAAATACTAGGCACTATTCACAGCTACCCCACGTGGGCTGAAGGTAACAAGTACGCAGCAGGCGAGTGGAAACGCGCTCACGCACCTGAAAAAGTACTTAACATGCTTGAAAAATACCACACATGGCGCAGAGGCTAATATGTTTAAAACACCTTTAAAAGCGCTATTGTTAGGGTCTGCTTTGCTTGCAACATCGTTTGCAAGCAAAGCTCAAAATATGCACGAGGGCTGGAATACATTATTAAACAACCATGTTGTGTCTATAAACCATGGCCACAGCACAGAGGTTGATTACGCAGCAATAAAAGCTAAGCACAGCGAGCTTAAAACCTATTTAGATTCGCTATCGGCTGTTACGCAAAATGAGTTTGATACATGGGAAAAACCTAAGCAGCTGGCGTTTTTAATTAACGCATATAACGCCTTTACTGTTGAGCTTATATTAACAAAATACCCAGATCTTAAGTCAATTAAAGATTTAGGCAGCTTTTTTAGCTCACCATGGAGCAAAGAGTTTGTGCCATTACTTGGTAAAACGCGCAGCCTTGATGATATAGAACATGGTTTAATACGTGGCAGTGGTAAATACAACGACCCACGTATTCACTTTGCTGTAAATTGCGCAAGTATTGGCTGCCCAGCACTACGTGAAGAAGCCTACACAGCCACTGATTTAGAAAGCCAATTGCAAGCGCAAACGGTACGTTTTTTATCAGACATGACCCGCAATATAGCGCAAGATAACACGCTAAGTGTGTCTTCAATATTTAAGTGGTACGGCGATGATTTTGAACAAGGCTTTAAAGGTGCGAATACGCTGCAACAGTTTTTTATGCAATACCCTAAAGCACTAAAACTGATACCCGCTCAGCAAAAAGCGCTTAAAAATAACGACATGAAAGTTAAATTTTTAGACTACAACTGGGATTTAAATGCTCGCCAATAAATTTTGGCAAACATTATCGCGATACAGCTTTTGCTGTGTCGCGTTTTGCATTTGCCTTGTTATTAGCTTTAAAAGCCTAGCAAGTACACAACTACAAAGCCGTTGGCAGCAAGTTGAAAGCTTAGGCAAAGACCAAAGCGTATATTTTTATGCGTGGGGCGGCGATGCGCAAATAAATGCGTATATTCAATGGGCTGCGCAGCAAGTAAAAACCAAATACAACATTAACTTAGTACACGTTAAACTAAGTGATACCAGCGAAGCGGTAAGTCGCGTACTTGCCGAAAAAGCAGCAAACAATAACGATAAAGGCAGCGTAGATTTAATTTGGATAAACGGTGCTAACTTTGCCACCATGAGCGAGCACTCGTTATTACTTAAACAATGGGCTAATAAGCTGCCTAATTTTAGCTACACCGACCCTAACAATAACCCCGCTGTTAATTTTGATTTTGGAATACCCACCAACGGGATGGAAGCACCTTGGGGCCAAGCATCGCTCACCTTTTATTACGACAGTTTAGCAATTGACGGCACTGCAAATAACACACTTCCAACAACCCTAGACCAATTACTTAGCTGGAGCGCACAAAACCCAGGGCGATTTAGCTACCCAAAGCCCCCTGATTTTTTAGGCATGAGCTTTTTAAAATACGCGCTTGTTATGCTACATCAGCAAAGTGATGACACACTTAAAGCACAGTTAAATCAGCCAGCTACTGCACAAAACACAGCCCAAGTATTAAACCCATTATGGAACTTTTTAAATAAACTGCACCCAACACTTTGGCGCGGCGGTAAACACTTTATGCAAAGTGGCGCACAAATGCGCCGTTTAGTAGGCGACACCGAGCTAAGCATAGCGTTTACGTTTTCAGCACCCGAAGTGCCCGCAGCCGTTAAACGTTATGATTTACCTAAAAGTATTCGCAGTTATGCAATGCAAGATGGCAGTTTGAGTAACACCCACTTTGTAGCCATACCTTATAATGCAAGCCACCAGCAAAGTGCGCAGTTAGTGGCTAATTTTTTATTAAGCCCAGAAGCGCAAGCTCAAAAACAAAAAGCGCCTATATGGGGCGATAAAAGTGTACTTATTCAGTCAACGCTAACACCACAGCAACAAGCCTTATTTAAAACAACTCAGCCGCATCCAAGCGCGCTGCCTTTGAATAGTATTAAACGCACGCTAAGTGAGCCACACCCAAGCTGGGTAAACGCTATTATGCAAGGTTGGCAAACACGTTTTGGAATAAGCCAATGAGTGTTGTTTCAAATAAGTTAGCAGCAAGCCCAACGCTTAAACCACATAAAAGCGCCGATATGTTTAGTAAATTAGTTAAATTAAGCCCACGCTTTTTACTGGCATTACTAATTTTTCCGGTAATAGGCGGCCTAATTAGCGTGCTACTGCCCGCTTTTGGCTATGCGCCAGTACTTGAGCAAACAACACTTGGCCTACATGGCTTTACTATGCTTATGCAAACACCCGGCCTAACACACATGGTTATGCTAAGTGTTGGCACCGGATTAATAAGTACCTTACTTGCCTTTATCATTACGTTAATGATTTTAGCGGCATTTTTTAATAGCCCGTGGCTTAACCGTATTCAGCGTTTACTGAGCCCTATACTGGTAATTCCCCACGCAGCAGCGGCTATAGCGGTTGGCTTTTTAATTGCTCCTTCGGGCATGATCTCGCGTTTAGTATCGCCTTGGTTTAGTGGGTGGGAACTTGCGCCTAACGGCATGTTTCCGCATGACTCGTTTGGTAATAGTATAATTTTAGGCTTAACGCTTAAAGAGTTGCCTTTTTTACTGTTAATGGCGCTAGGTGTGCTTGCCCAGCCTGAGCTTGGCAAAAAGCTGCGCCAGCAACATAAAGTCGCGCTTAATTTAGGCTACTGCCCTATGACTGCTTTTTTTAAAGTGATACTGCCAAGCCTTTACCCATTGCTGCGCCTACCCATTTTAGCCGTATTGGCTTATGCCAGTGCAAGTGTAGAGATGCCTCTTATTTTGGGGCCAAATACTCCGCCAACGCTTGCAGTTGCTATTATGCACTGGTTTAACGATGTAGATTTAAACCTGCGTATTAAAGCCTCTGCGGGGGCACTATTGCAGCTTGTACTTACTGGCGGTTTGCTAGCACTTTGGCTTGGCGGCGAAAAAGCGATAAAAGCATTATTTAGTGACTTACTCACCAATGGCGAGCGAGAATATGGCGGTGTTTATTGGCAAAAAATAACGACCGTATTAACAGTATTTGTAATTGGCTTTATTTTGCTCTCGTTAATTGGCTTAATTATGTGGTCGGTTGCCGGATTTTGGCGTTTTCCGGCGGCACTGCCCGATCAGCTCACGCTACTTCACTTTAAAAGTGCGCTAATGCAAATGCAAAGCCCGCTTTATAATACCCTTGCTATAGGGCTAGTTACTACGTTATTTGCCATTATTATTACCCTTTTGTGCTTAGAGTCAGAGCAGTTAAGTGCAAAACCCATGTCGCGCTTTACCAGCTTAATTATTTATTTACCGTTGCTTGTACCAAGTATTGCGTTTTTATTTGGCCTAGTGTGGCTGCAACAACTAGTAAATAACCAAGCCGCGTTTTTTAATGTGGTATTTACCCATTTATTGTTTGTACTGCCGTATGTGTTTTTATCGCTTGCGAGCAGTTATAGGCGATTAGACCCTCGCTTTGCTCATGTAGCAGCAAGCCTTGGCGCAACACCCTGCAAAGTGTTTTTACACATAAAATTATCCCAGTTATTTGCCCCTATTTTAATTGCGGCCGCACTTGGTTTGGCCATTAGCTTTGGCCAATATTTACCTACACTTTTAGCCGGTGGCGGGCGCATAGCAACAATTACAACCGAAGCGGTTACCCTTGCAAATGGCGCAAGTAGGCGCACCAGTGCGGTGTATGCCATTATGCAAATGGCATTGCCACTCATTGGCTTTATACTGGCGTGGGTGTTACCTAAGTACTTTTTTAAAAGCGCCCATCGCTAACCCATAAATTAAAAGGTTTTTAATGCAGTCATCTTTAGAAATTAAAAATTGTGAGCTTTATCGTCAACACGAGCTATTACTAAGCTTAAACGAGCATGTAAAAGGCGGCGAAATACTTACTATTATGGGGCCATCAGGCAGTGGTAAATCAAGTTTATTAAACTGGCTTACCGGCACATTACCCAGCGGCTTTAGCGCAAATGGCGAAGTGTGGCTTAACGGTAAAAATATTAATAATTTACCCGCACATTTACGCCACATAGGTGTGCTTTATCAAGATGCGTTATTATTTTCGCATTTATCGGTAAGCGGTAACATTGCCTTTGCTATGCCTAAAGGCAATAAAAAACAGCGCCTTGAAAAAATAGAGCACGCCCTTGAACAAGTAGGATTGAAAGGCATGGCTAATCGCCACCCCGACAACCTCTCTGGTGGTCAACAAGCACGCGTAGCTTTACTGCGTATGCTATTAAGCGAGCCAAAAGCTATTTTGCTTGATGAGCCATTTAGCAAGCTCGATACCCAATTAAGAGTAGATACCCGCGAGCTGGTATTTAGCCAAATACGTGAGCATAAACTGCCCGCTATTATGGTCACCCACGATCATAGCGATGCAGAGGCCGCAAACGGCAAGCTGATCACCTTAAATTTAGCCAAATAAACGCACAAAAAGTACAAGGCACCAAGCATGTTAGACAAATACATCACCCCCGTAATAAAGCCACTGTTAACCCCTGTTGTGGCGTTAATGCAAAAGCGTGGTATAACGCCCGACCAACTTACTGTGGCAGGCTTTTTAATAGGCCTATTAGCTGTGCCATTAATTGCGTTTGAAATGTGGTACGCAGCTTTAACAGCTATTGCTTTAAATCGTATTTTAGATGGGCTAGATGGCGCATTGGCACGCCATGCAAATTTAAGTTCAAGCGCTGGCGGTTTTTTAGATATTACCCTCGATTTTTTATTTTACGCGGCAATTCCGCTTGGCTTTATTTTGGCAAACCCCGAGCAAAACGCCATTGCAGGTAGCATATTACTGGCCACTTTTATAGGTACAGGCTCAAGCTTTTTAGCCTTTGCCATAGCCGCCGAAAAATTTAAGCTCGAAAAACCTCAGTTTAAATACAAAAGCTTTTACTATTTAAATGGTTTAACCGAAGGTACAGAAACTATCGCGTTATTTATAGCCTTTTGTATTTGGCCGCAGCACTTTGCCATAATGGCGAGTATTTTTGCCACTGCGTGCGCTATTACTATTTTTACACGTATACATGGTGGTTATAACACGTTAAAACTCCAAGAAGCTAATGAGGTTACACAAGCCAATGAGTAATGAAATTTGGTGGCGTTTAGGGTTCTTTTTTAGCATTTTGGTTATTATGATGCTTCTAGAATCGCGTATGCCCGCACGCAAATCGCCTATAAAAAGTAGCACCCGATGGCTTGCTAATTTTGGACTCGTGTTTGCTTCATCACTAATTGCCCGCTTAAGTGTGCCCATAGGCTTAACCGCCGTAGCGCTTTATAACCAAGAGCACGGTATTGGTTTATTTAATCAAATAGCCACACCAAGTAGTGTTGCTATTATTTTAAGTATGCTACTGCTTGATATACTTATTTATTGGCAGCATAGGTTATTTCATAACGTGCCTATTTTGTGGCGTTTGCACCGTGTACACCACGCCGATGCGCATGTAGATACCAGCACAGGCTTGCGGTTTCACCCTATCGAAATTGTACTTAGCATACTTATAAAATTGATTGCCGTTACTGCTTTAGGGGTACCCGCTATTGCAGTATTAATATTTGAAATTGCACTTAACGGGTTAGCGCTGTTTAACCACGCCAATATTCGGTTGCCAAATGCAATAGAAAAGCCCCTTCGGTTAATACTAATGACCCAAATACTACATCGTATTCATCATAGCCAACGCGTGAGCGAAACCAATTCAAACTACGGATTTAGCGTTATTTGGTGGGATAAACTGTTTGGTAGTTACAAAAATGAAGCGCAAAAAACCGATAACGACATAGATGTAGGCCTAAAAGAATACCCAAGCGAAAAGCAAAACGCGTCTCTTTGGGCTTTGTTAACCATGCCATTTCAAAAAAAGTAACAACTATCCTCTTAAAAAATAAAATCATTAAACAAAATTACGCAGTTTAATGATTTTAGAACTACTATTTATTCGTTAAACAGTAAATTAATTGTAAATAATTTAGACAAATATGTTGACCAAATCACAACTGCACAATACTATTTGTAAGCGCTTACAATTACACACTTAAATGTAAGCGCTTACAGAAAGTATAAAAGCTATAAAATCAACTAAACTTAAACACATATTCTGACAATTATCAGTTGAACGGGGTTCAGTTATGAACATTGAAACAACACGCATTACACGCCTTCTGGCAGCTATTTCATTAGCGTCTTTGGCCGGCTGTGGTGGTGACGCTGCAACAACAAACACAAATACAGAAGTCGTTAATTCTTCAGAGCCAGTCTCAGACTGGCGCATGGTATGGAATGACGAATTTGACGGCACTAGCATTGATACAAACAAATGGAACTTTGAATTAAACTGTGCTGGTGGTGGTAACAACGAAAAGCAATGTTATACCGATAACGAAGAAAATGCCTTTATCAAAGACGGCATGCTGAACATCGTCGCACTCCCTGCAGAAGAAGGCGCAGCTAAACCTTACACATCAGCCCGCTTAAATACCCGTTACAACGCAGACTTTACATACGGCCGCTTTGAAATGCGCGCAAAATTACCGTCTGGTCAGGGTAGCTGGCCTGCATTTTGGATGATGCCAACTGATGAAGAGTATGGCACTTGGCCACGTTCTGGTGAAATTGATATTTTAGAAGCTGTAAATCTAAAAGTAGCCGCTGAAGATGGCACTATTGAATCTTACGTGCACGGTACTCTTCATTACGGTCGTGAGTGGCCAAATAACGCTAGCTCAGGTAAAGCTTATTTGTTACCTGAAGATATGAACCCAGCTGATGATTTTCATACTTACGCTATTGAGTGGCAAGAGGGTGAAATCCGCTGGTATGTAGATGATTACCTTTACGCTACACAACGTCGTTCTGAAGTTCGTTTTAATTCAAAAGACGAAGCTGTTGGCCTTAAACACAAAGGCTGGTTTGCAGAATACTTTGAACAAGGAAGCGGCGAACTTACAACACATTGGGATAACGCCCCTTTCGATAAAGATTTCTACCTTATATTAAACCATGCAGTGGGTGGCGATTGGCCTGAAAACGTTAACAACCTAGGTATTGATGCAGACGCATTTGCACAAGGCCAAAGCTTTGAAATTGATTACGTTCGAGTATACGAATGTGCATCAGACCCAAGCACAGGCAAAGGTTGTGAAACAGTTCGCCCAGGTTACGACAGCCTAGACGACGCGCTTGTAGAAGGTGCAGCACCTGTACCTACCCCACCTAGCGACGGCGTAGCCCGAAACCTTGATGTATTTAACGGTAGCCTAGACGCTAACTGGATTGCATGGGATTGTTGTGGCGGCACTGTACCAGAGGTTATTACTGATGCAGACAAAGGTGACGCAGTTAAATTTAATATAAACGATAACAACGGAACTGTGCTTGGCTTCTCTACTCGCGGCGGTCACTTTCCAGACGACTTTACAGGAACATCGTCTCCATTTGATGCATCTCCATTACTTGAAGTAAACGGCCGTTTAACGTTTGATATGAAAGTGGTAACGCCTCCAACGTCTGATACTACATGGATACTTAAAGCAGAAGCAGGTGACGGTGGCCCAAATACAGGT
The DNA here is from genome assembly GCF_000813065.1 of Pseudoalteromonas sp. ECSMB14103. Classification (NCBI taxonomy): domain Bacteria; kingdom Pseudomonadati; phylum Pseudomonadota; class Gammaproteobacteria; order Alteromonadales; family Pseudoalteromonadaceae; genus Pseudoalteromonas; species Pseudoalteromonas sp. ECSMB14103. Next base: position 65,435 of record NZ_JWGY01000005.1, on the reverse strand, counting down.
GACGTACCATTAAGTGAAAGCAATGAAGGTGTAACACCTGTAACTGGTCAATGGCAAACATATACCTTTCCATTATCACTACTTCAAGAAAAAGGCCTAGATTTAAGCGCAATTGATGTGCTTATGGTATTCCCTGCATGGCAAACAGGTGAAGGAGCTGAGTACCTTATCACCAATGTAGCAATTGAAGGTGACTTGGGTGCTTCTCCTGAGGTTGTCTTATTCGACAACGGACAAAGTTTAGATTGGCCTATGTGGGATTGCTGTGGTGGTTCAACACCAGTTGAAGCATTAGACGACGAAGAGCACGGTTTAACTGCAGAGTTTAGCATTGGTGAAGCACCTACAGTAATGGGCTTTAACACACGCACTTCTGCTGGCGGAAGCGGCACACCATTTGATGCGACTAGTATTTTGGAAAATGGCGTTCTGCAGTTTGAACTAAAAGTAATGTCAAACCCTAATAACCCTGACTCAACTTGGTTAATGAAAATTGAATCTAATGAGGGTGACTCAGCGGTAGAGCTTCCGTTAACAGACGCGGGTGACGCGCCAGTTGCAGGTGAATGGAAAACTTACACTTACACCTTAGCCGACCTAGCAGGTGCAGGTTTAGATGTTAGCGCGATAGATGTTGTTATGATTTTCCCAGCATGGGGAACGGGTGAAGGCGCAGTTTACCGTGTAGATAACGCTAAAATTTATGACCCAAGTGCAGCATCTACTGCAGGAAGTGAAATTACAATATTCCAAGATACTGCTGCAGAGCAATGGAGCATATGGGATTGTTGTGGTGGTTCAACACCTACTGAAGAAACAGACGATAGCGATCACGGTACCGTTGCTGAATTTGTAATTGGTTCAGCGCCAACTGTTATGGGCTTTTTAGCCGATGAAGGTGTTTCTTTTGATGCCTCGTCTATCCTTGCAAATGGGGTTGTACAATTTGAAATGAAAATGGTGACTCCACCTAACGCAACAGACGCTCAATGGTTATTTAAAATTGAATCAACTGGCGCTGCGTCTGCAGTGGAGCTTCCTCTTGCAGAAAGTGTTGAAGGTCAAGTACCGGTTATTGGTCAATGGCAAACGTACACATTTACATTGCAATCACTTTTTGACGCCGGTTTAGACATCAGTGATATCAACGTGTTAATGGTTTTCCCAGCATGGAGTACGGGTGAAGGCGCGGTTTATCGTATCGATAACGTAATTATCGCAAACCCGTAGAACAACCATTGAATGGTAGGTGCCTTTAAATAGGCACCCACTAACTGTAATAAATTTAGAAAAGCAGAGCAATTATGAACACATTCACTTTTAAAAAGAGCCAGTTAGCAGCTTCTGTGTCACTTATCATCGCTGCAAGTACATTTAATTTAGCCTATGCAGCAGAAGAAAATACTGCTGAACCTGAACTAGAAATCATTGAAGTAAAAGGTATTCGCGGATCATTAATCCGTTCAATGGATGTAAAACGAGATGCTTCTGGTGTAGTTGACGCCATCTCAGCTGAAGAAATGGGTAAGTTCCCAGATACAAACTTAGCAGAATCATTACAACGAATTACTGGCGTATCTGTCAGCCGATCAAACGGTGAAGGTAGCCAAATTACTGTTCGTGGTTTTGGTCCATCGTTTAACTTGGTAACACTTAATGGTCGCCAAATGGCGGGAACAGGTTTTACACGCTCATTTAACTTTGAAAACTTATCATCAGAAGGTGTAAGTTCACTTGAAGTAATGAAAACTGCACGCGCTGATTCACCAACCGGTGGATTGGGTGCAACTGTAAATATTGTTACCGCAAAACCATTACAAAAGCCTGGTGAGCGCTTTTCTTTTATGGCTAAAGGTATTCACGATACATCTGTAGAAGAAGGCGATAAAGTAACACCTGAAATTGCAGGTATCTACAGTAATACCTTTGATGACGAGCGTTTTGGTGTGTCGGCTAACTTTTCATATCATCGTCGTGATTTTCAACGACAAGCAGCAAATGTTCGCTCTTGGTTAGTTAATCCAAATCTCTCGGTTGATGCAGCTAATATTGTTGATAACCGCCCAATGGATGCTGAAGGTAACCCGGCTCAGCAATTCTTTGACCCAAACGCTGGGGAAAATGGTGAATTTGTTTCAGCCGCTTTCTTTCCGCAAGAAGTTAGTTTTGCAAAAGATGACATTCAACGTGAGCGCTTAAATGCGCAAGCAACATTTCAGTTTGCACCAACAGATAACCTAACTTTTACGCTTGATCATACAATTTCACAAGCAACGACCGGGAATAACTCATTGTCTTGGGGGATTTGGAACGGGTCGTTTGGTGGTAATGCCAATGCTTATGAACTTGATGAAAATGGCACAGCTGTTTATTACAACTCTGCAGGTGACGATGCATCCTTTACTGCATTTCGTGAAACATCAGAAGTAGATTCAAAAGCAACAGGTATTAACGTTGAGTGGTTAGCAACCGAAAACCTGAGCTTTAACTTTGATGCTCACACATCTAAAACAACGACCGATAATGGTAAAGATCCTGGCTTAGGCGCTAACGCACGAATCATTTTAGGCTCGGCAGACATTTCAACTAAAGAGTACTCTTTCCGTGAAGGTGACGTACCTGGTTTTAATGTAAATTGGAATAACGGCACGCAAGAAGTTGACCCAAACCAAATTGGCTCTAACTTTAGTATATTTACAAGAACACCCGGTGAATCAGAAGTATCTCAAGTACAACTAGACGGTAAACTATTTACTTACACTGACATTGGTTTAGAAACAGTAAAATTTGGTGCTGCATACACTAAGCAAACACTTAGTGGCTGGGGTGGCTCTAATAATGCCAATGCACCAGGCTTTAATAACGGTACATTTGCTGAGATATTCCCAGATAGTATGTTCGAGCGAGTTGATTTAAGTGGCTTTCTTGACGAGTTTTCATTTGGTCCTAACGGTGTAGCGCCAGGCTATGCTTACACTTATGATCTTGATGAAGCATTTGCTCGCCAAAGCGCTTTTTTAACTGAAGACGTAATAGGCAGTGATGTTTACCAAATAGGTACTTTTGATGGCTTCCCAACTAACAAAGTTGAAGAAGAAACAATCAGTGTTTACCTGTCTACAAATTGGGTGTTTAACGTTAGCGACTACGATGTTTTTGTAAATTTAGGCCTTCGCTACGAAGAAACTGACATTGTAAGCCCAGCTAAAAGCCGTGTTGCTCAGCAAGTATATTGGGCAGGTGGTTCTGAGTGGCTAACTGAATTTGCCAGTGGCGGCGAATTAGTTGAGGTTGATTACAAAGGTAATTACGATCTTCTTCTACCTATGATAGATGTAAAAGTCGACCTTTCTGATAACTTAGTGTCACGTGTATCTTGGGGCCAAACAATCACACGCCCTACCCTTGGCGACATGCTTGGTAACTTAAGCTTAACACCGTCACCTAAGTTAAATTCAAGAAGCGGTAGCCGTGGTAACCCAAATTTACAACCGTTTAAATCAACAAACTTCGATCTTAGCCTTGAATATTACTACAATGAAGGTAGCTACGCTGCAGTGGGTATGTTCTGGAAAGATGTAGATAATTGGATTGATAACACGCAAGTAACAACCACGTTTGAAGGCCTGCATGATGTTTATTTAGGTCAACGCTGGAATAATGCAGTAACCGCAATTGAAGGACGTGGCGAGCAGGCAACTGACTCTGCTATCTATAATGAGATTGTGGCAAATGGCGTAGGAATTGGCGAAAACAACCGTGTACTTCCTGACTCAGCAACTGATCCATTAATAGAGTGGACAATCAACTCACCAGAAAACGTAGGTTCTCGTAAAGTAAATGGTGTTGAGTTTGCGATACAGCACTTATTCGGCGAGTCAGGTTTTGGCGCTGGTTTTAATGCCACTATTGTTGACGGTGATGTAGAGTACGACAACTATTACCTTGCATCTCAAGCTGTATTAGCTGGCCTGAGTGATTCTGCCAATCTACAAGGTTTTTACGAAAAAGATGGCTTATCAGTTAAAATTACTGGTGCATGGCGTGATGAATACCTAATTGCGCAAGGCCTACCAGATTCGGGTGCTACGGCTCCTCCACAATATGCTGAAGAATATTTACAGTGGGACATTAGCGTTAACTACGAAGTGAATGAAAGCACTACCGTATTCTTTGAAGGCGTTAATTTAACAAACGAGACAGAGCGTTCGTTCAGTCGTTTTGAAAGTCAGTTCTTAAGCGCTGCACAATACGGACCGCGTTATGCATTTGGTTTTAGATACTCAATGGGTAACTAAACTTAAATAAATACCAAATAAAAACCGCTCTAAGAGCGGTTTTTTATTTTTGAGCTATGGGATGCGCTTAATCTGCTCTAATAGTATATTCGTTGTCCAATCAACGCCGTTATACGCAATATCTGGCTTGTAAAAATCACCTGCCCCTCGCGCTCTATTTACATATACTTTATTTGGCACTACAACTTTACCTAAGCCTGAAGGTAAATCGGCTAAACGTACCTCCATATACATCGAGTCAGCGCTACTGGGTGCACCAAACAACGTGGTATTTTCAAAAAGCTTAAACTTATCAAGCGCATCTAAACAAGCACTAGCGCATTGCGGCGGCACTATAACAAACACCTTAGTTTTAAAGTCACTCACTAACGGCTCTTGTGGTACGTTATTTAGCGTATTAGTCTCTCGTTCTAAATAAAATGAATCAACACTTTTAAGTGATAAAGCCATGCCCGCAGCTACAGCTTTAAATATTTCGGGTTGCTCTTTTATTATGTCCAATAGAGACATTGCATGATACCAAACAGACTGCTGCAAATTTAACCTAAAGGTCAACAGACCCTAATCATTTAATGCTTGAGTAAACGAATCCATTCATCAGGGTTTGCTATAATAAAATCATAAGTATCTTCATTTTCTAATGTGATTGTTATTGCATCGCTTGTTAGTGGTAAAATGCCAGCACCTGTACCTACCGATTTTTCAATTTTTATGATTGCGCTGCGTGTTAAAGTATAAGGCCCTAAACCAGCACATTCATTGTATGGCTCAAAACGTACCTCACCTTGCGTTATATAAAATTTACCATCGGCTTTTGCCACACCGCTTTGGTACGTAGCAGTAGATGATTTGAGTATTTTATTGTTCATTCGGCTTTCCCGCTAATTAATAAATTTACTTTTATAGGATGTATGCACCTTAATAAGTTATATAGTTTTGTGTTTTAAGGCAATTAATTTGTACCTAAAAAGTAAAATTCAATTAGTACTGCGAATCTCTAGCAAAGTATTAATTAATCTTGGTACAAACCTTGATACCTAATTAATAACAAAACGACTTACAGGTACGGGTTATGGCGAAATTTTTTGGAATTTATTGTGCATCTGGGCTAACTCAACATCATGATTTTATTATTAATAAATTTAAAGCTGAAGATGCTAAAGTAAACAGTGGCACAATAAACGAAGTACATGAACAGGCTCTTTACTTAGCTAGTTTAGATTATGAAACCTTTGGCCCACATGCTTTTTTGCAAACAGATTCGCATATTGCAACACTGGTTGGTCACCCACTTTTAAGCGCGAACCGAAATAATGATTTAAACACCCTAAACTCACATTATACCAATGCAATGCTTACAGAATGTGAAGGTGTTTTTTGTATGGCACGGTATAACAAGGTTACGAATGTATTAGACTTAGTTACCGATTCCCTTGGGGTTCGCCCTTTTTACTATATGTATTATGAAGGTGCTTTTATTTTTAGTATCCAATATAGCTTACTCAAAAACTTAGGCTTACCACTTACCTGTAATCACGAAGGAATGATGGAATATGCAACACTTGGGTATTACCTATTTGAGCATACCCATTACAACGAAATTTCGTGTATTCGCCCAGGAACTCGCCTAGAAGCATCAACTAACGGGGTTACTAAAACACAGTATTTTGACTGGAGCAGCCTTACTAAAAATAATGATAATTACGAAAAAACACTGCATAGCTTAAAGCAAGACCTATCTAACAATGTAAACAAATATATTGATAACGATAATCACGTGCTTACTACGCTATCGGGTGGATTAGACTCAAGGTTGATTGCGTGCTTACTTAAAAGGCAAAATGTAAACATCACCGCGCTTAATTTTTCACAGCATCAAACACAAGACTTATACTGCGCAACGGCGTTCGCAAAAAGCCAAAAAATTGAGCTTGATGTTATTCGTGTTAACGATACGCAGGCAAAAACAATTGAAGACAGACTAGGCGAGCATTGGTTAAACGGCCAACATCCAGACCACCCTAAAGTAACACGTCCTCGTTTAGCATGGTCTGGCAATGGAGGCAGTGTTGGGCTGGGTGTTATTTACTACTCAGATGAAGTTTACGAAGCGGCATTAACACAAGAACCTGAGCGCCTTGCTGACGCTTACTTATCGCAACAATTTGCTTATATCCCCAAATCAATAATCCATAACGCTGATAAAATGCAAGCCAGACTAAAAGCTAATATCGTAACGTCATTAAAAGAGTTTGGAGATATTCCTCTTGAAAAAGCTTACTATCTGTTTTTATTACTTAACGATCAGCATCACCATTTAGCCATTCCATTCGATAAAGTGGACGAGTATCAAATGGATTTTTGCCTGCCCTTTTATTCCTGGAAAGTACTTCGACATGTTTTGTCGCAGCCGACGTCACAAGTAAGAAAGCATCGCTTTTATCATGATTTTTTACGCTATGCATTCCCCGAAGCCCTAGATTCGCCTTGGCAAGCATACCCTGGCCATGTTCCATGTTTATTACCAAAAGAAGGTATTGATCAGTGGCAAATTAAACGCCCCAAGCAGTTTAAACCCACTAAGGTGTACCAAATTTTCAGTCAGTTAATGACAAGCCAACATAAGCAATTAGTTAACCTAGCCTCGTTTAGTGCGGTTGCCTTACTGCATGCTTGTGGCATTAGAAGCTATAACGATAAGCTAAAGGTTATTGAAAATATGCTTAAGTGGTAACATTAAAACACCTTGCTGTAGGCCTCTACTCAAGGTGTTTCAAACAAGCTGTTGTTATTTAGTTGGTGGGAACCATACGCTAACAATTTTGCCATTACGCACTTCATACACCGCAACGGCGAACATATCATCTCGCCCCTCACCAAGCCCAGTTAACCGCTCATAATCAACAACCACAGGCCCATTCACTATTCGGTTTTCAAGAATCACTTTAAATGATTTTGGCGCTGTTTTTAAAAACTGATACGCTTTGATTAAGCTTTCTTGCCCAATAATGTCAGGAGCGCCTTCTTGGCTATTTTTAATTTTTATATCTGCCGAGTGACAGCTTGCAAATAGCGCTATATTTCGTGCGTTATAAGCCTCTAGTTGCGCTTGCACTACTTGTTCAGGATCGGTACTTGCCGAGCACGCTAACGCATCACTCGCATAAAAGAGGCTAAATAACATTAGCATTGAGACAACTTTCATAACAATAAACATCCTTGAAAATAAACTAGGTAGTAAAAAAGTTAGTTGTGAAAATGACTACGAAAACTTAAAAAATACAATACTAGCAATAAGCAAATATAACCTAAAGCAGCTTGCAAAATAAAATTATGTATAATTATTTAAATACAAACAAAAAAGGAGAGCATACGCTCTCCTTTTTCAAACGGTCAAGGCCTATTGACCTAAGAAGCGACCTTTAATTGTCCCTGTAACAACATTAGGTATCATACCTGGAGAGTTTCTATTAAATTGTATATAACAGCCATTGCCCGCATCTGAACATGCCTGACCTTGTATTCTAGAAACAGTGCTTCTACCGTCATAATCCGTAGTCTTTAGTTTGGCAATCAAATCTTTAATTTCTGAATGGACGTCCAATAAAACAGGATCTAAACGCTCAATGTCTTGACTTACCTTTAAACCGTCAATGTTTATATTTTGCTGTTCAATTATTGCAACTAATTTATCTAATTTTTCTTGCGCACCTTCATGACCACGAATAGCCAGCGTTTTATGCATTTTAGCTGACTGATACAAACTAGCTTCAGTACCTATACCATGTTCATAAAAAACAGCTAACAGCTCATAAGCTGGCAAATAAGTTGACTCTTTTGCCTTAATTAGCAGATCGAATGCTAATTTGTCTGAATTTTTATTATTTTCAGCAAACAACTGTTTCGCCTTGTCTACCAAAGCTGGCGGAAAACCTCTATCAACAACTCGGTTTAATAACTCATCAGCTCTTGCTACATCTTTATCAAAAATGTGCCCTGTTCTATACCAACGCGAAGCCTGATGGATAGCAAAAGGGTCTTTCCACTTAATAGCTCTTAACATAAACTTTCTGGCATATGCGTCGTCTTGGCTTACGCCTTCACCGTTTGCATAAGCAATGGCAAGTAAGCTAGCAGCTTCGCTACTACCGTTAATGGCAAAATTTCTGAGCTTTTTGAAATCCGATGTACATTCAGCAGTTTCACACAAAGGAAGTGCGTCTGTATCCTGGTCTGTATTTGCATAAGCCAAATTAGCTGATAAGGCCGACGCTATAATTAAAGGTAAAATTTTAGCTATTCTCATTGTTCTCTCCATGGTAATGATTTTGGTGTACCTGATTTAGATTACAACAGTTTGTTTAAAAATCAAGCTTATTATTACAAGAGCATACTGAAGTTATTTATAACCTAAAACCATAATATATAACCAAATTTCATCACATAGTTATAAATTAGTAACTTTTTTAACATTATTATCGGGTAAAAATAATTTAACCCGTTCATGTACTGGCGCCGCAAATATTATAAAAATACTTTTTTGCATAGGTATAAATTAATTGCGTTACTAATCGTTTTTAATTTAAATACAGCAATCTCATAACTAAAAAAATTAACGATAAAACCCAAATTTTTTATTATGTTAAACAGTTCAATATGTTAATTTGTGTAGTGTAGTTATACGGCAAAGAGTAGTTAATGAGTAAACAAATTCGATGGACCCTAAAAAGTATTGCCAAAGAGTTAGGTGTGTCTAATGCAACGGTATCTAATGCATTTAATCGACCAGATCAGCTCTCAGAAAAACGCCGAGAAGCGATACTCAAAGCCTGCAAAGAGCTTGGTTACTTTGGCCCAAATAAAGCAGCACAATCATTAAGAAACGGTACATTTAACATTGTCGCTTTGGTGCTACCCGACAGCGTTGAATACATGGTATCAGACCCAGTTGCCAGCAGCTTTATGCGTGGCGTGACTTCTGTACTCGAAAAAAACAATATTAACGTTTTATTGTTCTCTGGTAGTAACAATAACCTCAATAGTGTTGTTGATTTTGTAGATGGTTTTATTTGCTACGGTCGCCCTCGTAACCACGCATTAGTAGAACAACTTAAAACTACGCCAAAACACGTCGTCACTGTAGATTTTGACATTAACCGCAATGCGTCGGTTAACATTAATAACGAACAAGCTAGCTACGAAATTGCCAAGCATGTTTTGCACAATATAAACGATAAAGTCGCCATTCTAGGGCTAAGACTTCTCGATGAAAACGTATTATGCCGCGTTTATGAACATCACGAGTTTCAAACCGGAGAGTCAATTTCTCATCAGCGTTTACGTGGCTATCAACGTGCATTAGTTGAGGCAAATATCAGTGTTGCTGACGATCGTATTTGGAACATACCTGAAAGCAGTGAGCGCTTTGCTAATATAGCTGCAAAAGAAGTATTATCAGCTTCACCTCGCCCTAACGTTATTATCTGTATGAGTGATTTAATTGCACTCGCCACAATGCGAGAGGCAATCAAGCAAGGTATAAAAATTGGAAAAGACCTACGTATTGTTGGATTTGATGGGATTGATGAAGCAGCACGGTTCGTGCCTAGGTTAAGTACTATTCATCAAAACAGTGAAGAAAAAGGCGTAATTGCTGCAAACTTATTTATTTCTAAAGAAAACAAAATACAAGAAGTCAGCTACGAACTCGACATTGGTGCCAGCAGTTAATAAAAAAGCCAAGCTAACTAGCTTGGCTTTTTGTTAAGCAAAACTCTATTCTTACAATAAAGAATCTAAACTTATCGATGTTTCTTCATCACCATTTACTTGCGTTATAAGGGCGGTTCTTGCTTCAAAATCAACACTTAATGAAATAGATTGCTCACCAAGTTGCCATGTTAAACAACACATACTGCCTTCACCTTGCGCTGAAAACTCCCCAGAGAACGCAGGGTGTTCGTTACGAATTTTAATCAGTTCAATTAAGCCTTTTACAACGGGCTTATCAAGTGATTCGCTTATTTTATCTGCATTTAAATATGGGCGGTTAATATCACGGCCAACATTTGTTTTGGCTAAAAGCTCCATGTCGTTTTCGCATGCAAATAAACCGCCGTAGTAAACTTGTGGGACACCTGGTGCAAAAAACTGAATGGCGCGAGACAATAAATAATCAAAATCTTTAGCCCCCAATGCGTTGTAATAAGTACAGTTAACTTGGTACAAATCAACATTACTGGCTGCAGCTCCAGTTGCTTGTCGGCTTTCGTTATTACTGTTTGCATGCATTGTTTCAACAAGGTTATCAATTTGCTCAGCGTTTAATAGACCGGGTTTGTCGCCCATTGGCCCAGCATCAATAATACCAATGCCGTCATGTGTATCGAGTACAGTTAAACAGTTACGTGGTGATATTTTTAGCCACTTCAAAAGTGCATCAACATCGTTATTAAACAAGCTATGTAAAATAAGCGGCGGCAGTGCAAAGTCATAAACCATGTTTACGCGTTTAGCCACTTCAACCTGAGTTTGATAATGGCTGTGTATTTCAGCAATTGTTTCCATACCTAATTCATTTGCTTGCTTAGATAAGTTATCTAAGTAACCAAACGTTTCATCTAGCATAAAACAGTTAGTACCCGCTTGCTTAATAGCGTAACCCGCTGCATCTAAGCGAATAATATTTACATTATTAGCAGAGAACTTGGTGAGTACATTATTTAAATACGCAACGCCAGCCTCTACCTTTACATTAATGTCAATTTGATTATCGGTAAATGTAGTCCAAAAATCATACGTTTCACCATCACCACATTTCATTGGTGTAAAACAACTACCAGGGCGAGGACGATAAATTGCTTTTTGCTCTGCGTCGCTCATGCCATTTGGAAATACGTCTTCTTTGGTTAAAAACAAATCCCAAAATTCAGAGGCTTTACCTTTAGCAAGCACATCCTGAAACTGAAAAGATTGCGCCGAAACATGGTTAACAATTAAGTCGGCCATTAAATCATGGTTGTTACCAAGCGCTTTAATGTCTTCCCAAGAACCTATTCTTGAATCTACTTCACTATGGTCTATTGGGTCAAAGCCAGCATCACTGCCGTCAATTGGGTTATAAAATGGCAACAAATGCACACCGCCAAATACACCTTTTAAAGATCCATTTAAAAGTGTAGTGAGTGCATTAATGTCTTGGCCAGTGATTCGATCAGCATATGTGATCAATTGAACTTTGTTTTGCATCATTGTGTGATTACCATGTTGAATCTTAATCGATTAAGATATATCTTTAACTAGAGAGTGAGAATTTACAAGTAATTTTTAAAAATTTTACATACAAATATCGTTGCATGAATAATACTTCACTAAGTAACTAACTGACTTAGCGCGTATTAGTCTGCATTTAACGAGGATTAAATAAAATGACAAAACCACACACACAAGTAAGCAGCGATCCGTTGCGACAAATACGCTGGCTCACATATATGATGTTTTTTATGTTTGCCATGACCTCTGATGCGGTCGGCATGATCATCCCTGAGCTTATAAAAGACTTTGGCTTAAGTATGACCCAAGCCAGTGCCTTTCATTATGCGCCAATGGCTTTAATTGCTTTTAGTGGACTATTTTTAGGCTTTTTAGCCGACAGCCTTGGACGAAAGCAAACCATTATGCTGGGGTTACTCATTTTTTCTGCGAGTTGTTTTTTATTTGCAGTAAGTTCTAGTTTTAATTTTTTCTTGGTACTTCTTTGCTGTATTGGTTTGGCAATCGGTTTATTTAAAACAGGTGCATTAGCTTTATTGGGTGATATTTCACACAGTAACGAAGAACACACCAAAACAATGAACAAGGTAGAAGGCTTTTTTGGAATAGGTGCTATTGTTGGTCCTGCACTGGTAGGTGTTTTACTCGTTCAAAATGTAAGTTGGACATACCTTTACATTATTGCTGGTGTTATGTGTTTGATCCTTGCGCTTCTGGCGTGGCGTGCAGATTATCCGCCAGTTGTAAAAACAACCGAAAAACCCGCTTCACTTGCCACCACCATGAAAATGATTAAAAACCCTTATGCACTGGGCTTTTCAATGGCTATCGCACTATACGTAGCAACCGAGGTGGCTATTTATGTATGGATGCCAACACTACTACAAGACTACACAGGTTCATGGCCATTACTTGCAACCTACGCACTAACCATATTCTTTATACTTCGCGCAGCGGGTCGTTTTATAGCGGTATGGTTACTTAATCGCTTTAGTTGGCAAGGTGTAATGACCTACCTGAGCCTTGGCATAGCACTATGTTATGTAGGCACATTAATTGGCGGTGTAGATTGGGCCGTTGGATTGCTTCCGCTTTCAGGTTTATTTATGTCAATGGTTTACCCTACTTTAAACTCTAAGGGCATTTCCTGTTTCCCTGTTCAACAACATGGTGCTGTAGCCGGCGTTATATTATTTTTTACCGCATTGTCAGCAGCATTAGCCCCGCTATTGATGGGCATGATCAGTGATTACTTTGGTCATGTGCGTTACGGTTTTTACTTAGCAACTGGTTTTGCAGTTATTCTATTTTTGGCTATGCTATTTAATTATTTACGTGACCCATCAGCATCAGCTTTAGAGCAAAATAACGTAGTTACTAATTAATTTGATAATTATTTAACAAAAAAATTACCCTATAAATCAATGGGTGAGTAAAAAAAGAGCAAATTAATAATAAAATAATTTGCATCTTGTAAAAATTTTGTTATTTTTACTTAATCGATTAAGTAAAAATAAATAACCACTTAGGTTCAACATAACGAGGCGTTCACATGACAACACACAACACTCCTTTATATTTAATCAGTGCATTAGCACTTGCAGTAAGCCAAGGCATTAATGCTCAAGAAGCAGAAACTACACAGCCAGAAGCATCACAAAACAAAGGACTTGAAACAATCGTTGTAACCGGTGTTCCACGCCGTACAACAATTATGGCTTCAAGCGTATCTGTAAGCAGTGTTTCGCTTGAACAAGTTCAAGTTTCAACACCTCGCTCTACCGCTGAAGCATTTAGAATCATTCCGGGTATCCGTTCAGAATCTACTGGCGGTGAAGGTAATGCAAACATTGCAGTTCGTGGTCTACCGGTTGCATCAGGTGGCGCTAAATTTTTACAGTTACAAGAAGACGGTTTACCTGTACTGCAATACGGTGACATCGCTTTTGGTAATGCTGATATTTTTATGCGCCTTGACAACACGGTACAAACGGTTGAGTCAATTCGTGGTGGTTCAGCGTCAACAGCAGCAAGTAATGCACCGGGCGGTATCATCAACTTTATCTCTAAAAACGGCGAAAACGAATCGGGCAGCGTTGCAACCACTGTTGGCCTAGATTTCGATAGTGTACGTACTGATTTTGAATACGGTACTTATTTAACCGACAGCGTTCGCTTTCATGTAGGTGGCTTTGTACGCCAAGGTGAAGGCCCACGTGAAACAGGTTACACTTCAAATAAAGGTGGTCAAATAAAAGCTAATTTGACTAAAGATTTCGAAAACGGCTATGTGCGTCTTTACTACAAACACTTAGACGACAAAAGCGTTGGTTACCTTCCAATGCCAATGTACTCAAATGGTGATTCAGTTCCAGGGTTTGATTCTCAGTCAGATACACCGCATTCAGCACTGTTCACTAAAACAGTTCGCTTAAATGGTCAAAACCAAATTAGCAATGGTGACATTCGCGATGGTATGAACCCAAATGTTGATTCTATTGGCTTTGAAGCTGTATTCGACCTAGACAACGACTGGCGTATTGAAAACCGTTTCCGTAAGTCATCAGTTAGCGGAAACTTTAATTCTGTTTTCCCTGCTGAAGTAGGTGATGCATCAGCAATGGCAGCAAGCATTGGTGGAGCAGGAGCAACACTGAGCAATGCAAACACAGGTGACGCATTCAATGGCGATTTAGCTATGCGTATCCATACGTTTGACGTAACAATGAATGACTTTGACTCTATTGTTAACGACTTTAAACTAACAAAATCGTTTGACGATGACACAAGCCTTACGTTTGGTTACTACGCATCAACGCAAAACATAGCGATGTCGTGGTTGTGGAACTCTTATGTTATGGAGCTCAAAGGTGACAATGCCGCACTGTTAAATGTAACGGCTGCCGACGGCACTGAGTTTTCAGAAAATGGTTTATACGCATACGGCACGCCATTTTGGGGTAACTGTTGTCAGCGCGACTACGACACTGAATACGACACACGAGCACCTTATGTTGCGTTCTCAACTAAACTTGGTGACTTGAGTATCGATGCAAGTGCGCGTTATGACAGCGGTGAAGCACGCGGTAATTACGCAGGAGCAGTAACCTCTACTGTAGACATGAACCGTGATGGTGTTATTTCAGTACCCGAGCAGAATGTTGTCGGTATTGATCATGCTAACTCAAGCCCAGTAAATTACGACTGGAGCTACTCTTCTTACTCAATTGGTGCTAACTACCAAATAGACCCTAGCCTTGCAACATTTGCACGTATCAGTAAAGGCGGACGTGCAAACGCTGATCGTCTTTTATTTGGTAAAGTACGCACAGATGGCTCAGTAGCTGATGAAGATGCAATTGATGAAGTAAATCAATTTGAGTTTGGTGTTAAAAAGCGTTTTGACTCACTATCGGTATTTGCAACAGCGTTCTACGCAGAAACTGAAGAACAAAACTTTGAAGCAACATCACAAAAGTTCTTCGACCGTGAGTACGAAGCCAAAGGTATTGAACTTGAATCAACGTACTTCATGGATGCGTGGGATTTTCGTGGTAACTTGACGTGGACTGATGCTGAAATTGCTAAAGATGCGCTATCTCCTGACGTTGTAGGTAACACACCACGCCGTCAGGCTGATTTAATTTACTCACTAATGGCTCGTTATAGCTATGAAAAAGGGGCGGCAGGTCTAAGCTTTATTGGTACAACTGACGCTTACGCTCAAGACAATAACGACCTTAAATTCGATGGTTACACACAGGTAAATGGCTTTGTGAGCTACGACCTATCTGAAAACCTTAGCCTAGCACTTAATGTTAATAACCTATTTGACACAGTCGGTATTACAGAAGCAGAGGAAGGCTCTGTACCAGCAAACGATATTATACGCGCACGTACAATTAATGGACGTACAACATCACTAACGCTTAAATACGCGTTTAACTAACCGAGTCTGAGTGTGTTAAGCGCTGAAATGCAGTTTTATTTCAGCGCTTTATTCCTCGCTTAACTCACACTTTATTACTCTCCCTTACATTTAACCTAGCCTTGCTAGGTTTTTTAGGATTTATAACATGACCAAATTACTTAGCCTTGGCGAGCTGCTTATTGATATGTTGCCACAAGACTCACACAACACAGCGTATTTACCTATTCCTGGCGGCGCACCTGCAAACGTAGCAGTCGGTTATGCAAAGTTGGGCGGAAACGCAGCTTTTTGTGGTGGTATGGGTGATGATTACTTTGCAAAACAACTTACTGACGCGTTAAAGCAATATAATGTCGGCACCGAGTATTTATTCACTATAGAAAATGCGCAAACAGCGATGGTTATCGTCAGCTTAGATGAAACTGGCGAACGCAGCTTTAATTTTTACCGCCATAACACCGCCGACCTACTCCTTGCTCCTGAACATTTACAGCAAATTCAGTGGGATGAAATAAGTACTCTACACTTTTGCTCAAATACGCTAACCAGTATTGCCATTGCAAACACAACATTGAGCGCTTTAAAACAAGCAAAAATTCATAATAAACTTGTTAGCTTTGACGTAAATTTACGATACAGCCTTTGGCATAATATTCTTGATATTGAACCTAATGTGCGTGCCTGCTACGCCCATTGCGACATTATAAAACTATCACGTGATGAGTTAAATTTTTTAGCAGAACAAACCAGTCAATCAGGTGATGAATATTTACAATCGCTATTAGAGTTAGGCGTTAGTTTAATTTTCTTAACCGATGGACCCGAGCCTGCCACTGTTTTCCATAAAACGTTTAACGTAAGTGAAGCTGCACCGATTATTAATGCAATAGATACAACCAGTGCCGGAGACGCGTTTATTGCAGGTGTACTATATCATTTAAATCATTACAACGAGACGCTATTACCAAGCGACAAACTCAATAATAAACAAGTAATTAAAGACGCATTAAGTTTTGGCCTTCGCTGTGGCTCAAAAGCCTGTTTATCAAAGGGTGCTTTTCCTGCATTGCCCGTTTTAGACGATGTACTTTGAGCTAACACACCCAGCAACATTTTAAAAATTAATCTAAAAAAGCCCCTGTAGATAAATACCTACAGGGGCTTTTTCAACTATTGTTAATCTGAGTGCTATAAAGCAAGCTCTTCTTTAGCGCGCGTTAAGTTATGCGATACCATATCGTTGTTAGATAGTTGTTTTGCTTCGTATAGGTCAGCAAGGCCGGCCGTTTTGTTTTTAGCTTTTAGGCGCGCTACACCACGATTGCTTAATGCAAATGATGTAAGCTGACGAACTTTAAATTTAGGGGCATCTGCATCTTGTAATAGTGCAATTGCTTTAGTACAAATTTGTTCTGCTTCAGCATAGTTTTTTGACTTAACATTAAGTGCACAGCTATTAAAAGATTGCTCAAGTGGCTGCGGCGCGGTTTGCGCTTCAATAACCATTAATTTGTAATCACTTTGATCAGCCATTGCAGCAGCTGAACATGTTAATAGTGAGCCAAGAGCGATAGTTTTGATAAGTGTTTTCATGGTCATAATCCTGTTAAGTTAAGTCGTGCTTGTTGCCGACAACTGAACTTTAGAGGATCCCTATAAAACCGACAAACGATAAAAACAAAACTAATAAGTGAAGAAATCTAACCTATAGACTTTAGTCTAATAACACTAGCCTAAACCCAAAATAATAGGCCCATTTAAAACTAGTGTTCAAGCCAATCAATTGCCGCAGTGGCATTTTCAAAGTAAGCCATTTCACCACAAATAATACGATTCCCAATGTTTGCAGCGGTTGCTTGCCATGTTTTATTACCGTAAATAGCTACTTTACTTAGCGCTTTATTATGCTTTATCCCTAAATTCAAATCGTCTAATATCGATTTAAAACCCACGCCCTTTAACTCAATGCCGTCTATAAATAAATTAATAATCGGGTTGTTTACCTTTAAAAGCGCGGCTTCAATTTTAGGGGTAATTGCATTGTAATCAGCGTGCTTTAAATTACCCACTGCTTTTAACGTTATAAAAATTTCGCGTCCAGCGCCTTCTATATCAAGTGTTAAACTAGGAATTAAATTTGCCATTACATTTGCTCATTCTTATAGTAAGTTTTGAGCATAAAGCACTTTATATTAATCAATGATGAAGCAAATCAACAAAACCGTATTTAACCTGCGCTTAAGTTAGTTAAGCTCCCTGCACTCGTGCAATTTGGTTATCTACATCGTTTAAATGCCCTTCTTTAACCCATAACTTAGCACCCATCTTGCCTGCTTTTGCTAAAACATTAGAATTTACAGGCGTACGCAACCAGCTACTTTTTTCAAGCAAATCTTGCCCTTCTGTTACGGCGCCTTCAATTACTAACAACTCAGCTCCGCACTCAGCATCTAAAACAAACTGCGCATTAGGCGCTAAATGAATTAAGCTAACTTCCTCAAACTCATCTTTGTATAAAGGTGTTACCGCAACCCCTTGTTGTGTTGAGTGTTCAACGCTTCCCATAAAGTGAGTTTGCAACCGAACGTGTGTTCTATCCTGTGGCTGAAACTGCCAAAGCTTAACAAAAATAATACATCCCTCTTTTGAACCCGGCTTATGTTGTGATTGCGGTGGGTTTCTGATGTACGAGCCAGCAGGAAAATCGCCATGTTCATCCTGAAAAACACCTTCTAACACAACAAACTCTTCCCCGCCGGTATGAACATGTGGCGAAAACTCACTACCTGGTGCATAACGAACAATACTCGTTGCACGCGCAACCTCATCGCCGATGCGATCAAGAGGTCGCCTATCAACGCCTGCCATAGGCGATTTTACCCACGGTAATGTATTACTGTTCACCACTATACGCTGACTAAAATCGGCTGCTATTTTCATGCTTGCCCCTTAAATTTTTGTTTTGCCAATTAAACTCAATATACCGAGTTTAATTGGCCTATTGAACCCACTTTTACTTATAAGCCCGCTACGCTTGGTCGAGCTGCAACTGCTTTTTGCCACGCTAGCAAATGAGTTAAATGACTCGGTAGCGCAATGTTGGCAAACCCAGCAAACACTAATCCAGCATAAAGAGTTATATCGGCAATACTAAAATTATCGCCCGCAACAAACCTTGATTTAGCAAGTATATCGTTAAAATAATTTAAGTTAGTACGCGCCTTTTCACCTTGCTTTTCGCCCCATGCAATATTTTGATATGTTTCAAGCTCTGGGCCTAATCCATCAGTAGCATGATGAAAATACGTTGCAACAGCATCAAGTACCATAGACTCAGCACGTTTTTGCATCATATTTATTACTGCGCGCTCTTTTGCCGAAATGCCCATCAATGATGGTCCTGTAAAAGCAGCATCAATATATTCAGTAATTGCTGTGCATTCTGATATAAATGTTCCGTCATCAAGCTCTAATACTGGCACACCAGCTAATGGGTTTTTAGCTATAAAAGCCTCTGTCCGGTGTTCACCATTAAGCAAGTCAACCGCAATAAATTCAACTTCAGTTGTCGCATTTTTTTCTGCTAGCGCAATACGAATGCGAAGCGGGTTTGGAAAGTTTTCTACATCATAAATTTTCATTGAGTGTGACCTTCTTTAATTCACCTACCTACTGATAGGTATTTATATTCTTTATACCAAACTAAGTCAAACTTTAAAATAACTACATAAGCAGAGTATTTGCTAACCGCATGAAACTTAATATTTTATTTATAAAAATATTAAGGCTTGAAAATAACTACCTACTGGTCGATAATTTTATGGTCAACAATAGGATGAAGATGTATGAGCAAAAAAGAGGCCCTACTCAAAGCGGCAGAGAATAAAGTACGCCTAGGCGGATACAGCAATTTTAGCTTTAGAGAACTTGCTAATGAAGTAGGTATAAAAAGTGCCAGTGTACATTATCACTTCCCTACTAAAGCCGACTTAGGCGCAGAGCTTGCACATCAATATACTGATGCGTTTTTGCTTTCATTAGGGGAACCCGCTGAGTTAAAAGCGCAAGGTAAAAACCCTATCGACTTTTATACGTCGCTATTTAGAGGCGCATTGGTGACCGATAAAAAAATGTGCTTATGCGGTTTACTTGGCGCCGAGAGTGACAGCTTACCTGAAAAAGTACGTGAAGAAGTAAAGCGCTTTTTCACTCAAAATTTAACCTGGCTAAGCGCAGCGCATTCGGTCAACGGTGAAATAAACCCACAAAAAGCAGCTATTCAAACGGTAAGTATGCTTCAGGGTGCGATGATGATCAGTAAAACACTCGACGATCACAGCTACTTTGATTTAGCAACGCGAGACAGTATTTAACCAGACGATTTGACGAATAAAAAAGCGAGCTTAAATAGCTCGCTTTTTAGTTTTACACGGAAATTATTTAAACTGCTGGGCTCGCTTTATGCTTAGCATGCACGATGGCAAGTATGATCAGGCCAACCACCGCGACCCCTGCACCTATGGGTTTACCTAAATCGCTCGATAAGTTAAAACCAATTGCAGCTGTTGTGATATACGACAAGGTCACAGCCGTTGCAATAACCGCAGGTATACTTGCAATCCAGTGAAAGGTGCCACGGTCAAACAAATATTTAGTAGCAAGCCATAGTACACTGGTAGAAAGCAACATATTTGAAAACGCAAAGTAACGCCAAATTAATGAAAAATCCAACTTGGTCATAAAGTAAGCAATAGTTAGAATAGGTAAAGCCAACAACAGACGATTACGTATACTTTGCGGAATATTAAAGGCATCAACTACCGTTAAGCGCAGTGAACGAAATGCGGTGTCGCCTGAGGTAATAGGGAAAACAGCAACCGCAATAATAGCCATAATACCGCCAAATACACCTAAGTAACTATTTGCAATATGGTTTACAACTAAGCCTGGACCACCTTGATCAAGCATTGCTTTTAAACCAGCATAACCTTCAGGGAAAGCCGCAATACCAGCCAATGCCCAAACACAACCAACAATGCCTTCACACATCATGGCACCGTAGTACACCGGGCGTACATATTTTTCGTTTGTTAAGCAACGAGCAATAATAGGTGCTTGCGTTGAATGAAAACCACTAATAGCACCACAGGTAATGGTTATGAATAATAGGGGCCAAGTTGGTAACCCGTCGGGGTTTGGTGCTAAAAAGTCATGCGCGTGATCGGCTTCAAAATACGCCAAAAAGTCGCCAGCAACCGGTAAATGTGGCGCGTTAATAAGTAACGACACGGCAACAGCGACTGTCATAACAATCATTAACAAACCAAAAATAGGGTAAAAACGTGTAATGATCTTATCAATTGGTAACAGCGTCGCTAAAAAGTAATAAGCCAAAATAGCCAATACCCAAAAAGTATTATTGGCTAAAAATGTACCTTCAAATAAATTTAAGTTACTAAGTAAACCCGCTGGGCTCATTATGAATACTACACCAACAAAAAATAACAGCATTGCGGTGAAAATAAGCATAAAGCCTTTAAATACAACATTGTAATAGTGACCAGCTATTTCAGGTAAGCTTTTACCGTCTTCTTTTATACTCATTACACCTGAGAAAAAGTCGTGAACAGCGCCACCTAATACATTTCCTAACACAATCCATACGAGCGCAACCGGACCATATAAAGCGCCCAGTATAGGGCCAAAAATTGGACCCACACCCGCAATATTTAAAAATTGAATTAAAAAAGCACGAACAGGGTGAATAGCCACGTAATCAACACCTTCACTAAAGCGTTTTTGTGGTGTATCAACCGTTGAATCCATGCCTGCTTGTTTTTCTACAAATGGGCTATAAAACTTATATCCCAAAATTAATATAGTGAGGCAAATAAAAAAGATAATCATAAAGCACGTTTCTCTTTTGTATGTGTATTTAGAAGCGCAGTGTGTATCGCTTCGCATAAAGGTGACTTAATAACTTTGGAACAATATCAAAGCTATTTTTTACAGACAATTAGACGTTTAGCTAATACCTTAGTCGCAATCGTTCATGACTTGTTCAATTTATAAAGTAATTTGATAACTCGTTTAGAAACCTGACGAATACCGCTGTTTAAACGTTCAAAATGTATGTTTACCACACTATTTTTAGGCAAAAAAAAGCGGCTAAGCATATTGCTTAAGCCGCTTTCAACACACAATTTTTTTAAAGAGGACGCATAAATTCGTTAATTTTTTCATGAGTCAATGTAGGTGTAGCACCTGCACTTTCTGCAACCATAGCCCCTACCGCACAGGCAAAATCAACCGCATGCTGAGCACAATCGCTGCTACATAATTGATATATCAATGAACCTAAGAATGAATCCCCAGCGCCCACTGTGTCTACAACACTAATTAAATAGCCTGAATTGTAATAATTTTGGCCCTTAACCGTTAACAGTGCGCCGTGACTGCCTTTGGTTACACATAAATATTCGGTGTTAGTTTGCTCTGCAATAAACGCTAGATTTTGCTCAAGCGAATGGAACTTACAGCCCATTGCTTTGGCAATTTCGTAAAGCTCTTCATCGTTTAACTTGATAAAATCTGCTTTATTCATCAAATCTACTAGCGTGTCTAACGTGTAATGCGGGGCGCGTAAATTTACGTCAAACACTTTAAAGTTAGCTACATCAACTAGCTGGTTTAGCGTAGCAAGTGAGGCTTCACTGCGGCCAATTAGGCTGCCAAATACAAATACATCACTTGCTTTTACTTTTTCAATAAGTGAACCAGTAAGAGTAATGTTGTCCCACGCCGTATCAGCGACTATTTCGTAGCTGGCTGAACCGCTTTTGTCTAAAGTAACTTGTACGATGCTGGTTTTTTTGTCGTTATTAACGGCAATATAATCGCAACTAACGCCTTTTGCTTTAATTTCGCCAAGAAGCTCAGTACCTAATTCATCGTTACCTACTGCGCTTATCATGTCGGCTTTAATACCTAATGAGTTAATGCGCACACACATGTTTAATGGTGCACCACCTAAGCGTTTACCTGTTGCAAAACAATCCCATAGCACTTCGCCAAAACAACTTACGCTTACGTCCTTACCTTGTTTAGAATCAATTAAAATGCTCATTATTAGTTACCTTTAGGCTCAAGCACGTTTTTCATAATTGCTTTAATTTTGCTTGCTGGTGCGTATAACGCGTCTACATTGTTTTTGTAGTGAGACGTAAAGGCGCTTTGCGTGTTTAAATCGCCAAATAAGCTTGTTAGCGATAAAAATGCAAGGTCATCAGTCGTCGTTTTAGCAGCAGCTTCATGAAGCTCGCTTTGCATTGCATCAATTACTTCAAGCGTATTGCCTTGCTCATCTTCCCCTCTGTCGCTATAAAAACACCATGCAGCAATAACGAGTGTAGCTAGTGATACATCTCGCCCTTGCGCTAGGTTTTCGTTAATAGTGGCAATTAAAAACTTAGGTAGTTTAGCTGCACTCTCCGAACAAATACGCGATAAGCTGTCTTTAATATTAGGGTTTGCAAAACGCTCAATAAGTGTGTCTTTGTAGATTTCAAGATCAATGCCTTCTAATTGCTCTAGGTTAGGCGTTACTTCTTTATCCATAAACGCACGTAAGTACTTTGCAAATAAGGGATCTGATACTGTTTCGTCAATTGTGCCATAGCCATGTACAGACCCCAGTAAACCCAGTACTGAGTGGCCTGCATTTAATAAGCGAATTTTCATGGTTTCAAAAGGTGTTACATCTTTTACAAATTGAGCACCAGCGTTATCCCAATTTGGCCGCCCGTCACAAAATGAATCTTCAATTACCCATTGTGTAAACGATTCACACGTTATTGGCCATTCATCGCTAACACCGTAAGCATCAACAACGTAGTCAATATCACTTTGTTTAGATACTGGCGTAATTCGGTCTACCATAGCATTGGGAAACATTACATTAGCAGCAATCCATTCACTTAATGCAGCATCTTGCTCTGCGGCAAAAGCGAGTAACATTTTGCGCGTTACATTGCCATTATGTTGAATGTTATCGCACGACTGTACTGTAAACGCATTAAGGCCTTGTTCTTTACGTAGCTTCAACGCAGCTGCTATATATCCAAATGCAGTAATAGGATCGTTTGGATTATTAATGTCGTTAATTATGTCTGGGTTTGCATAATCAAACTCACCCGTTACTGGGTTAAAGTTGTATCCGCCTTCAGTAATAGTTAAAGACACAATTTTAGTATCAGGGTGTGCGAGCTTATTAATAACAGCTTGTTTGTTCTCAGGCGCAAACAAAAAATCAATCATAGAACCTATAACGGTATTGTCTATTGTCCCATTTGGGTGTCTTACCGTTAATGTGTAAAGGTAGTCTTGCTGCTTTAATACATCGCGAAGTCCACGATTTGCTTCAAGCAAGCCTACACCACAAATACCCCATTGCTCAGAACCTGGCGTTTTTAATAACTCATTAATATACATGGCTTGATGTGCACGGTGAAAACCGCCAACGCCAATGTGAACTATACCTGCTTTTACTTTACTGCGGTCGTAGCTAGGGGTGTCTACATGGCTTGGCATATATGCCAAACTTTGTTGATTTAGCCCTTTAACAAGAGCATTAGTGTGATGTTGTGTCATGGTGCGGCCTTACTAAAACAAAAATTAAAAAACGTGTAAATTACAATGCAGCATTGAGCGCTTTATGGCGTTTTAATGACCAATAAGCGGTAACAAAATAGATAACCGTACAGATGAAACACGCTATCTCAAACTGCAATTTGTTTGCGCTATATATGCTCATTGTGTCGCTAAAAAACATGACTTGGCTTGCAAATATACAAATAATGACAAGTGAAATAGTCGAAACCGCATTAAGCACTTTAGTAAACATAGAACCATCAACTACAGGTTTTGGAATATCTTTCGCCTGCGCTGCTTGATACGCTTTAATATCACGTTGCTCTTGTTCCTCAGCAGCTATATGTTGTTTGTAGTCTTCACCAGCGCCATACTTTTTCGCTAACAGCGTGTAAACAACAATGGTAAAAAACCAGGTAGGTATAAATAAGTAATAAAACGACATAACATCTAGCGCATTTAAACCAAAGCCAAACACTAACGCTAACGCCCAAGACGCAATGGCCGGCACACTTCGAGTTATGTTTTTGTATTTAGCCCAGTAGCGCGTTAAGCCAATTTTAGGAAATAATACATGCTCGGCAAATACAATCGCCCCAACAGGCACAACCAATAAGCCAGCATAAGTAAGTAAAGGTAGCATTTGAGAAAATACGAACGGGAAACATGCAATAACTACGGTCACAATCCCTACAATAGCGGTTGTGCGCTCACGAGAGTGGTTTACAAAAATAGATTGCGCCGCAAGCCCCGCACGATAAAGGTTTGCGTTAGCAGTAGTCCAACCTGCAATAATTACAATAACAAACCCAGTCCAACCTAATGCGTGGTAAGCCACATCGCCCGGATCGAGTGATGAAATAGTTGTTTTAAGTAATACCGCAACACCTGCACCCATAATACCGGCAGAGATCCACGCTAAGTAATGACCAAAAAACATGCCTACGCCCGAGAACAAACCATAGCTTTTGCGCTTGGCGAATCTAAAAATCGCCATATCAATTAAACCAAAGTGAGTAATAGAGTTAGCAGCCCACGCAAAACCAATTACTTCAAGAAGGCCAATCCCCTGCTCCCCTTCTGCGTTCGTACCGGTCCATATGGATGAGTCGCCAATGGTCATAAAGTCACTAAAGCTGGTTAACGTGGTTGACCCAATTACATGATTTGAAAGTTCAGGGAAAAGTGCAAACGAGCCCGCAATAAAAATAACAAATAGCCAGGGTGCACAAATTTTAGAAAAGTCAGCTACAGTAGAAAAACCATACATAGCAACAAACACAACAATAGAGCCAACGGCTAAAACAATACCCACAAACGCTAAACTATTTGGGTACCAATCTAACTGTGCAGGAATATCAAATAAAAATCGAACCGCAGTGGACGATACCGTAATCATCGCCGCCGATATAACACTAAAAATAATGACGTTAGCCCAGTTATAGAGCTTAGTCATTGAGTTACCAGCAATTTTGTTCAAATAATTATATAAGCTTAAACGCGTCTCTACTGCAATTGGCGCTGTAATTAGCCACCAAGAACACATTGCTAATAAATTACCAATTAATAGACCTAGTAAAATGTCGATTGTTGATGCACCCAGTGCAACAAATGTTGCACCAATAACAAACTCAGTGGCTGCAACATGCTCACCCGCGTATAAACCGGCAAAATGCTTCCAACCATGAAGCTTATTATTAGCAACGGGAAGTTGCTCTTCGTTTACATCTTTAAACGTGTGTGTGTGTGGACTCGTTGCCATGGTACTTCCTATTGTTTTAACACGATAATAATCACAAAAACGTGCATTTAGTTGTGTGTGCGGCTACGCACACAACCTCGAAAATTCTTAAACAACGTCATTCATGTCAGTGTGGGACTAAATCAACGCTATTTTTATATTTTTAGGGTTGGATACATTTCATAAAACGCTTTCCAATCTGTTAAATGAGCAACCTCGGGGTATGCCTTGTGAACAAAATTAACAGCTCCTTGCATATGCCCTCCACCGCTGTAATGAAGTACTTGCATATTTGCGGCAAGCGCAGCACTCACGCCCGCTATAGAGTCTTCTATTACCAAGCAATGGGCTGGACTAACCCCCATTTTTTTAGCGGCGTGTAAAAATAAATCCGGCGCAGGTTTGCCATTTTTTACTTCACTTGAAGTAAACACCTCATCAAAATAATGACTCAATTTAACTACGCTTAATGCTTTTTCTGTTCGTGCAGGGCTACTACTAGTTGCTATACAGCTAGGTGTAGCTAAATTAGCCAATACCTCTTTAATGCCATTTGTGGGCATTAGGGCTGTTTCAAACTCATGTAAAAGTGCATTTCTATAATCAGCTTCAAATCGCTCTGGCAATTCAACATTAAAAGCATCAGCTATCTTTTGAGTAACCGCTTTAAAATTGCACCCTAAAAAATGTTCTTGTACATAAGCACGGTCAATAAACACCGCTTTATCAACAAGCATATCGATGAGCACTTGCGCACTTAAAACTTCGCTGTCAATTACAACGCCATCACAGTCAAAAATAACCAGTTCAATTTTAGGGTTCATTTTTTTACCTTATTGCATTTAGTTTTATGCAAACACAATCTTGAGCATAAGCTCAGGGAGTGGGCATATTCTCTTTATTATTATAATATGTCAACACGTTGTGAACTTAAAAACTCGCTACATAGTTCAAATAATCAACACCTCAATACAAAAGCTGTTGATTTTCATTAGTTTTGATTTTAGCTGTTACGACTAAAATCGCATGCTGTATTCACAGCAAGTGTATTTACTGCAGATACCAATCTGCTTTTATGATTATTACAATCTAAACAATCAATTTTACCGAAATAAATTTAACCCATACACTCGTTAACAGTTAAACAGCCAGCAACACTGCCGGCACTTTTAAATAATGAGGTCGACAATGAAAACTCAAATAAACACAACAAAAACTAAATTAACTTTAAGCGCATTAGCCCTTGCAGTGGCATTACCTGCAAGTGCGGTTACCACTCTTACAAAGGACAACGGCGCAGCTGTTGGCGATAATCAAAACTCAATGACCGCCGGTGAGCGCGGCAGTGTATTGCTTGAAGACGTACACCTAATTCAAAAGCTGCAACGTTTTGCACGCGAGCGTATCCCTGAACGTGTAGTGCATGCGCGAGGAACTGGCGCACACGGCGTGTTTGTAGCCTCAAAAGAACTAGACGATTTAACAATTGCGGCGCCATTTGCAGAAGCAGGTAAAGAAACAGACGTATTTGTTCGTTTTTCATCAGTAATTCACTCAAAAGGTAGCCCTGAAACGCTGCGTGATCCTCGTGGTTTTGCTACAAAATTTTACACAGACCAAGGTAATTGGGATTTAGTGGGTAACAACTTACCTGTGTTCTTTATCCGTGACGCGATTAAATTCCCAGATATGGTTCACTCGTTAAAGCCATCTCCGGTAGATAACATTCAAGATCCTAACCGCTTATTTGAGTTTTTCTCGTACGAGCCGGGCTCTACTCACATGTTAACGTGGGTATACAGCGACTACGGTACACCAGCAAGCTTACGTAAAATGGATGGTTGGGGCGTACATGCATATAAAATGATTAATAAATCAGGCGATGTTAAATACGTTAAGTTTCATTGGGTAAGCCAACAAGGTATCGACAACCTAGATTCAAAAGAAGTAGCCGAAGTACAAGGAAAAGATTTTCAACACTTAACACGCGACCTGTACACCGAAATTGGTAAAGGCAACTTCCCTAAGTGGGACCTATACATTAAAACACTTGACCCATCGCAGTTAGATGACTTTGATTACAACCCATTAGATGCAACAAAAATGTGGTTAGACGTTAAAGAAACAAAAGTGGGTACAATGACCTTAAACCGTATGCCAACTAACTTCTTTCAATCTACAGAACAAGTTGCAATGGCACCGGCAAATGTAATCCCGGGTATTGAGCCTTCTGAAGACAGACTGCTACAAGGGCGTGTGTTTTCATACTCAGATACACAAATGTACCGCTTAGGTGCTAACCACCAACAATTGCCAATTAACCGCGCAAAAGTTGATGTGGTTAACTACAACCAAGACGGCGCAATGAACTACGGTAATACAACAAGTAATGTGAACTACCAACCAAGTCACGAAAACGTTGCAGAAAACCCAATTGCACGCAGAAGCAACACTGAACTTAAAGGTTTTGTACAACAAGCCGCGATTAAAAAGCAGCAAAACTTCGCACAAGCTGGCGTACTTTACCGTGGCTTTAGTAAGCAAGAACGCACTAACTTAGTTAACAACTTAGCCGGCGATTTAGGCAAAGTGAAAGACAGCAAAGTAAAGCACAAAATGCTCAGCTACTTCTACAAAGCCGACAGCGAGTACGGTACACGTTTAACTAAAGCCGTAAATGGCGATATTAAAATGGTTAAACAATTAGCCGCTAAACTTTAATAATTTTACCCAACCAAGAGGAAGGATCGACTCTCCTTCCTCTTTTTTAAAAGGTAAACCGTATGCGTAAATTCCTTATCATATTTACTTTAGTAATGAGCTTTTCAAGCCTTGGTAATGAACAACAAAATACTGTGAATAAGCCAACAACCGCACAAGCACAATACGACAGCTTACTTGCATATTACTTTGCTGCCGCACGTACTGACGACACCGCCGTAATAACGCAGTTTGTTGATGCTGGTATTCCTATTAATAGTTACAACAACAAAGGTTACACCGCGCTAATGATTGCCACTTATCACGGTAATAAAAGCACGGTTAACACGCTTTTACAGTTAGGCGCTAATGCGTGCCTTGAAGACAACCGCGGTAATACGGCCCTAATGGCCGCTATCTTTAGGGGCGAATTTAGTATAGCTAAAACACTTGTCAGCCTTGATTGCGATAACGCCCATCAAAACAAAGCCGGCCAAACAGCAGAGCAATTTGCACAAACTTTTGGGCAACAAAAAGTACTCGACTTACTAGCGCAGGTGAATAGTGACGCAAAATAGCTTGTTTTTGATTTTTTGCCATTAAGACATGAACACGGGAAAAATAGTATTATTGCCTTTACTGGTCTAACCAGCTATTCTTTTCATCTGTGTACTTTATATGGAAAATAATAACTCTAATGGCCACACCACACTTTGATCACATCACTATTACCTGTAATAACAGGCAAACATTAAGCGCGCATGTATTTAAACCAGAAGGCACCATAAAAGGCGCAGTAATGATTGCACCTGCAACGGGGATTAAACAGCAGTTTTATGCAAACTTTGCTACTTACTTGCAGCAAAATGGATTTTCCGTTATTACGTTTGACAACAGCGGGATAGGCCAATCACTTAAAGGCAGCATTAAAAATAGTAAAGCGAATTTGCAATCGTGGGGCGAGCAGGATATGCCCGCAGTGCTAGAACAACTTCAAAAAACATTTCCGAATACCCACTACCATTTGATAGGTCACAGTGCCGGCGGGCAGCTAGTAGGTTTAATGCACAATGCCACTCAACTCAGCTCACTGTTTAACTTTGCGTGTTCGTCGGGCAAGTTGACCAATATGCGCTTGGCGTATCAGGTTAAAGCTCACTTTTTTATGAATGGGGTTATTCCGGTGAGTAATGCACTATTTGGCCATACTAAATCACAATGGTTTGGTATGGGCGAGCCTTTACCTAAAGGCGTAGCTCAACAGTGGCAAAAATGGTGTAACGCACAAGGGTATGTTAAATCAGCATTTGGCAATACAGTATTTCAACATTTTTATAATGAACTAGCCATGCCTTCCCTTTGGATTAATGCCAGCGATGATGATATAGCAAATAACGATAATGTTGCTGATATGCTTTCTGTTTTTCCAAAACTTAACGCACAAACGCTACATTTAACGCCCAGTGAATATAACCTGAAAGATATTGGCCACATGAAGTTTTTTAGTAAAAGGTCTGCCGCTTTATGGCCTTTAGCACTAGACTGGCTAAACAAACATAGTATTTAACACCATGGTGTGTTTAGCTCCCTATACGCTAAACACACACCTGCTAACTCCATCTAACCTCTGCATACCTAAGCATATTTACGTGCTGTTAAATTTAAAGCCACTTTAGTAATTGACCTTTCGGTCAGTAAAGCTACAATCAATCAACACGTTAAACACGCACAATCAATAATGACCACACAAATAAAACCAAATAAAAAAGAAGTCACTCGGGAAAAAAACCAACTGCTTATATTAAATGCCGCCGAGCAATTATTTTCTCTTAATGGGTATGACGGCGCAAGCATGAGCATGGTTGCAAAAGAGGCTAACGTTCCAAAAGCTAACATACTGTATTACTTTAAAAGCAAAGATGGCCTTTACGAAGCGGTAATAGATAGAATAATAGCAAATTGGAACTTAGGCCTAGATAACGTCACCGTTGAAGACGACCCCGCAGCAGTGCTTTATAACTACATAAAAAGTAAAGTAATACTTGCCGTAAACCAACCTCTTCAATCTCGTTTATTTGCCAATGAAATTTTGCGTGGCGCCCCCTATTTACAAAACTACTTTAGAACAAATACACGGCCTTGGGTTAAACAAAAAATTGATGTGTTTCAATCCTGGATGGACGCAAAAAAAATAGACCAAGTGGACCCCCATCACCTTTTATTTACTATTTGGTCAACAACACAATACTACGCAGACTTTCAAGCAGAAGTACTGCTAGTTATGAATAAATTAGAATATGACGAAACCGACGTGGCACAAATAACACAATCAATTGCCCACATAATTTTAAAAGGTATTGGCTTAAAAATACCCGCCCCAAACGAGGCCTAACACATGGAAAACTTTACAACCCCTGACCTATTCGACGATCACCGCAACTCGGTTCAAGTAGCAGATAGTGGCTTGCGCCACTTTGGTAAAAAAACCACCTTTAGTGGCCAAGCAGTAACGGTAACCTGCCCAGAAGACAACTCGCTTGCCGCCGATGTTCTCCATCAAGATGGTAAAGGGAAAGTGTTAGTAATTGATGGGTTTGCTAGCAAACGTTTTGCTTTTATTGGCGACATCATGGCCGAACGCGCGCTACAAAATGGCTGGGAAGGTGTTGTAATAAATGGTTGTTGCCGAGATATAGAAATACTTGCCACTATGAATTTACCCGTAATGGCAATTGGTTCAACCCCTCGTAGCACACTTAAGCGCGGTTTTGGCGATCAAGACCAAGTTATTAATATGCTGGGTACCGCAATAGCACCAAACGATTGGCTGTATGGCGACGTTAATGGCCTAATAATTAGTAAAGCCCCCCTTATTTAATAAATTCGTGTAAATAATAACAACTAGTTTGGTGCAGCAATGCACCAAGTTGGTTTGTTTTGCGGTTAAAAACACCCACTTTAAAACTTCAAAATTATAAATCCCCCTCTGCAACCCCCAAAAACCTGACCAATCGGACAGGAATTTAATTTTGGCATTTGTTTTGCTTGTATTAAGTTCGCTAAAACCACAACCACCGATGCAAAGTATAATTAGTGCTCAGTTAATAAAAATAAGATATTACGTAGAGAGCTGAAAAAAATAACAACACTATTCTCTTTTACTCAATTTAAAATTAGTAAATAACCATTTGGTCAGTTTTATGTAGATGGGTTACAAAATGAACACGCAATTAAAAAATAAAAACACAGGTATATTTTGTGACCATGGACCCAGTAATTGGCAATCAAGTCAAACGGGCATACTAAGCACTAAGCGCCTAGCCGTAAAAGATGTATTTGCCGTTAAAAAGCAAAAAAACAGTGCAGGTAATCCCTGCTGGTTTAAAACACATCCACCAGCCCAGCAAACAGCAAGTAGTGTAAACAAATTAATGGATGCAGGCTGTATTTTTAAAGGTTTTACCCATACCGACGAGCTTGCCTATAGCTTAGAAGGCAATAACACTCACTATGGCGCAGCACAAAACCCCAAAATAAAAGGGCATGCATGCGGTGGTTCTAGTATGGGATCAGCCGCCGCAGTAGCCGGCAATTTAGCTGACATCGGGTTGGGCACCGATACCGGAGGCTCTATTAGAATACCCGCAAGTTATTGCGGTTTATTTGGTATTAGGCCAAGCCATAACGTAATTGAAAAAGACGGCCTAATCCCGCTAGCACCGCCTTTTGATACCGTTGGTTGGCTTACCCAAAGCGCAGAACTATTAGAAAAAGTAGGCGACATATTGTTACCAAGCCAAGCTATTAATAGTGTAAATACCTTGGTTATTTGTGAGCCCTTATTTGAGCTAGTCAGCCCAGCTTTACAAGCACCACTTAAACAACTGCTTAAAAAAACCAAACCTTATTTTAAACACCACAAAAATTTTGAACTACCTAACATCAGCTTATTAAGCGAACTCGCTGATAGTTTTAGAATATTGCAAGGACGTGCTATTGCTAAAGTGCACAAAGATTGGCTTCAGTTGCCGGAGCACCCTCCCCAGTTTGCTCCGGCAATCGCGGCCCGTTTTAAAATGGCATTGGCACTAACCGCCCAAGAAGAAAAAGAAGCACTTAACGTTCAAACCCAATGGCAAACATTAATTGCTAAAAACCTAAATTCAACTAGCTGCTTATTTTTGCCAACAACCCCAACAACCGCACCTAAATTGGGCGCCGACACAAGCGCCTTACGCATGCAAATAATTACGCTATCGGCTATTGCGGGCTTGAGCCGCTCGGCGCAAGTTCACTTACCATTGGCTAATCTAGCAAATGGCCATCCATATGGGTTTTCACTCATGATGAGCCACAGTAACGATAAAAGCTTACTTGCCTGCGCAACACAACTAGCTGCATATTTTAAACAGGAAACTCTCACATGAACGCACACAACATTGCCTTTACGGCCCCGCACTTCTCAGCGACCGAGGCAGGCACCTTTATACTAAAACAAGGCGGCACAGCCACCGAGGCTATGGTTGCAGCAGCCGCTGCTATTAGCGTGGTTTACCCACATATGAACTCAATTGGTGGCGACAGTTTTTGGCTTATTGACAACCCAAACCAAAGCACACCCACCGCAATTGATGCATGCGGCCGTGCACCAAACGACATCAGCGCCTACAGCAATGAGCAACAAATACCAGAGCGTGGCGGTTTAAGCGCATTGACTCAAGCGGCTACACTTCGTGGCTGGCAAAAAGCCCTTGAATTAGATGAGCACGCAGTCCTTTCGCTAAGTACTATTTTAGCCCCAGCTATCAAACTTGCCCGCGAAGGGTTTACTGTTACCAAAAGTTTGCAAGCAGGCTGTGAAAAACTCGCGACGGTTACCAGTACAAACGATGCCTTTAAAGCGCTATACATACCCAACGGTAAACCGTTACAAGCAGGCCAACATTTTAAAAACCCACAACTGGCCAATACTTTTGAGCATTTAGCAAAGCACGGCTTAAACGCTTTTTATGAAGGCGAACTTGCCGAATCGTTTGCAGCCGATTTAGCCAAAGCTGGCAGTATTATTACCCCAAATGATATTGCCAACACGCAAGCCGATGTAGTAAGCCCGCTAAATGCTAATTTGTCGGGTATTAATTGTTATAACTTACCTGCACCTACTCAAGGCGTACATTCGCTACAAATAATCGGAACCGTTGATAAGCTAAAACACACCGCTAAAACCGAAGCCGATTGGACCCACTTAATTGTAGAAGCCACCAAGCAAAGCTTTACGCACCGCCCAACGCTTTGGGCCGACCCTAAAGCGCTTGGCGATGATTATAAAAACGCATTAACTGATGAGCGTTTAACCGAGCTTGCCAACAATATTGATATGAATACCGCCAAAAAATGGCCGTTTGATGCCCAGCCCGGCGATACAGTTTGGATGGCAGCACGTGATAAGAACGGCCAACTAGTGAGCTTTATTCAAAGTATTTACTGGGAATTTGGTAGCGGCATACTCATGAGCGAAGGCGGATTTGTATGGAATAACCGCGGTTTAAGCTTTAGCTTAAACACTAAAGATACCAATGCACTAGCGCCAAATAAACGCCCAGCACATACCCTTAACCCAGCTATGGCTAAGTTTGACGATGGCAGACGCCTTGCCTACGGCACTATGGGTGGTGAAGGCCAACCACAAACTCAAGCCGCTGTATTTGCCGGATACGCGTGGCGAAATAAATCAATTAACCAAGCGGTAAGCGATCCGCGCTGGTTACTGGGCCGCACATGGGGCGACACCAGCACAAATTTAAAAATAGAACACAGCCTCGCTGCCCAAATAGACAATGAATTAAATAAACGTGGCCACGATTGGGTAAGTGTCGAGGACAATAACGAAATGATGGGTCACGCAGGTGCTATTTTAGATACACCTACAACCCTTGAAGCTGCAACGGATCCTCGCTCTGATGGCCGTGCAACTGTTTCATCAACGTAGTAGGAACACACATGACAGAAATAATAAACCAATGGCCAATTATTGTGGCCTTAATAGCAACTGGGATTTTTGCCGGAATTTTAGCAGGACTTTTTGGCGTAGGCGGCGGTATTGTTATCGTGCCTGTGCTGTACTTTTTACTGCAAGGCTTTGGCGTAAGCCCTGAGTCGGCCATGATGATAGCCACCGCGACATCGCTTGCCACCATAGTGCCTACGTCTATTTCATCTATTCGCTCGCACCATGCAAAGGGAAACATTGACCTTGCTTTAATTAAATACTGGGCGCCGTTTATTTTAGTAATGGCCGTTGTAGGCAGCTACTTAGCGCACTCAATACGCGGTAATGCACTGGTACTTATGTTTGCTTGTATTGCTATTTTAGTCAGCCTTAACATGTTGTTTAGAGCCGGCGCACCAGCCCTTGTAAGTAAATTACCGGGTAAATTTGGCCAAGGCGTAATGGCAAGTATTGTCGGTGGCTTATCGGTAATGATAGGCATTGGCGGCGGCACAATTGGTGTGCCCATGCTTAACGCATTTAACGTACGTGCCCATGTTGCCGTTGGCACAGCAGCTGTATTTGGCTTATTGATTGCCCTACCTGGCGTAATTACCTTATTAAGTATTGGCACCACGCCAACCGATGCTCCCCTAGGTACGTGGGGGTTAGTTAACCTCCCTGCCTTTTTACTTATTATTCCACTCACTATTTTGTTTGCGCCTATTGGCGTAAAAATTGGTAGCAAGCTGGATCAAAAACAATTAAAACGCGCCTTTGCCGTTGTATTAATGATAACGGGCATTCGCATGCTTATTCAGACTCTCGGAGCCTAAAACATGTTTAGTAACACGCAAATTCAAACTTTAAACCCGCCGCAGCGTTTACTCATGGGGCCTGGGCCAATTAACGCAGATCCACGCGTACTGCGTGCTATGTCGGCGCAGCTAATTGGCCAATACGACCCAGTAATGACCGGTTTTATGAATGAAACCATGGCGCGTTATCGCGAAATATTTAAAACCAAAAACGAATGGACCATGTTAGTTGATGGTACATCGCGCGCAGGCATAGAAGCCGTATTGTGCTCTATTTTACGCCCTGGCGATAAAGTACTGGTGCCCATTATGGGCCGCTTTGGCCACTTGCTTGTTGAAATAGCCGAGCGCGTTGGCGCAAAGGTACACACCATAGACGTACCCTGGGGCGAAGTATTTACCCCCGAGCAAATAGAAAAAGCCATTGTTGACGTAAAACCCCATGTACTTGCCATGGTGCAAGGCGATACTTCAACAACCATGAACCAGCCGCTTGAATACATTGGTGATATTTGCCAAAAGCACGATGTATTATTTTACTGCGATGCCACCGCCTCAATTGTAGGTAACGATTTACCCGCCGATGAGTGGAAACTCGACGCGCTGTCGGTTGGTTTGCAAAAATGTTTAGGTGGCCCGTCTGGTTCTGCGCCATTAACACTAAGCGATAAATGCGCTAATTGGATCCAAAAGCGTAAAAAAGTAGAAGCGGGGATCCGCACCGCGGAGCATACCGACGGCACCGAGCCATTTGTACGCTCTAACTACTTTGATTTAGGCATGATCATGAATTACTGGGGGGAGGAGCGCCTTAACCACCACACCGAAGCCACCAGCATGCTGTATTGCGCATCAGAATGTGCACGCATTGTTATTGAAGAAGGCGTAGATAACTGCGTTGCCCGCCACAAATTACACGGCGATGCAATGCTAACGGGTATTCAAGCACTGGGCTTAAACGTATTTGGCGACATTAGTCATAAAATGAACAACGTAGTGGGTGTGTATATTCCCGAAGGAATTAACGCCGACCATGTACGCGGACAAATGCTAACCGACTTTGGTATTGAAATTGGCACCTCGTTTGGGCCGCTGCATGGCAAAATTTGGCGTATTGGCACCATGGGCTACAACGCCCGTAAAGATGCCGTATTACAAACATTGGCAAGCCTAGATGCCTGCCTGCATGCCAACGGTTACAAAGGCCCTAAAGGCGAAGCCGCTATTGCCGCCCTTTCCCATTACAAATAATAAAAAGGATTTAGCATGACGATTGCAAGCCCACTCCATGAGCCATTATTAAACAGCGAGCTGGCTAATAAATTTGCTGCACGCGCCTTAGTGCGTTGTAAAACACTTAGCAGCCTATCGCAAATGCAAGGTGGCATTCACCGTGTGTATTTATCTAAAGAGCACAAAGAATGCAATAGCGTTACTGCCGAGTGGATGGCTGAGGCAGGCATGCAATCGTGGCAAGACGAAGTAGGCAATTTATGGGGGCGCTTAGTATCATCAAACCCAAACGCTAAACGCTTAATTATAGGGTCGCACCTTGACACTGTACCAAACGCCGGTGCATTTGATGGTATTTTAGGGGTGTTACTTGGTATTGAAATAGCCGCCCTAGCACATGAATTAGAGCTAGATCTACCCTTTCATTTAGATGTTGTGGGTTTTTGTGATGAAGAAGGCACCCGCTTTGCCACCACATTAATTGGCTCAAAAGCACTAGCAAACGAGTTTGCCCCCCAGTGGTTAAATATACAAGATACAAACGGCATTACCATGCGCCAAGCCATGCTGGATTTTGGTTTAAACCCAGATGATTACGCTAAAGCTGCGCTTAACAAAAACGAATTACTCGGTTATTGGGAAACCCACATAGAGCAAGGCCCTGTGCTTGAGTCGGTAAATCAGGCGCTAGGCATAGTAACCGCTATTGCTGGCGCCAAACGCGCTATGATCACTTTAACAGGTCAAAGCGGCCACGCGGGTACAACTCCAATGAACTTGAGGCAGGATTCACTAGCAGGCTGCGCTGAATTAGTAACCGAAATTGAAAAACTAGCAAACAATGCTAAAAATGGCGAAGTTGCCACCGTAGGACAAATACAATCGCGCCCCGGCGCAACAAACGTTATTGCCGGTAAAACGACTATAAGCCTAGATGCGCGTGCTCAAAACGATGACGACCTAGCAGTATTACTTAATGCAATACATACTCGCGCGGAGCAAATTGCAACTAACCGTGATTTAACGCTTGATTGGCAATGGACGCATGCAGCCGGTGCAGTTGCATGCGACACCACTATTCAACATTTGTTTTCAAGCGCATGTAAACTCAACAACCAAGCATCGCCTTCACTTGCCTCAGGCGCTGGGCACGATGCAATGGCAATCGCTCCAATTTGCCCCGTTGGCATGCTATTTATACGCAGCCCTGGCGGCATAAGCCATCACCCAGCAGAAGCTGTTATTGATGAGGATGTAACAAAAGCACTCAACGTAATGTACAGCGCACTTGTACTGTATACACAAACGTTAAAAGAATAGTGAAGCTAATAAGTAATACAGGGGTTAAAATGTAAGTATTGCTCTATTTAACGATTAACCTTGTGAGGTTTTACTCGCATATTACCAAGATGAGCTACAGCAGTAATAGTAAATACCTGCTTTTTATCTTCAATTGTAATATTACTGATGTTTAAACGGCGCATTTACGTCAATTATTTCTCTTTTGCAATTACCAATAGTAATTATAAGCCACTACCTTTTTTGGTGTTTTTAATCCAACGATAAATAACCTAAAGTGTTATTACAAATAAAAGGTAGAAACTTGATTGCATTAAATAATAAATGGCCGTTTTCGGACAGCCCAAAATACAGATTGATATAGTAAAACTTAGGGCTATAGCTGTAGAAAGTAATAAGAGTAAAAGTAAAATACCAAATTTAATATGTATCATGCCATTTGACACTTAAAGAGAATTTAAAGTCAAAATCACCTATTTTTGATACATCAATATAAAGCATAGTTAACATGACAAAGAACAGCTGCGCTTACTCTCCTTTGCTATTTGTCAAGTTGCGTTCACATCCAACTTTATTTTATAACGTAATTTAATACTAAGTAGAGTCCCTAATAAAACAGCAAGAACATGCAGCAAAGCTGCCGACACATAAGTTAATAAACCAATAAACAGTCGCGACTAAACCAGCTTGTTTATAGGGGGTCACTGTTTGCGTATACCCTAGGTAACAATAAACGATAAAAGAGGTTACAGACTCGATGGCGTAATGGGAAAAAGTGTATGATGTACTTTGAATGATCTCATCAAAGCCAACAATCGACGTCACTATTGTTGATAAAGCAACTAGTAATAGATACAAGCTGACTGAAAAGAGTAAAACCCTAGAGTATTTCACGATAATCCTTTAGCAACATAATTAGGCTGTAGATTTGAATGCTAACACTTACGGTAAACGGCACAAAATAGAAGGCTAAAACTGGTGCAAAAGAAACGCAGCCTGCTGTTTTTTGTCCTTTGTTTTACACCCAAACCAGAATCATCTTAATTTACATTCGCTAATTGAAGCAGCTTATTTTCAACCCGCACTCGTCGATGCTCATAAGATCGATCAGTAAAACTAGTCTTGGGCACATAAAAATGCTCGACGAAATCACCATGAAATAAAGTAATAGTATTGTGTATTACCCAAACTTTCTTCACGCTTTCTAGCAATAATCATAAAGCACTCTGCTTGTTTTCTTTAATAACTGAAACGTAATTTAAAAAAAGAAAAATTCAAGATGGGTGTCTAGTTAATTATTTATTGGCAGCGAGATTTAAATACGAACTTTAATAGATTACTACAGCTGTAAAGCTCAGTGTTGTTAATGTTTCATCTTTTCAAATTCCCCACATTCAATTAAAATTAAATAATAACAATATTAAAATCATAAACATAAAGGTTATATAGTGAACAAAAAAAGAATAACTACATTATTTATAGCTATCGCATTAACAGGCTGTGCATCCTCACCAGAAAATACTGCTCAAGAACTTAATCATATAGAGAATAAACTGGCATCTTACCATAATGGTCTACCAGTATTAAAAGCTTCTGGTATAAAAATTAACTTTAGACGATTTGCATACTCACCAAATATGCTCTTTGATAAAGCTTTTGGAGATATTCGAGTTTCTGGTAATAATATTCATGGATATAAAGATATGTTAAACCTAAAACTATGGGGAATGCTTTACACGAAATGTACAACTACAAAACCTATTGATATTACTACCTTAGAAGAGGCTACTAAGTGTAACATTACAACCAGCAAATTTTCATATGTATCATTATACGATATTAAAGAAGCATTTGATAATTATGAAGAAAATTTTAAAAGTATATATTTCGAATTATCTAAAATTGAGTCTATGCTTATTAAACTAAATAAAGAACAAGTTAAACTCTGGGCTAAAAGTTTTCAAGATACTTTGAAATCAAGGTATACCTTTTCAGAGTTCCCCGCAGTACTAAAAGAATTTTCTGATGCACCAATTCAAGACTATTTAGTACGAGTTAATATAGAAAACGAAAAAGTTATAAAACATAATGCTTTAATAATGAAACAAAAAGAATTAGAAATTGCTCGTAAAGAAGCTTTGAGATTGGAAAGAATCAAAAACGAAAATGCTAAAAATAAACTTTTGAATGCCCAAAAAGAACAACTGAAAGAAATCAATAATCTCAAAAAGCGTTTGTGGGGTCTTCAAGAGTCCCTCTTAAAAACGGCTTCAAATGGTGACCCAATTTGTAGTTACAAAAAAAATAGAATGGGCTTTATTGAAGCAAAATCAGGTGATAATTTAAAAGTCTTATGGAAAGGTGAAGTTCTCTATCATAGTTCTGGGTTCTTCTTTGGTGGCATGCCATTAAAAGCAATGAGTAAAACTAAATTAGGTGAGTACAACTTTGAATATAAAATAATAGATGAATTAACCTGGGTCAAGAAGAAAGAAGTCAGTTCCTGCTCGTTTGATTTATAGTAAATTCCGAATTAGCCATAGTGGAGTCAAGTATTTAAGCTTGGCTTTTTTATGCTCAGAGTATCATTTTATTTGGAGAAGAGTAGTACAATTTATGAAAAGCTCTTCAGCCCTTTGAATCATGCGTTCATTAAACGCCATCTATTATTCATGCAATAGTTTGCTCTTTAGTTGCAGTAGCAACTACTGCTGTAAAAATATCAAACGTAGCATTATCTTTTAAATTAAAGATTTAGCGAGGACAAATTAAGGTATTATCATGTGTAAAAACAGATTTCAAAGTAAAGGAAAACAGCTAAGCATTATTCGCTTAGCTTAAACAAAAACATCCTACTTTTCATTCAAATAAAGTTCACGTGGTAAAAGTATGGGTTTTTCTCACGCGCTTTGAGTAGACTAATTGTAGTGAGCACAATAAGCTTTAGCTCGCCACTTACATTTATGGCAATGCACTCTTGTTTGAGTGCATTGCGTTTTATATCAGCGGCTACACCACACACAACATCGCCATTTTTTAAAATAAGCTCAATACTTAAATGGTGCATACAAGCAATTTCGATGTAATCGTAATGGTTGCAACTGATCATAAGGTTCTCTTTACATTATTTAGCTGGCTTAAGTAGCATTAAAGTAGCAATAACAATCAAGTTGCCTACATACCATAAATCTTTAATTACAAATTGGCCTAATCGATCTAATAACGCGCCTGAACTCAATGCGCCGGTGGCGGTAAATAGAAATGTTTGGGTCATTAAAAATACACTTAAACACGCTAAACCACTAACAATAATGAGCTTTTTATTATTAAGTAAAATACCTGCGCCAAGAAGCACTGCAAATAATACATCAAACCCACCAATGATATTTGACGCGCCTTGCACACTAAATACTGTATATAACCACGACATAAACGGTGAGGTTTCTACTAAGCCTACAATAGCTTTAGCTTCAAACTCATAAAATTTCATGCCGCCAATCCACAGTAAAACCATAGCAACCGGTATAAAGTTTAAAAGTACGTGTTGTTTGTCGGTGAGCTTATTTTTATAAAACAAAAATAAATACAAAGGGATAACAGCAAAGTATTTAATTATGCCTTGCCCACTGCCAATAATTGGAAAGCCGCCTAACTGTGCCATCCAGCGGTTACTGGCAAATAAGGTAAGTAAAGGCACTATGCTAACAACTAACGCTAAAACCGCTACTGGCAAAGGCTTTAGTAATTTAAAATGTGCAGCGAAAGTGGCGAGTGCCAATGCAATCATAGCGGTGCCTGTGAACAAACCTAACGTATTTACACTGAATAACGTATCAAGTTCATAAAAGCTAAAGGTCGCTATGAGTGTGTTTGGGTTTGCACCTAGAGCAAACGATACGCCAAGTAATGCAAAGCTAAGTGTAAGTAAAAAGGTGAGTGCGTTATTTGTGTGTGTTAAGTTCATTATGTGCCCATTAAATCTGTAATGGCTAACAAAGACCTTATTTTTACAAAAAGTAATTCAACCTAGACAAACAAATATTCACTCATATGTAACTTAAAAAGTTATATAAGCGCACTTTTCAAAAACAAAAAACTCACATAAATAAACATATCCTTTTGGTCAGGTTGATGCGTAAAAACTATTAAAACCCTGCCTAAAAACCAACAAAAAAATTTAATCACCTCATATAAAAAAGAATAAAAACAAAATAAACCTCTGATATAAAATATAAAAATAAATACACACCCTTGCTTTTAATGCTTATTAAACTCACAGAGACACAAGAAGCTAACCGATCGGTCAGATATGGCATGTTAACTGCAAAGTATTAATCATAATAAAACAGCTTTTTTCTTACTTGCGCAATAACAATACGAAAAAGCAAACAACAAACCTTATTAAAACAAGGTGTTAAAAAGCTAAGGGGGTCTGTGTGATTCAGTTTTTATTAAATGACACGCCAATTGAAGAACAAGAATACTCGCCAAGTCTCACCATTTTGGACTGGCTACGCACCAAAAAAGGGAAAGTGGGCACCAAAGAAGGGTGTGCTACAGGCGATTGTGGCGCGTGCACAATTTTAGTCGGCGAAGAAAA
Organism: Pseudoalteromonas sp. ECSMB14103; assembly: GCF_000813065.1. Lineage (NCBI taxonomy): Bacteria > Pseudomonadati > Pseudomonadota > Gammaproteobacteria > Alteromonadales > Pseudoalteromonadaceae > Pseudoalteromonas > Pseudoalteromonas sp. ECSMB14103. The sequence continues at coordinate 22,905 of NZ_JWGY01000005.1, read as the reverse complement.
AACAAATGCAAACGGTAACCCAGTTTGGCACTACCAAACCATGAACAGCTGCCTGCTTTTATTGGGCAATGCACACGCAAAACACATAGTAACCGTAGAGGCTGTAACAACGGGGCTTTACCCAACCCTTGATGACTTACACCCAGTACAGCGCGCATTAGTAGAGTGCCATGGTTCGCAATGCGGTTTTTGCACCCCAGGTATAATAATGAGTATGCTGGCGCTTTATATTAATAACCCGAGTTACCCAGGTAAAAAAGCCGCTATTCATGCTTTAGGTGGTAACTTGTGCCGTTGTACTGGCTACAGCCCTATTTTACTCGCAGTAGAAAAAGCCTACAGCTATGAGCGTAAAAATGAGCCTTACTCAGCCATGGCGGCACAATTTAAGGCATCACTAAATATAGGTGATGATATTCCTTGCTTAAAAAATGGCCCTCGTACGTTTTATTTACCGCAAAGTGCAGCGCAACTTGTTGAGCTTAAAGCGCGTTACCCGCATGCACACTTGGTTGCTGGTGGCACCGACTTTGCCATTGAGCTTAGCCAAAACATGCTATTGCCCGATGTAATAATATCCCTTAGCCAAACCAGTGAGCTGTGCACATTAAGCGATAACAACGGTGAGCTACATATTGGTGCAGCACTACCTTACAGCCAATTTGTTGAAGCGTTTTACACTTACTACCCTGAGTCTAAAGAGCTGTTTGAACGCCTAGGCTCTAATCAAGTACGTAACAGTGGTACCTTAGGCGGCAGCATAGGAAATGCCTCTCCTATTGGCGACCCAGCTCCATTATTAATTGCACTTAATGCCACCATGGATTTATTAAGCGCAGCAGGCACACGTACCATAAACGTGGCCGACTACTTTGTTGATTACAAAAAAACAGTCATTAATAGCGATGAAGTAATTAGCAAAATTACAGTGCCAAAACGCCCAGACTTGTTAAAGCTTGCGTGCCATAAAATTTCAAAACGCTTTGAAGACGATATATCTACTGTGTGTTTAGTACTGGCTATTGAGCAAACACAAGGCGTAATTAGCAATGCCCGCTGTGCCATGGGCGGTATGGCTGCAATACCCAAACGCGCCGCGCACATAGAGCAAAAACTAAATACTCAGCCATTAGAAGTAAGCGCGTTTGTAGATGCCGCTAATGCTATAAATAATGACTTTGCCCCCATGAGCGATGTACGCAGCAGCGCACATTATCGCACTTCGGTAAGCAAAAACTTGCTACAGCGTATTGGTATTGAGTTTTGCGGTGCACAGCCTAGTAGTAATAAAAATAATAACAACATTGCCATTACGAGGATCTCACATGCGTCACTTTGAAATGGATAAACTAAAAGCCCAAGGCGGAAGCGTTGGCCAATCTAAGTACCACGAAAGTGCAATAAAACAAGTATGTGGCAATGCAAACTACGCCGACGATAACCCAGAGCCTCATGGCTGCTTACACGCCTACCCTGTACTTGCGCCCATTACCAGCGGCTTTATTAAATCAATTGATACAAGCAAAGCGCTTGAAGTGGCAGGTGTTAAGCGTATTTTATCGGCTGATGATGTACCCGGTAAGCTTGATATTGGCCCAATATTCCCAGGTGATGTGCTATTAACCAATCACGAAATTCAATACCACGGGCAACCGGTACTGATAGTCGTTGCCGACAGCTACGAAATGGCGCGCCGCGCTGCTCGCTTAGTGGTTATAGAGTGCGAGCAAACCACCCCCATACTTGATATTAAAGAAGCGATAAAAAAAGAGCACTGGGTAAGACCGCCACATTCACTCAAGCGCGGTAATAGCGAGCAAGCCATAAATAATGCAGCCCACCAACTTAAAGGTGAAATACACATAGGCGGGCAAGAACACTTTTACCTTGAGGGGCAAATAGCACTCGCTCAGCCCGACAACGATGGCGGGATTCATGTTCAATGTTCTACGCAACACCCAACAGAGGTGCAGCACTTAGTTGCAAAAATTTTAAAAAAGTCATTTAGCTTTGTAAACGTAGAAACCCGCCGTATGGGCGGAGCGTTTGGCGGCAAAGAAACTCAAGGAGCACCGTGGGCTTGCCTTGCAGCGCTTGCAGTTTACCACCTTGGCTGCGCCGTTAAAATGCGCCTAGCCCGTAGCGACGACTTTAAACTTACCGGTAAACGCCACCCATTTTATAACCAATACCATGTAGGGTTTGACCAAAATGGCCTAATTGAAGGCGCTGATGTAACCGTAAATGGGTTTTGTGGTTATTCGCCTGATTTATCTGATGCTATTGTCGACCGTGCAATGTTTCATGCAGATAACGCTTATTACTACCCAGCTGCCACCATTAAAGGTAACCGCTGTAAAGTAAACACCGTAAGCCACACCGCCTTTAGAGGGTTTGGTGGCCCGCAAGGCATGATCATGGGCGAGCTAATAATGGACGACATAGCCGCTAAATTAGGTAAAGATCCACTTGAGATCCGAAAGCTTAATTTATACAAAAAAGGCCGCGACACTACGCCGTATCATCAAACAGTAGAGCAGCATATTTTAAAAGATATGATAAGCCAGCTTGAGGAGTCAGGTGATTACTGGGCGCGAAAAAAGGCAATTAAAACCTTTAATGCATCATCGCCCATTATCAAAAAAGGCCTTGCGATGACGCCGGTTAAATACGGTATATCGTTTACCGTACAGCACTTAAACCAGGCGGGTGCACTCGTACATGTTTATAGCGATGGCTCGATACATTTAAATCATGGCGGCACCGAAATGGGTCAAGGGCTTAATACAAAAATAGCGCAAATTGTAGCCCATGGCTTTGGCGTTGATTTTGACGCAGTAAGCATAAGCGCTACTCGTACCGACAAAGTACCAAACACCTCGCCAACCGCCGCATCAAGCGGGACTGACTTAAACGGTATGGCGGCACTAAATGCAGTAAACACAATAAAAGAACGCTTAATAAACTTTATAAGCGAGCACTTTGAAGCAGACAGCCAAAGTATTGTATTTAAAGATAACCTGATTACCTTTAGCAAAGGCGAAATTAACTTTAGCGAACTTGCAAACCTTGCTTACATGAACCGTATATCGCTTTCATCAACCGGTTATTACGCCACGCCTAAAATTCATTACGATAGAGCGAAAGGCGAAGGCCGACCGTTTTTTTACTACGCGCATGGCGTAGCACTCAGTGAAGTAGAAATCGATACGCTAACAGGCGAAAACACCGTAACCCGCGTAGATATACTGCACGATGTGGGCAGCTCAATTAACCCTGCACTTGATATAGGCCAAATTGAAGGGGCTTTTGTGCAAGGTATGGGCTGGCTTACCACCGAAGACTTACAATGGAACGATAAAGGCCAGCTTGCCAGCTTTGGCCCTGCTAACTATAAAATTCCGGCTATAGGCGATACCCCAGCGGAATTTAACGTCAATTTATATAACTCGGCCAACCCAGAAACCACCGTTTTTAGATCAAAAGCAGTTGGCGAGCCGCCGTTTATGTTGGCCTTTAGTGTGTGGAGCGCTATTCGTAACGCCATAAGCAGTGTGGCCGATTACAAATACACCGCCCCACTTGATACACCTGCCACACCAGAGCGTGTACTTAATGCAATTGAGCGAACCGCCAGCTGGTTTAAGGAGCAGCAACATGGCTAATTTAAATGAGTCGTTTCAGGGTTTTCATACGCAAAACTGGGCGCAAGCTATAAACCAGCATGAACAAAGCGGCACTAACTATGTTATTGCAACTGTGCTTGGCACCAACGGCTCAACCCCACGTGGCACGGGCTCTAAAATGGTAATAAGTGGCGAGCATATTTACGATACCCTAGGCGGTGGTCACCTTGAATACGTAGTAATAGAAAAAGCACGCAGACTACTTGCCAAAGGTGAGGCCGCCCAAGTTATAGAGCAGTTTAACCTAGGTGCAAATTTAGGCCAGTGCTGCGGGGGAGCTGCCACCGTGATGCTTGAGTGTATGCAAAGTGAGCGCTTTACGCTGGATATTTATGGCGCAGGCCATGTAGCACAGGCGCTTATTGGTATATTGGCACAGCTGCCTATGCGTATACGTTGGATAGATAGCCGCGCCGATGTATTCCCGCAGGTTATTCCTAATAACGTAGTAAAAGTGGTTGATGAAGAGCCAACAGAGCAAGTTAAACGCGCGCCAAAGGCTAACAATTACTTAATATTAACTCATAACCACCAGCTCGATTTTGCACTCACACAAGCCATTATTAAACGCGCTGATGCCAATTGGCTTGGTGTTATTGGCTCTGATACCAAAGCAAAACGCTTTAAACAACGCTTAGCTCATCGCAATTTTACCACCGAGCAAATAAAGCAAATGACCTGCCCTGTTGGGCTTGAAAATATAACGGGCAAGCTCCCTATGGAAGTAGCCATTTCGATTAGTGGGCAGTTAATTGGCCTTTATCAGGCTATGCAAACCCATGCGCCCAAACGCCAAGGCCTGCAATGGCGCGCACTTAAAAATGCCTTAATTAGCACCACGCACGAGGAAGAAAACGCATGAGTAGCTTAAAAATTAATAACCTAAATGCAGCGCAAGCGCATCAAGCATTAGAGCATTGCTGCGCCGCACCTAACTGGGTACTCGGTATGCTAAATATGATGCCATTTGAAAATAAAGAACACCTCTTTCAAAGCGCGCAAACCGTATGGGATAGCCTAAGTGAGAGCGATTATTTGGCCGCTTTTGAAGGCCATCCGCAAATAGGCGATTTATCAACATTAAGTAAAAAGTACGCCGCTACCGCACAAAAAGCAGGGCACGAACAATCGGGTATGAGCAAAGCAAACGAGCAAACCCTAAAAAAAATGATTGCGCTAAATAAACAATACCTCAGTAAATTTGGCTTTATTTTTATTGTGTGTGCCAGCGGTAAAAGTGCTGAGCAAATGCTTGAGCTAATAGAGCAGCGCGTACACAACACCCGCGAAAAAGAGCTAACAATTGCCGCGGGCGAACAAGCCAAAATAACAAAAATAAGATTGGAGTCCCTGATATGAATAAAAGTATGAACAAAAGCCCTATCACTACCCATATTCTCGATACCAGCACCGGTAAACCTGCAGCAAATGTAGCTGTACACTTGTTTGTATACACTAATAACAAGTGGGAATTAATCGCCCAAGGTAAAACAAACAGCGACGGGCGAATTACCGACTGGCTAAATACAGACGTAGCATTTGCCACCTATAAGCTGGTTTTTGACTTAGACAGCTATTATGAAAACCAACCTACCCCAGCGTTTTACCCAGAGGCGCAAATTACCTTTAGGTTACAAGATCAAAAACACCATCATATTCCGTTATTGCTTAGCCCATTTGGCTACTCAACGTACAGAGGTAGCTAATAATGAGCACGCAAAACAATAATAAACTAACCGTAATTTGTGCCAACATACTCGATTTTGTTGACGACCCCGCCATAGTAGGCGAAAGCGCCCATCGCTATTTTGAAAAAGGCGCGTTAGTTATTCAAAACGGCAAAGTCGTTAACCTTGGTTACGAGCAAGACATACTGCCAAGCATTGATAAGTCAGCCACTATTATTCGCCACGATGGCAAATTGGTTATGCCTGGCATGATAGACACACACATACATTTGCCGCAAACCGAAATGGTCGGCGCGTATGGCGAGCAGCTTTTAAGTTGGCTTACCGAATACGCCTTCCCCACTGAAAAAAAGTTTGCCAGTGAAGTGTACTCAAGTGAGGTTTCAAACCGCTTTTTAGATGAGCTACTACGTAATGGCACCACCACCGCGCTTGTGTTTGGCACGGTACATCCACAATCGGTTGATGCGTTTTTTAACGAGTCTCAAAAACGTAATTTACGTATGATTGCCGGTAAGGTAATGATGGACCGTAATTGCCCTGACGATTTATCAGATTGCGCGAAAACCAGTTACGAACAATCAAAAGCACTCATAAAAAAATGGCACAACGTTGATAGGTTGAGCTATGCGGTAACCCCGCGTTTTGCGCCTACATCTACCCCTGAGCAACTACAAAAATGTACTCAGCTATTAGAAGAATACCCCGACACTTACCTGCATACGCACTTATCTGAAAACAAAGACGAGTGTGAATGGGTAAAAGGGTTATTTCCCGATGCCGATGACTACTTAAGTGTTTACGAGCAAGCTAAAATGGTGCGTAAACGCTCTGTATTTGCTCATAGTATTCATTTATCTGAGCGCGAGCTTTGCTGCCTTGCCGATAACAACGCGGCTATTTCTCACTGCCCTACCTCTAACTTATTTTTAGGCTCTGGCTTATTAAACTTAAAGGCCTGTGAAGAGCACGGTATTAATGTAGGCATGGGAACTGATGTAGGCGCAGGAACAAGTTTTTCGATGCTGCAAACAGGCAACGAAGCGTACAAAATTCAACAGCTTCAAGGTCAAAAATTCTCAGCTTTTAAGGGCCTATACTTAGCAACTCTTGGTGGTGCACGGGCGCTTGATTTAGAGGGCACCATAGGTAATTTTGCAATAGGTTGCGAGGCTGACTTTATTGTAATGGATTACGCCGCCACCTCGTTTTTAAAATTCAGAATTGGCCATGCAAAAACCCTGCACGAGCAACTCTTTGCCATGATGATGCTAGGCGACGACCGCTGCATTGAACAAACCTACATCATGGGTAAAAGCGTGTATAAGCGCGATGATAAAAAACAATTTACAGCCACCCAGACACCGCAATTAGAAGAGGCTTAGCCAATGGAAAATTATTTATTTGAGCTTGCTCATTTAGTACTGCGTTATTTTCATGTAATTGCAGGTATAGCGTGGATTGGAGCGTCGTTTTATTTTGCATGGCTTGATAATAACTTACAAACCCCGCCACAGTGGAAACAAGACAAAGGCATAAAAGGCGATTTATGGGCCGTGCACGGCGGTGGCTTTTACGAAGTTGCTAAGTATCAAAATGGCCCTGAAAAAATGCCGCACACCCTGCACTGGTTTAAGTGGGAAGCCTACACAACATGGATCACCGGTATTTTATTATTTAGCCTACTTTATTATGTTGGCGCCGATGTTTACCTAATCGATAACAGTAAAAGTGAGCTCAGTAAATTGGCTGCTATTGGCGCATCGCTTGGCTTTATTGGCTTAGGTTATGGTGTTTATCGTTTGTTGTGTAAAACCCCACTCGTTGAAAACGGTAAAGCGTTTATTGCTGTGGTAATTGGTATATTGGCCCTTTGGACTTACGGAGTCGATCAGCTATTTAGTGACCGCGCGGTGTATATTCATGTAGGCGCGCTTATTGGCACGTGTATGGTTGGTAATGTGTATCACATTATTATGCCAGGGCAGCGCTACATGGTAAGCGAAGTAGAAGCTGGCCGCATTCCTGATTCAGCACCGGGTTTAAAAGCAAAGCTGTGCTCTATTCATAATAACTACGCTACGTTACCAGTGGTATTTATTATGCTGAGCAACCACTTTCCTTATACCTACAGCCACAGCTTTGGCTGGCTTATATTAATTGCGTTATTTGGGATTGGCATGTGGATACGCCATTACTTTAACTTAAAGCACCAAGGCGTTAATAAACCCTCGGTACTTATAAGTGGTATTGCCGGCTTTTTTGCCTTAATGCTTGCCATAGCGCCTTGGCCTACCAGCACAACAAATGCAGACGAAAACCCGTCTTTACAAGCAAGTATTACCGACACTCAAGCGTGGGAAATAATCAGTAAGCATTGTACACAATGTCACAGTGAAACACCTACATCAAAGCTTTTTCAAACCGCGCCGCTTGGCTTTAAGCTCGACTCTATTAATGATGTAAAAAAAGCCAGTGCACTTATTCATACCCGCGCGGTTATAACCAAAGACATGCCATTGGCAAATATGACCAAAATGACTGATGCAGAGCGCGAAACGCTAGGCTCTTGGCTCACAGCGCTTAAAAAGGAGCAATAACATGAGCGAGCAATTTAAACACTACCCGCGCGATTTAATTGGTTATGGCTCACAGGTGCCCCACGCTAATTGGCCCAATAAAGCCCGCATAGCCGTGCAAGTGGTATTAAATTACGAAGAAGGCGGCGAAAACTGTGTATTACACGGTGATGCAGCGGCCGAAACATTCTTGTCTGAAATAGTCAGTGCTCCGCATGTAGAAGACCGCCACATAAGCATGGAGTCTATTTACGAATATGGCTCGCGCGCAGGCGTGTGGCGCTTACTTAAACTCTTTAAAAAATACGATATACCGGTCACCATTTTTGCAGTCGCAATGGCCCTTGAGCGCCATCCCGATGTAGCTAAAGCGTTTGTTGAGGCAGGACACGAAATTGCAAGCCATGGTCTGCGCTGGATCAACTATCAACATATAGATAAGCAAACCGAGCGCGAGCACATGCAAAAAGCCATTGAGATCATTCAAGCACTTACCGGTAAAAAGCCTAAAGGCTGGTACACCGGACGCACAAGCCCAAATACTGCTGCCCTAGTGGTAGAAAATGGCACATTTTTATATGACGCCGACGATTACAGCGACGACTTACCCTTTTACAGCATTAAAGAAGGAAAAACACAGTTAATAGTGCCCTACACGCTTGATGTAAACGACATGCGCTTTGCTGCTGTGCAAGGCTTTAATGCCGGCGATCAGTTTTATAATTATTTAAAAGATGCATTCGATACGCTTTATGAAGAAGGCGACCCACAAGGTGAAAACGCCCCAAAAATGATGTCGATAGGGCTGCATTGCCGCTTAATTGGCCGCCCTGGGCGCATTAAAGCCCTCGCACGGTTTTTAGAATATGCCCGCTCTCATGAACAAGTTTGGTTTGCCACGCGCGAGCAAATTGCGGAGCATTGGCTTAAAACCCATCCATACAAATAAAATCCATGGCCGGCTATAAAAATTACCGGCCTTTTATTATATTTTTGCCTTTAATTTATTGAGCGCATCAACAGAGAAACCACGGTCGTAAAAATATAATATTTTCCCTGTGCTATCTATAAGAATAACGCGCGAATTGTTAGGACTTTGGTTACCAGTAAACTTTTGCACCGCTTCACCGTCTTTATAAATAGTAATAACACCACCCCATAACTCTTTAGGAATCCCTTTGCGCATACCATTATCAATAAACGTGCTAAACATTCGCGGTGCCATGCCGGCAATGGTAGGTAACTCATAGGTAGGGAGTGTTACACCTGCCATATCTAAACCAATTAACCAGCGATCAATATCAAACTGGCTATCTTGTTTATAGCCTATAAGCAGCAAGGTTTTTTCAGTGTTAAAATCACTCGGAATAACAAATTCTTTCTTCTCTAAGCTTTCGCCAGTAATCGTTGGAAATTGCTTTCCGACAACTTGCTGATTAGGGTATTGCGATGCGCAGCCAGTTATTAAGAGTAACAAAAGCATTGTAAATATTGATCTAATCATTCTAATTAGCCTGTTTTTATAATAAATTTAACTGCTTATACGCTTTAAAAAAGATCGTCGATCTTTTTTAAAGCGTTTGCTGTGCTATATACCGTTTAAATTTATCGACCTTCATTGGCCGGCCGTATTTCCAACCTTGCCCATAATGTACACCCGCGCTTTTTAACATAGCTTCTTGCTCAGTTGTTTCTATTCCTTCAGCTACACAGGTGTAATTAAACTTACGCACTAACTCCATTATATTAGGGATCATAGACGCCTTTAAACCTTGCGTGGCTATATCTTGTACAAAAGTTCGGTCTATTTTTAACTGGTGGAAACTTAAATTTTGTAAATTTCTTAAATTAGAATAGCCAGTACCAAAATCATCCAGCGACAAATTAAATCCAGAATCAACCAGCGTTCTAAAATGAGCATGTGCAATGCTAGTATCGAGGTACTCGTCTTCGGTTATTTCTAGGCAAATAATAAAGCGTGAATTAATAAGTGCAGGCTCTTGTGTCAACAGCGATACATTTCCAAGCTCTACATCGCAAGGAAATATATTAATAGACACCTTAAAACCCGTTGGTAAATCGTCCAACTCTGTAAGCTCTTTAAGCACTTTTGCTACCATTGCTTGAGTAAACGACCACGTTAAATTATTTTTTCGTATCACCGGAATAAACTCATCGGGGTATAGTGGCCCGTATTTGTCTTCAAAGCGAGCTAGCACCTCACAACCAATTACTTTACCTGTGTGCAAACAAATAATAGGTTGGTAAGTCCAATAAAATGAGCCCTTTGCTAAGCCTTTACGCACTCTATTATTAGTAGAACGACGAGCGGCAATTTGATAATCGACTATTAGCGCGCTCGACACACCCGTTAGGCAGGTTAAAATAAGAGAAATGATCAGCAAAAATTGATTGTCAGCGAAAAACTCACTCCATGGTGTTCTAACCGCAACGCAATATCCTTTATTTTTATTGCTGCACATAAGTGCGGTTTCAAATGGTATTTGTTTGTGGCTTACAAGCTCTTTACTCAAGCCGCTTTTACCTGCCAAATGAAATGACTCAGAACCCGTTTTATACGTTATTTCCCAGTACGGTGCTGCAATATTACTGCGACTAATGGCTGCAGTATCCATAATTAAATTATAGTTACCCTGCCTTACAATCACGACCTGCATTATTCGCTCTTCAAAAAGTAAAATTCTTAAGTTTGGCTCAAACCGAACTCTGATGTTATTGTCGTTTTTACTTTCAAGATTGTTACGAATATAGTCGGGGGTTCTATCGTTTATTGGGTTTTTTAGTACACCCGAACCTGTGGTACAAACAAGCTGATTATTTTTAAAAAAGCCGATATCTACAACATACTTGGCATCAAAAAGTGCACGTCGCATTTCAAGCAGGTTTTCGTTGCTACACTCAGAGAAGTTTAATGCATTCAGAGGAAACAGTATTTGGCGTCGCTCGCTTACAGCTGCGTCTATGTGGTTAACAATTTGCTTTGCATCTTTATGTATTGCAGCCGCTAATTTTTGCCCCGCAAAATACAGTAAAACGAGGCTACCTAACACAAAAACCAAAACACCGGTTAAAACTGCAATTAATGACTTTTGTTGGTATTTTTTCATTATGTCCTTATTGCCTATAAAGCATTCACTATCAGTGTGTTCTCCATCATTGCATAATCAGCCTTAAATGCAAATAAGCTCACAATATTCATAGTAAATAGCGTACTTATAATTTAAGCGTTAGCGTTAATTAAGCATCAACTTCATTTATTAAATTACACACTAAACCCGCTATTTTAGCATGGCTATTGGCTTCTATATGTACCCCATCAATGGGTGAAACAGAAACGATTTTTTGTAAATCATAAAAGTTGGCATTTTTAATACACGCTACATTTTCAAACTCTTTACTCAAAGCTAGGTTTTTACTCGGTGCGCCCTCGTAAACATGTTTATATTGCCCTACACAACTAACATAGGGTGGGCTCAATATTATGAGCTTGGGTTGTTTATTCCCATCGTAAAACCCTTCAATACTGTCTATTAAATTTGCTAAGCCATTCCCTATTTGCTCAGGCGTTAATTTAAAGCGCTTTTTTAAATCGTTAGTACCAAGGGCTATCACTATAGCAGTCAAAGAGTGCGCTTCTAAAAGCGGTTTTAAATAACTTACCCCCGATAAGTCCCCATTAAATGGTGGATTATTCACAAGCGTACGATTAGGCTGCCCTGCTTCTATAATAGCAAATTGGTCACCTAGCCTTTCTGCTAATACCGACGGCCACCTTACTTTTTCCTCAAAACGCTTTCCCGTTGCGGGGTTTAACCCCCACGTATTTGAGTCACCAAAACATAAAATAGATTTTTTCATTAAAATGGATTCAAAGTGTAACCTTGCTGCTGAAGTTGAGCATGCGCGGTCATAGCAGATAAAGACATGGTAACGCCTTGTATAAGCTGTTTAGGCGTTACTTTAAAGTGAGTAGCCGACTGCCCGCACACAAATACCTGCGTGTTATTTGTCAATAATTGTTTTATTAAGCTCGCGTTTTTATTATCAACGTTAAAGCGTTTTTTATATTCACCGTTCGATAGCACATCTACACTTGCACCACCATGTACAACTAATGCTAACTTAATGTTCTCTGGTTTAATGCCATGTGCAACATGCATATTTATAAAGCGGGCAAGTGAGTTCATCGCATTATTTTGCTCGCCTTTTTTAGCGCCATCGGCCACATCAAACGCTATTTTAAATTGAGTCGAATCATTAATCGCTGCATGCTCTGGTACTTTATAGTAATAACCAAAACCGTTAATAGGTTGCTCATTAGCGAAAGATAATGGGCTTAACAACAAAAGTAATAGTAAATATTTCATAAACAATCCTTTGGCTTTTTTAGTGTATAAATAAAGTACCAGATGCTTTGTACAAAAGGCAGTTATTCACGATAAAGTGTGCGAACTTTTATGGTGATGCGTTAAAAAACGCATGCCTAAATAACTAAATGTGTTTTTAAACATCGCAACAAAAGCATCTGGCGCCTCACTCGACGACGCATTAGACAACAACGAAAAATCTTTACTGCGCAGTAAACGCAACTTTGGTTTTAAATGTTCGTCATCCATGTAATCGGTAATTCTATCTATGAATGTTTTCATTTGTGTTGTGGTGCTATACCAATACACTGGCGAAGCAAATACCCAATGGTCGTAATTTAAAAGTGATTCAAAAAGCGAGAAAAATTCATCATCAGTATATTTTTTACTGTAACTGTAAGGCGGTATTTTAAATTCATCTAAACACACAACATGCAGCTCATTTTGCTCAGCAAAACTTTTAACATGTGCGGCTGTGTTACCATTTTTTCGTGCCGATGAATAAATAATAACGGTGTTACGACTAAGTTTTTGTTGCATTTTTCCAGCTCCTTTTTTAATGTTGAAGGGAGCTTAAAACCTCAAGTTATATTGAGGTCAATACATGGAATAAAATTAATGTCTGCTGAGCAAAAAAAGCTGATCGACGCCACTTTAACAGTAGGTTACGTAGCAAAAAGAAGTGGTGTAAAAGTGTCTACATTACACTTTTACGAAACTAAACATTTAATAAAAAGCTGGCGAAACAGCGGCAATCAACGCCGCTACAAACCCGACGTACTTCGCCGAGTGGCCGTTATAAAAGCAGCACAAGCCATGGGCATTTCGCTAGACGACATAAAACAAACACTTGCCTCACTCCCCGATAACCGCACGCCCACTAAAAACGATTGGTCTGCGCTTTCAAAACGCTGGCAAGCTCAATTAGATGAACGCATAGCGTATATGCAACGCATACGCGACCGCGTAGATGGATGTATTGGCTGTGGGTGTTTATCACTTAAAAGCTGCCCTATTTATAATAAAGACGATCATTTAGGGAGTGAGCAAAGTGGGGCGGTGTTGTTAAAAAGTGGTTAAATCAAGCAATGTGATTAGTGAAAAAACTAGTGACATGAATATTTAATAAATCATTGATTATTAAATGTTCATTCATTAATATATTTCGCTTCAAAGGAAGTAAAAAAAGGATTTTGCAGTGAACCCCACAACTCCGTCATCTCAAAGTGAGCCCAAAAACCCTGCGGCCACTCAAAAACTAGCTCAAGCACTTAAAACAGTTGATAACAAAGAGCTCAAAAGCACAGGCTTTTGGTTAAATCAACTTTTTATGGTTATCTCTACCATATTTGGCGTGTATTTAGCCGCTCAAAGTGGTTTAGAACAAGCTTTAAAATTTGATTCTTTTAGTAAAATGGAAGATAACTATTATCTACGTACTTCTTTATTTGATGAAGTTAACGATAACGTAAATGCCGTTGCGGAATATGCAGAGCGCTTAGCAAAAAGCCCACCAAAATCTGAAATGGAATTTTTTAAACCTACTTTAGAGAAGTACATATGGAAAACAATGCAGTTTTCACGTACTACACTTGAAACACCCAGTGAGTTTTTAACTAAAATTCGTCGGTTTTATTCTAGAGCAGACTTTGTAATCAATGCAGCAATATCAAGGAAAATGTCAGCTAAACAAGCCGCAATTGAACTAAAAAAAATTACTCATTTAATAAAAGATGAAACTTTACCCGCATTAAAACAAAATGCGGAACAGTTAAAAATGGAATTAAAACAAAATGATATTTCTGTTGGATCGCTAAAGGAGCTAAAAAATGCCAACTAAACACTGCCCACATTGTAAAACACACGCTTTAGAAGCTACAAACTATCAAGGTGAAGAAATAGACATCTGCCGTGAATGTGGTGGCCTTTGGTTTGAAAAAAATGAAGTTAATCGCATGATTGACGAAATCAACGATGGTCCTGTCGGTGAGAAATTTGAAACCAGCTTTGGTGATTCATTAGGTATTTCAGAACTTGACTGTCCTGATTGCAATAAAAGCTTGGAACGTTTTCATCTTCTAGAAGATTTTCATACCGAAATTGATATTTGTAGGCATTGTGATGGTACCTGGATTGATAAAGATGAGCTTGAAAGCGTTGAAAAAAGTCCAGAATTAAAAGCTACTCTAAACGAGCTAAATCAAAGAACAAGCTGGAAAACGTATTTTTTTCAATTTTTAACTCAAATGCCTGTTGAATATAATATAAAACCTCAGCGAAAAGCATGGGTCACTTTAAGTTTAGTAGCACTCAACACATTAATTTTTGCTTTATACTTTTTCAATAGTGAAGCATTTGGCTTCGCCATTGAGTTTTTTGCCATGACACCGTCAGATATAAGTGAAGGCAATAAAGCATGGACACTGCTAACTTGTATGTTTTTGCATGGCTCAATAATGCATTTGCTAGGGAATATGTATTTTTTATATGTGGTAGGTGACAACTTAGAAGATGTGTTAGGGCATAAGCGCTTTTTAATCTGGTATTTAGTGTGTGGGCTAATTGCTTCTCTATCCAGTTACCTTGTAAGTCCAACATCAGCAATACCTAGCGTAGGTGCAAGTGGTGCAATTGCGGGCTTATTTGGTATGTACTTAATGTGGTTTAGGCATGCCAGCCTCACTTTTATGATTATTATTTACCAGAAAAAACTGTCAGCTGCTTGGTTTTTTGCAATTTGGTTGATTATAAATATATCTGGTGCGTTAAGCGGCCCTGATGGCATTGATTATGGCGCACATATTGGGGGCTTTGTTGCCGGGTTATTGATTGGCTACTTTTTAAAAAATAAAATATTAGAACAAAACCCTATTATTAGATTACTTAACCAAAGCGAAGCACAGTTAAAACGATAATGTTGTTATTCAACCATCGCCCCACTGATTTAGTTGTTTTTCAGTGGGGTCGTTTTTTTAAAGGCTTACCTTAGCTATTTCCAAATACCCAAGAAACTCTAAAGCAAAAAAATATAAAACTACATTTAATAAAATGCACACCCAAAGTACCGTTATAAAACGCTTTTTTTGTGATTTATGACGCAACAATTGCTGAGCAATTAACGCCCCTGGCCAGCCCCCACATAGTGCTAATAAATGAAGAGTTCGCTCGCTCGTACGAGTCACTTTTTTATTTACCGACTGCTTAGCTTTGTGTTTATCCCACGCATACATAATAAATGTTATGGCACTACTAGCTGTTATATAAGTAGGCGCCAAAATAGTTACGCCCCACTGAAAATGTACAAACCATACTATAGATATAAAAAGTAAGGATAGAACTATTAAGATTTTCTTTATCAAGTAATTATCGCCTATACTGGTCTGTATCAATTCAAATAATAAGAGAATAATTATGACATATTTTAAAGTGCTATTTTTTACTTTGTGCTTTTTAGCTTTTACAACTCACGCAAAAGAACAACCACTTAAACTTGATAAACACCTTAGTGTATTTCAGCCTTATTTAGGCTCGTGGCAAGCTGATTTTGATGTTGCACCAGGCACTAAACCAGTTCAAGACGTAGGCTTATGGGAGCGTGCGCTTAATGGTAAGGCAATAAGAACAAAACACTCTATTAATGAGGGTGAATATGGTGGCGAGTCGATGATTTTTTACGATAGCAAAAAAGACTCATTGGTTTTTTATTATTTTACAACAGCCGGTTTTTATACAAAAGGCACTATAAAAGTACTCAGCCCTACGCAGTTTGTTGCTTACGAAGAGGTTACAGGTAGTAAAGAAGGCATTACTAAAGTGAAGTCGACCAGCGATTTAAAAGATGGGAAATTGGTTGTGTCTACCTCCTATTTAAAAAAAGGTGAATGGACCAAACCAGAGTCACGCATTTATACGCGTAGCAATCAAGCCGTAAAATTCAAATAGCTCCCGGTGCTTACGGCACAAAAAAGGCAGCTTTCGCTGCCTTTTTTGTTAATTATAACGCGATTATTTTGCGAATTTTTTAAATGGTTCGTCCACTGGCGTATTTGCTAGGTGGTTAGTGTAGTTGCTCATTACCTTTTGCGATAAACCTACAATAATCTCTAGTAGTTGCTGTTGACCGTAACCCGCTGCAAAAAACTTTTCTATTTGCTCGTCACTAATTACGCCGCGTTCACGCGTCATAGCCAGTGTTGTTTCACGTAGTGTTTCGAGTTTTGCATCTGCAAGCGGTGTTTTATTCACTAAAGCATCAACAATACCTTGGTCAACTTTCATTGACGCTGCAATGGCACTGTGTGCTGGTACACAGTAATGACAGTCATGTTCAACGTTAATTGATTGCCATACCACTGTTAACTCTTCTGCGTTAAACGAAGTGTTTTGAAATAATTCGTGAAGTACTTGGTAACCTTTTAATAGCGTTGGTGCTTCAGCCATTACTGCGTGTAAATTAGGTAACATGCCAAATGCAGCAACTGAATCGGCTAATAAAGGTTTTGACTCTTCAGGTGCATTTTCTGCTGTATATAAAGTAAATTCTGCCATTGTTAGCTCCAAAAATAAGTTGTTTAAGTAACGTCGAAGCACATACTATTTGATTTTGAGCGACTGCTCAAGTTAAAATTGAGCAAATGTTCAAATTAATTGAGAAACAGCATGGTCAACAAAGTTAAATTTGAGCGCGAGACTGTTGTCCGCCTTGCCAGTCAGCTATTTTGGGAAAAGGGATTTAATGCCACTTCGACCCGCGATCTACAGGACGCAATTAATATGCGCCCAGGTAGTATTTATTCTGCGTTTGGCTCAAAGGAAGGGTTGTATATTGAGTCTTTAAAAAATTACACCATGCAAATAGAAGATCAAATAAAAACGTGTTTATTGGCTTCGCCTACTATTATTGGTGGTTTACAAACGTTTGTTGAAAACGTCATCATTAAAGATAAAAAAAATGCCCCGAGCGCTATTTGTATGCTAGTAAAAGCAAATTGTGAGTTTGCGGATGAAGACAGCTGTTTGTATTCATTAAGCCTTGATTTATCAGACAAATTTGAATATTATTTAAGCGATTTATTTGCACAAGCCATTGCGCGTGAAGAGCTAAAAGGCGAGGTTAGCCCAAAAGACTATGCTCGCTTTTTTAAAGTGCAATTTACAGGGCTACGCGGCTATTTTAACCGCCCGGGTGTTGAAGAGCTTGCACAACCTATGATCGATCAAATGTTTAAAATTATGAAAACGCTCTAAACTAAACAACTCAATTAATGAAAAAACGGCGGTAATATAATTACCGCCGTTTTTTATTTTTAGGAATTATGTACCTGTTAGGTTTTTAACTTATTGAGTTCGCTATCTTGTTGAGCAACCAGCTTATTAAGAACTTCGCTACTATCGCCTGCCTGCGAAGATAAACCAGACAACTGAGATGCCGCATCAGAAATAAGCGTTAAATTACGATTTATTTCTTCTGTTACTAAGCTTTGCTCTTCAGCCGCTGTTGCAATATGCGTTATTTGATTGGTTATTTCATCCACTTTTACAACCACACTGTGCAACGCGTCAAAGGCGACAGAGGTTTCGTCAACCGCATTTTGTGCTCTTACAACGCCTTTTTCTATAACGGTGGAAGCATTACCAACCTCATGCAGTAGGCTGTCTATTAGGTTGCTAATGTCATCAGTAGATGAACGGGTTTTAGAGGCAAGTGCTCGTACTTCATCAGCAACAACTGCAAAACCTCGGCCGTGTTCGCCAGCCCTTGCTGCCTCAATGGCTGCATTGAGTGCCAGTAAGTTAGTTTGCTCTGAGATGGTTCTGATCACATCTAAAATTTGCGTTATGTCTTTACTACGCGTCGCTACTTTTTCAACTGCTTGGTTTGCCTCTTTTATTTCTTCAGACATGGTTTTTACTTGCGTCATAGCCGACGACAAGCTCGACTCACTGCTTACCACTAAGCCGTTTATTTCGTCAGCTTGCTGCGCTGATTGTTCTGAAGCTCTTGCAACTTCAAGCGCCGTTGCGCTCATTTCGTTCATAGCAGTAACAACGCTTTCTATTTCTTTAAACTGCGCCTGCACATTATGTTTTGTGTCGATGGCTATATGCTGGGCAATTTCGCCTTGTTGCTTAGTCTGATCTGATACGGCTTTAAGCTCAGCAATTAGGACGCGTAATTTAGTTAAAAAGCGGTTAAAGCCACCAGCCAGTGCAATTAGTTCGGCATGGCTGTCTACATGTAAGGTGTGTGTTAAGTCGCCTTCTGAACTGCCTAGGTTATCAACGCGTTCTTGTATTTGTTCAAGTGGGGCTATAACACCTGCTACAACAAATTTCATAACTACAAAAGCAACACCCGCAATAATTAAGCCGGTTACTAAAATAATAGTGCCCAATGCTGCTGCGGTACTTTGCATATTTTCACTCAAAGCCTGTGGGCCAGCCAGAGCTAAATTTGCAGGTACTTCAATAATGAGCGACCACTGAGTGTCTGCAAGCTTTATATTTATAGGGTAATTAACCAGGTAAGTGTCATCCGCTTTTAAAAGATTATTTTCACCTCGTACCTTTTCAACTTTACTGGTAATAGTGGATGACATTGCTTCTTTGTAAGGCCGGCCAAGCTTGGTTTTGTAGTGGCTACTGCCTACGATTAAACCAAAATCACTTAATAAGGTAACCTTAGCTTGACCGTTATACAGCTCTTTTGAAAGCTGCTCTGTTAACTTTTGAAAAACCGGTAACGTTAAATCAACGCCAGATATACCAACAAACCGACCGTCTCTGATAATAGGAACCGTAAGAGACGTCATCATTTCTGAATTGCCTGGCGTAATTTCGTATAAGTAAGGTTCCATAATACACGGCTTAACGTTGTCTTTAGCACACAAATACCATTCAGACTCTCGTAGGCCAAATTCATTAAGCTTAGTGAAATATTTTTCGGCAGGGTCGTCTACAATTTGCTGCTCGACCACGCCTTCTTTACTGCGTGTAAAATAAATTTCGAGTGTACCAGCACCATCAACAGAGTGACTGTAGCCATTTGTAAATTGAGTATCTTTTGAATCATAACCATTTACTTCAAACTGGGAATAAATGGAAGAAAGCGACTCATTATTATTTAATATGGATTTATTTAGATTAACCACGGATTCGCGGCTAAGTGCATCATTACCCGCCGTGCCACTTAATATGGCAGCTAGTGAAAAAGGAACACGGTATGCCTCGTTAATAAACCCTGCAATTCTTTCACCGTATACAGCCGCGTTTGCACTTAGTTTTTCTTCAACTTCTGCCACTATGTATTTTTCTGACTGGCTTGATAGCTCATCGTTACTCGACGACAGCTCCCACCACAGAATGCTCGATAGCAGTAACACGGTTATAAATATGCTACCTACTGTAAGCCATAATAGTTTTTTTGCTAACGATATTTCTCGCATTGACCTGCCCTTTGTTTAAACTACAAGTACAGTTTAGACGATTTTACTAATCAAGCTATCGATAACCGCGAACAAAATTTAATTTAATACAATACGTTGAGTTTTAACGCTTAGCCAAAATAGCTGTGGTTATTGAGGCACCTATGAGTAAAGCAACGCTCACCCATAAACATGCTACAAAACCATAAACCTGAAACACCCACCCCGAAAGCACCGTACCCAGTAAACGCCCCATGGCATTGGCCATATAATAAAAGCCAACATCAAGCGATACACCATCGCTTTTAGCAAAGCTGACAATTAAATAACTATGCACAGATGAGTTAACGGCAAATACACCGCCGAATATAAGTAAACCTATAATCAAGGTGGCATGCACAGCTACATCAAATTGCATAAGTAGTGCTAAAAGTGCAGTTACACCACTTAATAGCAACACCCATAAATAGGCATGTTTAACGGTATCAACGTTTGAGTTACTGGTGCCGGTAATACGCGGCGCTTGCGATTGCACGCCACCATAGCCAATCACCCAAAGTGCCATAAAGCCACTTACCCACCAAAAGTTCCAATTAAACTGCTGGGCTAAATAAATAGGTAAAGCCACTACAAACCATACATCACGCGCGGCAAACAAGCATAATCGTGCTGCACTTAATAAATTTAGTGCACGAGATTTAGAAAAAAGCTCTTTAAACTTAGGCTTATTTTTAGCCTTGCCCATGTCGCCTTTTAAAAATACAACGCTAATAATCCACGCAATAGTGAGTAATAAAATTAGGGCTTTTAAAGCACCTACAAAACCCAGTACCGTAAGGAGTAAACCACCTAAAAAGAAGCCGACCCCTTTTAACGCATTTTTAGAGCCCGTTAAAATAGCCACCCACTTGTAAAGCTGGCCTTGGCCGCTTTTTCCCTCGGGCACTAAGTGTTTAATGGCGCTTTTGGCGCTCATTTTATTTAGATCTTTTGCTATGCCGCTAAGCGCTTGCGCCGCCATAACATAAGCGACTGTGAGCCATTCACTTGGCGCGCATAACATGGCAAGCGCCATTATTTGCAGCGCCAAGCCAAAGTTCATGGTTTTATTAAGACCTAAATGAGCTCCAAGCCAACCGCCCACTAAATTGGTGATCACACCAAAAATTTCGTAAAACAAAAACAGCATGGCAATGGCCAGTGCACCATACCCTAACTGATGAAAATGCAGCACCACCAGCATACGTAGTGCGCCATCGGTTAAGGTAAATGCCCAGTAATTACCGGTAATTATTAAATACTGTTTTATTGCTGTAGGTAAATTAGCGAGTTGCTCAAACATGGTTTACGCCCTTAAAACCTTATAAATGGTTAAACCAAGTCGCTTTTAGCAACTTTAAGCATAAGCTCGGCGGTACGATTAGCGTAGCCCCATTCGTTATCGTACCAAGCGTATAATTTAAGCTGGGTATTATTAATAACCATGGTAGAAAGCGCATCAATAATGCTACTGCGTGGATCTGTTTTGTAATCAATCGATACCAGCGGTTTTTCTTCGTAACCTAATACACCTGCAAGCTCGCTTTTAGACGCCTGAGCAAACCATTCATTCACCTCTGTTGCAGTAACTCCACGCTCAAGCTCAAATACACAGTCGGTAATAGATGCGTTAGTTAAAGGTACGCGCACGGCATGGCCATTTAACTTACCTTTTAACTCAGGGAATATATGCGTAATAGCTGTTGCACTACCGGTTGTGGTAGGTATTAAACTTGTCCCGCACGAACGAGCACGGCGTAAGTCTTTATGTGGCGCATCAATAATAGTTTGGGTATTGGTAATATCGTGAATAGTGGTCATTGAGCCGTGCTTAATGCCTACTTTTTCTTGCAGTACTTTTACAATTGGCGCTAAACAGTTAGTCGTACACGAAGCCGCCGTAACAATTTTGTGCTCATTTGGGTTATATAAATTATCGTTAACGCCCATAACCACATTTAAAATGCCGTCTTCTTTTACCGGAGCGGTTACCACAACGCGCTTAACACCTTGGGCTAAATATTGATTTAACAACTCAGTGGTTTTCATTTTACCGCTGGCTTCTATCACTACATCGCAATCAGACCAATCAGTATCGCTAATGGTTTTGTTATTAGTAACGGCAATCGTGTGTTTAGCCACACTAAAGCTATTCTCGTTTGCTGTAACGCTGTGCGCTAAACGCCCGTGCACTGAGTCAAACTCTAATAAATGGGCATGTGTTTTAGCATCGCCCGCTACATCGTTTACTTTAATAAATTCTACTTCTGGCCACTCTAGTGCTGCGCGCAGTGTTAAACGTCCCATACGGCCAAAGCCGTTAATACCTACTTTAATTGTCATAATAAATACCTTTAGTAAAGTTATATCAATTTGCTTAATTAACAGCAGCTTGCTGCACGCTCTGGGCGATTACCCATTGCATTGAGTCGATTTAAATCGTCGTTATAAAACGCAGAATTTTCGTTTTTGGTTTGTGCTATTACGCTAAGAGCCCACTGTGGCAGGGCTTTATTAATACTGTAATACACCCATTGATTTTGCTTACGATCGCTCAATAGACCACATTGCCTAAGCTGTGCTAAATGGCGCGACACTTTAGGTTGGCTCAGTTCCAGCGCAGCAACAAGCTCACACACACACAGCTCTTGCTCATGGCTAATTAATAACATGGCTTTTAAGCGTGTATCGTCGGCTAAGCATTTGTAAAATTGTAGTGGGTTGAGTTGTTCCATAGCATCCTCGTTTAGTTAGTGTGCATACAATAAAACAAAATTAGAATATATGAAATAGTGAATATACGATTTTCCGTATATTTATTTAAAAGCCCACTTTAATTAATGTGATCTCTAGTAAATTGCAGCGCACAAAAAAGCCCAGTGGCAAACCACTGGGCTATTACAATGCTAAGTAAACAGTTAATTAAATAACCGAAAGCTCTACTTCAATGTTACCGCGTGTAGCGTTTGAGTATGGGCATACTTGGTGTGCTTTATTTACCAGCTCTTGCGCTGCTGTTTTATCCATATCACCGAGTGATACAGCTAATTTAACTGCAATGCCAAACCCGCCTTCAATCGCGCCAATAGATACTTCAGAGA
>NZ_JWGY01000004.1:0-25390 GCF_000813065.1 Pseudoalteromonas sp. ECSMB14103 | reverse complement strand
TTAACTGCAATGCCAAACCCGCCTTCAATCGCGCCAATAGATACTTCAGAGTTAATGTGTGTATCACTTGGTAGCGCAATTTTTTCGCTACCTGCTACAAATTTTAGTGCACCAATAAAGCACGCTGCATAACCAGCTGCAAATAATTGCTCTGGATTAGTGCCTTGTCCATCGTCGCCACCTAGCCCTTTTGGGGTTGATAAGTTTACATTTAAACGGCCATCGTCTGATTTAGCTACACCTTCACGGCCACCGGTTGCAGTTGCTTTTGCTGTGTAGGCAACGTTTTGTAATACATTCATAGTGAACTCCAAAGTTTATCAATTAATTTATTTTGTATGCAAAATAATAGAGCAAGTAATTAGAGATTGCAAATACTTTGCATGCAAATTAAAATGTTTTTTGAGTTGAAGGTATTAACGTGTTGGGAGTTAGGTATGTCGTTTGAGCAATTAAAATTAAAAAATCAGCTGTGTCATAGGCTATATATGGCATCAAATAGCATTGCACGCGCTTACCGTGAGCCTTTAGCTGAACTTAATTTAACGTATCCGCAGTATGTAGTAATGATGGCGCTGTGGGAGCAAGACAAAATAACCATAGCGCAGCTAATAGATAAAACCGCTATTGATGGCGGCGCTATGACCCAAATACTCAAAAAAATGACCGAAAAGTCTCTGCTGGCTGTTATTAAAGATGAGCACGATAAGCGTAAGCGCCTAATTCAGCTTACCCAAAGTGGGCAAGCCCTTAAAAACGAAGCCGCTGATATTCCAAAAAATATATTATGTAAGTTTGAAAGTGTAGACCCCACACAAGCTAAACAGCTTATGCAGCTACTTGATTTAGTAGTAAACGATTTAACAACTAAAAACGATGATGAGTTAGTCAACTAACGCGGTTATTTTTTGTTGAATAAACGCCCTAAATGCGCTGATCACCGGGGTCATTTGTCGCCGGTCGGCGTACATCATATAAAGCGGTAGCGGATCGCTTTGCCACTCGGGGCATAAATGAACGAGTTGCCCGCATGCTAAATCATCAATAACATCTAAGTACGACTTATACGCAATGCCTTTGCCCTCTAGCGCCCAGCGCCTAACCATTTCGCCATCGTTAACTATGTGTTGGCAATTTAGCTGCACTTTTTGCACTGCGCCATTTTTATAAAATCGCCATTCTTTAAACACTTCGCCAAAGCGCATAAAGGTAATGGTGGTGTGCTGCGTTAAGTTAAGGGGGTGTGTAAGCAATCCATTGTTTGCTACATATTCAGGAGAGGCCACTAAAATACGCGCATTATTTAAAAAAAGCGGCGCTGCAATTAACTGCGAATCTTTTGGTACACCAAAGCGCAGTGCAATATCAATTGATTGGCTGTAAATGTCGCTTACTTCGTCACTTAAGTGCAGTTTAAGTTTTACATGCGGGTATTGCGCTAAAAACTCATTAAGCCATTCACTTAGTTTATTACGCCCTAAGTCGCACGGGGCCGATACCTGTAGTGTCCCTGTTACTTCGCCCACAGCGGTTTGTACTGCAGCTACCCCTTGTTGAATAAGCGAAAGTGAATCTTTGGCGTAACTTAAAAACTGCTCCCCTGCCACACTTAATCGTAAGCTGCGGGTAGAGCGAATAAACAGCACGTTTCCTAAATCTTTTTCTAGGCGCTTAATAGCTGCACTTACCGCCGCTGGGGTTTGCTCGTTTTGCCGTGCGGCTTCAGAAATACTGGCGCAACTGGCTACATCTATAAAAGTTTGAATATCGTTAAATGATCGCATATTTTCAATTAAAATTTGAAAGTGCTTTAGTTTTTCATGTCTTTTTCTATTTTTCAACTGAGCTATAGTGCTTGCATATTAAAAAGTACTTAAAATCATCAGGAACCCACATGAAAGCATTTGGCTACACCAAAAACACTAAAACACTCACACCCAACTCTATACAAGCAATTGAACTTGATACCCCAACCGCCACCGGGCACGACCTACTTATTGAAGTAAATGCTATTTCGGTAAACCCTGTAGACACAAAAATACGTGCCAATGTAGCGCCAGAGCAAGGCTACAAAGTATTAGGTTGGGACGGCGTAGGCGTTGTAAAAGCCGTTGGCGAGTCGGTTTCGTTATTTAATGTGGGGGATCGTGTATTTTACGCCGGCGATTTATCGCGCCAAGGCAGTAATGCGCAATTTCAATTAGTTGATGAGCGTATTGTAGGGCGTGCGCCTAAAACATTAACCGACGCACAAGCCGCAGCGCTGCCGCTAACCAGTATTACCGCTTACGAAATGCTGTTTGAGCGCTTACAAGTGCCTAAAAATAAGCAAAATACTCAGCAATCTATTTTAGTTATTGGCGCCGCAGGTGGCGTTGGCTCTATTTTGGTACAGCTTGCCAAGCAACTTACGGGGCTAAACGTAGTAGGTACTGCATCGCGCGAGCAAAGCGTAACTTGGCTTAAAGAGTTAGGAGCCGATCACGTGCTTGATCATACTAAAAACTTAAACGAGCAGCGCCTAGAGCTTGGTTTAGCTGAATTTGATTACGTTATTGGCTTAACCCATACCGACCAATACCAAGATCAAATAGTAGAGTGTATTAAACCGCAAGGTAAATTTGCGCTAATAGATGACCCTACATCGTTCGATATTTTAAAGTTTAAGCGTAAGTGTATATCGGTGCATTGGGAGTTTATGTTTACCCGCTCGCTATTTACTACCGCCGATATAACAGCGCAGCACACCTTACTTAATGAAATTAGCGAACTGATAGACGCAGGTACACTTAAAACCACGCTAGGGCAAAATTTAGGATTAATTAACGCTGCTAATTTATATAAAGCACACCAAATTTTAGAATCGCACACCGCACGCGGAAAACTTGTTTTAGAAGGCTTTTAACCATGAATCAGATTAAAAAAATACTTTTAGTTGCAGCCTGCAGCACCGCGTTTTTAACCAGCAGTGTGTTTGCTAATACCGCTAATCAAAATGCTGATTTAAAAACAGTAGCCACATTCGACGCGCAGCACCCACCGGGTAATATTGCTATTACGCCATCGGGTCGCAAGTTTTTATCGGTACATGGTTTTTACGGCCAAAAACAAAAAATTATGGAGCTATTAAGCGATGGCACCACCAAACCCTACCCTAATGAAGAATGGGCATACGCGTACAAAAACGGTAAAGGCTTTTACGACGTACTTGGCATAAATGTATCAGCCGATGGCGTATTATGGATGCTTGATACATCAGGCCCTGATCATGCTGGGCGTTTAATCGGTTGGGATACCAACAAAGAGCAGCTGCATAAAATAATTTATTTAGCTAAACCCACCATTACCGACACCTCGTTTTTAAACGATTTAGTTATCGATAATAAACACGGCGTTGTATACATTGCCGACACCGCACAAGGCAGCCAAGCCGCTATTATTACCGTAAATTTAAAAACAGGTGAGGCGCGCAGAGTCTTACAAAATAGCCCATACACCACAGCCGAAAATATCGATATGGTCATTGAAGGGCGCACCATGAAACTAGGCGGCCAACCAGCACGTTTAGGGGTAAACCCAATCACACTCGACCCAAGCGAACAGTGGCTTTACTTTGGATCTATGTCTGGCACGTCGGTTTATCGTATTGCCACAAGCGATATTAACAATAAAAGCCTGAGCGCAAGCGCCCTTGAAAGTAAAGTAACGCGTTACGGCACTAAACCCATTTCCGACGGCATTATTGTTGATGGCGGCGGCAATGTGTATGTTACCGACATAACCAACGGCGCAATTGGCGTGGTAAAACCAAGCGGTAAATACCAGGTATTATTTAAAGACGAGCGCTTAAGCTGGCCTGATGGCTTTAGTTATGGCGCCGATCATAAAATATATTTTACCGTAGATGAGCTACATCGCTCGCCAGTATTAAATAACGGTAAAAATGCCAGCCAAGGAAAATTTAGTGTGCTGTCGTTCGACCCACTAGTAAAGGGTAAAGTAGGGCGCTAAATACAGCGTATAAACCATACGCCACGCACCTGTTGCGTGGCTTTTTGGTGCAACTTTTAACCCTTTTAGCCCCAAAATGGTGCTAAGCGCTCAAAAGTTATTTTTAGTGTTTTAATAAATATCTGATTTGTATTCATAAAATATTCAATTAACAGTTGGCATAATTCTTTCAAAGTACAGATGTGTTCAGTGAAACTTTCAAGGAAAATACCATGGCTAACCTATACCACACCCTTTACCTACTATGGCGTTTAGACATTAGCGTATGGCAGGTAAATGATCCGAGTAATACCCATACTACGTGCGACAAAGAGCGAGTTTATAGCCGATAAATTTAGTATTTATAGGCTTTGCAAGCGCGGCCATTGCGTTGTATTGTTAAGTAACTAAAAACAATATGATTGGAACGTGTATGCACGCCTTAGAAGTAAATTTTGATGGCTTAGTTGGCCCTACTCACAACTATGCGGGTTTATCGTATGGTAACGTTGCCTCGTTAAATAATGCGGCAAGTTTTTCAAACCCTCAAGAAGCTGTGTTACAGGGCCTTGAAAAAATGAAAGCCATGCACGACAAAGGCCTAACACAAGGTGTGTTTGCTCCCCATGCACGCCCCGATTTAAACGTACTACGTCGCCTAGGTTTTACCGGCAACGACTCGCAAGTTATTCATAAAGCATTTAAAGCCGACCCTATTTTATTGCGCGCGTGTTATTCGGCCTCTGCAATGTGGACCGCCAATGCCGCTACTGTTTCTCCATCGCCAGATACCCTCGATGGCAAAGTGCATTTTACGTCAGCTAATTTAAACAATAAGTTTCATCGCTCCCTAGAGCCTGCTACAACTACCCGCTTACTAAAAGCCATGTTTAATAACGATAGCTACTTTGCACACCACACGCATTTACCCGATCAGGGCTTTTTTGGCGACGAAGGCGCGGCTAACCATACCCGACTTTGCGACAGCCACGGCGAGCAAGGCCTAGAAATGTTTGTATTTGGTGCAAGTGCCTTTAACAGCCAATTACCAAAACCGGCTAAGTTTCCTGCAAGGCAAACACTAGAAGCTTCAGAAGCCATTTGCCGATTACATAATTTAAAAGAATCGAGCCAAATTTTACTGCAGCAAAATCCAGATGTAATAGACCAAGGCGTGTTTCATAACGATGTAATTGCAGTAGGTAACGCAAACGTATTGCTTTGCCACCAGCAAGCATTTTTAAACCAACAAGATGCCCTGCAAGAAATTCGCGATGCCTACAGCGGCAGCAAACAGCTATACATAATTGAAGTACCTACCGATAAAGTAAGCATTAGCGATGCAGTAAGCAGTTACTTATTTAATAGCCAATTAGTAAGCCTAGATGATGGCTCAATGCTATTAGTAGCGCCACAAGAGTGCCAACGTAATAGCGCAGTAAACGCCTACATTGAAGAAATGATTTTAGCCGATAACCCAGTCAACCAAGTGCAGTTTTTTGACCTGCGCCAAAGTATGCAAAATGGCGGCGGTCCTGCCTGCTTACGTTTACGCGTAGCCCTTAACCAACAAGAGCTAAGCGCAGTAAACCCAGAGGTTATTTTAACCGATACTAAATACACTCAGCTTTGTGACTGGGCAAAGCGTAACTACCGCGATAAGTTAGGCGCAAGCGACTTTGCCGATTCAGCCCTACTTACCGAAAGCTACCAAGCACTGGATGAACTAACCCAACTGCTTAACTTAGGCTCAGTGTACGACTTTCAATTAGAAGGTTAATACTCGTCAGCAAAAAGCTAATACAAAAATAGCGAGCCAAGGCTCGCTATTTTTATTTGTGTTTGTGCTAATAGAGTTTAAATACCTTTATTAACCGTTACTGCCGATGCCATCGACTCAGATATATGCAACGTACGCTGCGGAAACGGAATGCTCAACCCCGCGCCTTCTATAGCCTCTTTAACGCGCTTATTTAAATCCCACACGGTTTGCCAGTAATCGCCATTTACAGCCCATGCACGTAATTGAATATTTACTGCGCTTTCGCCTATTGAAGTAACCATTACTTTAGGCGCTGGCTCTGCGAGTAATCGGCTTTCTGATTCGGCAACTTCTTTAAGTACATTTAAGCCAACATCAATAGAGTCGGCGTACGAAATTCCCACTACTATATCCATGCGCCTTTTACCGTTGCGGGTAAAGTTTTTAATGTTGCCGCCCCATACTTTACCGTTAGGCGATGCGATATAAAGGCCGTCGGTGGTTTTAAAAATGGTCGTAAATAAGTTTATTTCGTTCACTGTGCCAAGCGTGCCGCTCGCATCTACAAAATCACCTATTTTAAATGGCCTCAGTATTAATAACATAATGCCAGCGGCAATATTACTTAAGGTGTTTTTAAGCGCTAAACCAATCGCTAAACCCGCCGCGCCCATTAGCGCTATTAAACTTGCCGTATTAACGCCAAAAATATCTAAAATAAACAGCCCAGCAATTATGTAAACTAAATACCCCGCAATGCTCGATAGAAGCGGTAGTAGCGTTTCGTCTACTTTTTTTAATGGCGATTTAGAATTTTTAATCGCTTTTTTAACCGAGCGTGCAATAAGCGCGCTCGCAACTAAAATAGCCAAAGCTAATACCACTTTGTAACCTAAAGTGATAATAGTTTCTGAATGGCTTTGCCAAAACACAATAAGTTTATCTTTCATACATATTCCAACTATGGGCTGATTATCAGCAAGAATTAAATCTATACACTTCAAAAGAAGTGGCGGGAGTATATAGTAAAAATTTTAAAGCGATAGCATTAAAATAAGGGGAAGGTGTGCCTATATCAGCAAATTAATTGGGCAAAGTTTTTCTTTTTTTCGCTTAAATTTTCACACTTAAAAACTTAGTGCTCACAAACTAGTTAACCTATGGCGTACATACTTTTGTTCAAAAATACGCAAAGTAAAATAAAGATTAACTTCAAGTAACTATTCTAAAAACCTATTCAATCTAAATTCAGCTTAGCTCTTCTACAATCCGCTTTATAAACTAAAGGAGTAAATCATGAATTTTAAATCAACATTAGTCAGCAGCGCCGTTCTTTTTGCATTAGCCGGGTGTGGCTCTTCAAGTGATGACAATGACACAACACCGCCACAATCTAGCGACAAATCAACCTTTAGCCTTGGTGTGTCAGATGCGCCGGTTAGTGGTTTAAAAGCGGTTAACGTCGTGTTTGATTCAATCACTATTAAAACACAAGGCGATGAAGAATTTAGTTTTGAAACCCGAAGTGAAGCTGACGCATCTCAACCACAAATGGTTAATTTGCTCGATTACACCGGGGACGATGTTTTTGAGCTGGTTGACGATCAAGAAGTGCCAGCAGGCGAATACTCGTGGATCCGCGCTCAGGTTATAAATGGCGATACTAATAACCTTAGTTTTACATCTCACGTAGTATACGAAGACGACAGCATTGCTCCGCTGGTGGTAAAAAGAAAAGGGAATGATGGTGTAGGCGAAATACAACTCGATGGCTTTACACTTAACCAAACTGATAACGACTTTGTTTTAGAATTTGACCTAAAAAAATCGCTGGTCGATCCCCAAAATAATGAGGAGATCTTTTTAAAACCTAGAGGCGTACGATTACAAAATCTTTCTGAGTCACAAGAAATTGAAGGCACAGTAAGCCAAGCGCTTATTAATAACTGTGAAACAGACAATATCGCCACTGCTGCTGCAGATTCAACGTTTGGACATGCCGTATATTTATATTCATCAGATGCTCAAGTACCTAAAGATATATACGAAATAGATGAGCAAACCCCAGAAGATGCCCCACTTGCGACCGCAAATGTTGTATTTGACCAAGACGATAACCAATATGAGTTTGAGCTTGCTTTCATTACACCGGGAGACTACCAACTTGGCTATACGTGCACCGCACATATAGACGATGCAGAGCTAGAAGATACCGATTTCACTGTTTATCAACTTAAGCAAATTAGTGTACCGCAAACTGAGGACCTTTCAGTTAGCTTTGACATAACACAATAAACGTATAGCGCACTTTAAGGTGCGCTTTTTTATAAAAAGTATAACAAAAACGAACACTCCACCTTTGCAAAAAACCATTAAAGCCACTCATATCACATCATCCAAATAATTCATTCGTAAAGTGACCTGCATTCAAGCCCTGTTAACCCAGTACTGGTAGAGTTAATAGCACGTATTAGTTAAACCGTTCTTATCATTTTGAATATGTAAACATAGGAGAAATAACCATGGCGAAAGAAAAAGTAGTTCTAATTACAGGTGCCTCTAGTGGCATAGGTGAAGCGAGTGCAAAAACATTGGTTAATAACGGCCATAAAGTCATTCTTACCGCCAGAAGTGAAGATAAATTAGCTGAACTAGTTGAGTCATTAGGTGAAGATAACGCACTGAGTGTACCCGCAGATGCCACCGACTTTACCGAACTTGAAAACGTAGTAACAAAAGGGCTTAAAAAATTTGGCCGACTAGATGCCGCATTTGCCAACGCAGGTATGGGCGTTTCAACCGCAGGCACTGAAAAAGGCGACCCCGATGAATGGTCAACCATGATAGACATAAACATTAAAGCCCTGCTGTGGACGGCAAAAGCAACCTTGCCACATTTACGCCAAAACAAAGGTCATTTTATATTAACCAGCTCAGCTGCTGGCCGTAAGCCAATTAAAGGCTCTATTTACGGTGCAACTAAATGGTTTGCTTACGGGTTTGGACAAAACTTAGCTGAGGAAATGAGCGAGTGGAATGGCCGCTGCACCACCATAGCCCCTGGCATGGTAAACACCCCATTTTTTGATGAAGCAAAGCCCGACAAACTCGACCCACAAGATGTGGCCGACGCCGTACTGTTTGCAATAGAAGCAAACCAGCGCAACAACGTGCGCGAGATTTATTTAATGCCGACTAATTAACGGTGATTGGTTGAGTTTGAGCTGTCAGGTTTAATGCCAATGGCGTTAAACCTGACGGTTTTTTATACTTAAATGAGGTTGGATTTTAATAGCGTAAGTTTGAACACTGCATAATTAAAAATCTGATTAGCTGCGTATTTCTACACGCCAAGGTGGATTAACTCTATTAACACCCTGCCCAATATAGCTTAATTTTATGTCCTGACGGATCATGCAGTACGGCCTCTCGCCATAAATAGCTCTGGTCTGTAGGTTCTTGTATAAATACAAAACCTTTAACTTTTAAAGCCTCAACCAGTTCATCTAATCGTTCATGTTCAAAATATATTACCGTGCCACAATCAAACTCACCTCGATCTAAAGACAAGGAGAAAGTTGAATCCCCATCTGGGCATTCAAAGCGAGCATAATGCGGGGTGTCTACAATTTGAGTAAAACCTAAGTCGCGATAAAATTTAGTCGAAATTTCCATGTCTGTAACAGGTAATGTAATTTGATTTAAGTTCATTTAACTTCCCTGTGAAAAAATTAAAGTAGGTGAGCACTTAATTAATTTACGATTGTTATGTAATACTTTACTTATTTCTTCACTAATTAAAGCCTGATACGTAGCTCATCAAAGTGCGAAAATAAAAGTATCTGTCTAGTTTATTATGTTTTTGTACTGTTTCACATTCGAAACCTTCGTCGCTATTTTTGAAACTCATACTTTACGAAACACATAACGCCTCGCTTAACCGGCGCAAAATAGCAGGCTAAAATTAGCGACGAAGGAGCGCAAGCCTGCTGTTTTGCGTCCTTGGTTAAAGCGTTTGTTAGCTAGCAGCAAACACATATTTGCGGCCTAAATAAATAAAGTGTACGGCAACAGCTATTGGTATAAGAAGCCAAATGAATTTGATATTTATACCTGACATAAATGCAAACCCAAGGATTGAGCAAAAGCCGCAGATTATAAATAAACGTAATTTAGCAAACGATAAAAAATACCTGCTTGGCTCTAGAATATGCATTAAAACAGAGATAAGCGCGAACATGCCAAGAAAGCCTCCAACCTCAATAAGTAGCATAACCAGTGCACCATAATAACCATCTAATATACCCATAATTGAGATGGGTATAGTAATTAAGCCTAGCCCTAACAGTATGACTAAAGGACCGAACCCAATTATGGCTTCAACAATGATCAAGAATTTGTATATTGGTCTCATTTGCTAGCTAACGCCTTAATAAACGGCGAAAAATAGTAGGCTAAAATAAGCGACGGAGGAGCGCAAGCCTACTGTTTTGCGTCCACGGTTTAATTAAATTGTTATGTGACTTTAACTCTTTTACCTAAATGCTTACCTATAAGCCCTATTGGTAAAAGGCATGTATTAATGATTATTACCCTAAAAATTATCCCTAAGAAAAACAATATATCCATATCAGGAGTACCATCCCACTCTGGGTTTTTCATAAACTCTGACATTAAGTAAATATCACTAATAGCAATGGATATGAGTACAATTAAATGGGCGATAAAAAGACCTAGATAACCGAGCCTTTTAGCAAAGCAAAAGGTAATTAAACACCATATAATCCAGTAATAAAATTCGTACTCCAGAAACACTGAACTTCCCTAGTCACATAACGCCTCATTAAGTGGAAATTAATGGTTGGCTATAATCGCGAAGCGATGGCCAACTGTTTATTTTCCATTTAAATGACTTGTTATATTTTTTAAAATAGACCTCTAATTTCTTTAACAAGGTCTGTTGGTAACCAATAAATGTCTTCGTAATTTTTATTGCTAGTTTTGAACCTATACAGAACAGGTAAATACCCTTGATATTTCGCAGCCGTTTCTTCGATAAGACCTTCAACACACTCTAAGCTTTCAAGTATATCTTTCTTTTCAATATCTATTAATGTCTGGCATAGCACTTGGATGCACTCTACAAATTTAAACAAATGCGAACCAAGTTCAAACCGTTCATCAAGTGTAAGTATTTCTTCTTTTATTTTTTTTCCCCAATCGAAATTATTAATTAGCTCATCTCTTTTTAGATAAATAATTACATGGCTTATAGTTTCTGCTTCAGATATCTGAACTGTCTTCGAGTCAAACCCTCCAACAGGCAACCCACAATGTTGAGCATAATTTCTCAATTTATAACAAAATCGATAAGAGAAGCTACTATCGAATTGATCGCTCTGAGCGGCTTTGAATAATTTTATTTCTTCAGAATCTTTTCCATATTTTCTTCTAAGGAAGGTTTCTGAAAAATCAATAAAAGTTTTAAGTGAGCTTAGGAGGTTTAAAGTGGCTCTATTTACTTCAACAAAATGATGATTATTTTCTTTCATATTCGGAGAGACTAATACGTTATGTATAGTTTCTTTACGGTGAGCATCAATTTTTTCAAGTAATTCTTTTTTGTTTTCATTTAAAATAGAAAGAACCTGAAAGTGGCGATTAAATTCAAATAATTTATCTAATTTTTCTTCTATGAAATCAGGCTCTCCATCGTGAAGACTTTTAACCCTCTTAATTCCAAATTGAGTGCCTTCCAGGAAATAGCCTCCAAGTTCATTGCATACATCTTTAGATTTCACTTCCATTTAAAACTACTCCGAATAAAAATATAACGCCGTTTTAAGCGGCAAATTGCTGTTGGCTAAAATAAGTGAGGCACGAACAAAAAGCCAACTGTAATTTGTCCGGCTTGAAAACCCTTGTTAGGTGTTTTTACTGATTTTTAAGCTGTACTTTTTGCATGTTTGGCCTAATTTACTCACTTTGCTTGGCCAATCCCACCCCTCAAATGATTCGAGGTATAAGTCTCCAAAAGCTTTAACATGACACAAACCTTCAATTTCACGCAAAGCCTCTAAAAGAGATTCAGATTTATCAAGTAAATCAATTTGCGCTTCTAAAAGTAATGCTTGCTCAAGTAAATCGTGACCTCTTAAATCTAAAGCTATTTCCACCGCTTGATTTTTGATTGAATCTAACTTGATCACCGAAGACACCTAACGCCCTGTTAACAGGCAAAAAATAGTTGGTTAAAATAAGCGACGCAGGAGCAAAAACCAACTGTTTTTTGTCCTTGTTTAACAGCTTGTTAGGCGACTTTTACATAAACCCAATTTGAAGGCTTTATTGCATGCATAATCATACACTTCCAGTTATTATAATTAGCACCACAATTTAATTCAGTGTTTACACTTTCTAGTTTTTCGAACTCAAACTTTTTAGATTTACACCAATCGATTTTCACAGATATGGTGTGCTTACCAGAAGTTAATTCAAAATGCTTAGTTTCACCGGAAGCAATTTCTCCAATATTTTGATCATCAACAATAACAGAGTATTTCCTAAGATAGTTGGTTGTTTCAACTCCTCGCGTTAAAGTTAAACAATTAATAGGCCGAGACTCATCTACAACTAATGCTTCTTTATGTTTATTAATTTTTTTACCGTAATACATCCCTATAGATATCCATAAAGATAAAAATATAATGAGCGGAATAAACGCTTTGATTAACTCCATACTTTCCCTAGTTGCCTAACGCCGTTTTAAGCGGCGAGTAATAGCTTGCTAAAATGTGAAACGAAGTGGAACCGAGCAAGCTGTTACGAGTCCGACTTGAAAACCCTTGTTAGGCCTCTGTAACACCGCTGTTTATTTCTTTTTCTTTTTGAGCAAACTGATGTAGCCACAATAATTGTCTAATTAGAATATATTCATCTTTATTCTCATAGTCATTAGGGTAACTCTCAGGTATCACGAGGGTTTCATCAACAGAAACATCTATTGCATCGAGAACAACCTCGATGTCTAAATAATTAATAAGACTATTGTATTGTTCTCTTTCAAAATCAGATTTACTAGACACCCCATTTTCCATGCCCCAAGAAGTTGGAACTATTGAACTTAAAAATCGCATTAATGAATTTGGGTCTGATTTAAATTGATTTTTCATATAAGTATTAGAGGATTCTCGTCCAACATATGTGCTTAAGGTATATAGAATAGTCCCTACATAATTAGGATATTTGGACGTTATATCTATGTCTTGTTCAATAAACTTGAGCAATTCGTTACCTAAAAATATTCCAATATCATTAATTTCCGATTTTGAAAAAGCATCCTTTTCCGGTTTATCCTCTTCCTCCCGTTTTAGCCACCTAAATATTTCAAGTTTGAATTCTAAACATGGAGTTATCTTTATGCATGATTCAACAATTGTTTTACGGGTACTAGCCTCATTATTCTGAATAAGACTACTAACTAACATTGCAGCCTGCACAAGTGGATTCATATGACTAAATAATGCATCAGGGTTAGGGTAAGAGTCACTCTTATTTGATATAGCAACTGCTAACGCTATTGATTCATGTGGTGCTATTTCATCAGAAATTCGCCTTAACTTTTTTATCAATAATTCGGCATTACTTGAAGTTAAAATATTTGATAGTGGGTTTTCTTCTGTTTCGGGATCAGCTACCCATTTGGGGCATTCTGAAATCAATGACGTTATTAAACCATCAGCAATATCATTCTTAGGTATAGAATAGGTGAAGTACCTAGAGAAGTAGGTTTCAGAGCATATTCGTTGTCCTTTATCCCACTCTTTATACCAATCAGAACCATAAGTTGTATTCCCATATACAGAGCTAAGTTTTGGGAACATATTTTTAAGAAGACGAATAACACCTTTTTTATCTACGTCTTCTGTATTTAATAATGCGGTATCAATTAGACTCTTAATATGTTCTTTTTCTGGCGCTGAGTCTGAGTGGTTCCTTTCACTAAAAACACCTGAAAAGAGTGATTTATTCTTTCGTATGATTCCGTATAATGAAGGGAAAAATATCCGAACCCCTTCAATTAGCATAAGATCTACTGGATTTACTTCACCTTTTAAAATTGGTAATGAAAACAGTAATGTATTGCCATATAACTTTGCTTTTCTAGGCGTCGTTAGGCAATCATCGAAAGCTCCACTAAAGTCTCTTACAAACTCCTGAACCTGTTGTTGTGATAACTCTATACCAGATATTGATAGGGCTTCATCTACTCCTTTAAAGCAAAACTCCCTCAGTACTGGCTGTTCAACTGATGGTAGATGAAGCGGTACTTGTATAATTTTTTCTAAAAAATCTTCACCCGCATTATTTTTGGTACTTGAATATCGTTCTTGAAGAGATGCTGCTACAACATCTTTATCAAAAGCTAATATGTAAGAAGTGTATTTAAAATCAGCGGTGAGTTTAACTAATTTAAATAATGCATGTATCTCTGAATTTTCTAACCTGTCGACATCATCTATTAAGATTAAAACTCTGCGCTTTGCTGTTTCGAGCGCTTCCTCAATTCGTGATTTCAATTCATTTACATCTGGCGTTGATAAGAATGATCCTACAGCATCACCAGTTCCTTTCGCTCCAAAAATCGCACCTGCACCTGGAGCCGCCTTCTTAAGAAAGTCTTTTAACTTATCACCAGTATTTATTAATTTAGCATCTAAGGCATCTGCAATATCAAAAAAGAAACCACTTAAAAGCTCATCTTCAGTACCAAATCGCCAAGGATTAAACTTGATACATATTACATTTTCATCAGCTGATAATGAATTTTCGATAAAGTTAAGCACTGATGTTTTACCATCTCCCCAAACACCGTATAACCCAATAACAATACTGCTAGGATCACTTCTTTTGGAAATAACCTCCGCTACTCGTTCTGAGAAGGTCCAACGAGAAAAGCGGTCATCTTCTTTTTGAATAACAGGTGAATCTGCAGAATAATTTTGTTCTTCCATGAATACTTCCTAAAATTTAGAGTTTTAAATATGGCAAATTGAGAGAGGCCTAACAATTTAGTCTACGACATTTGTCGTTTTACAAACCGACAAATGTCCATATATTACAGTGATTTTATCCTAGCTATAAAATAAACACCTGTAAACAAATAGTTAGCTTCGCCTTACCTTTCCTAAATACAGCAAAACCCTAAAATGGTGGAGTTCAGTAATATCACACAAATCGTTGTTTAGTTATACCGGTTGGTTATTAATTAACAAATCATATTTTAAATACCTGAGTTTAAACCAGTAACGCATACCCCTTTAACCCTTAACCTTGTAACACGTTATTGCTTATAAAATTAGTTAAGAATCACAAGCTACTTCTATTGAACCCGTTGTATTTTTACTTCATATTAGCTCAACTACTTTTCAATTATTAGGCTGTTATGTCACTTTTAAAATTTAGCCATGCACTTATATTTACCCTTGCGAGTACCCTACCGCTTACAAGCTATGCGGCGCTTAATAAAAACGAGCGTGAAATAGTAAAACAAGTTGAGCACAACATGCCGCAAGCGCTTAAAGAAATAGAACAAGCGGTAAACATTAATAGCGGTTCGCTTAATATTGAAGGCGTAAAAAAGGTGGGCGCGCTTGCAAGCGAGCAACTAAAAGCCATTGGTTTTGAGGTTGAGTGGTTAGATGGCAGCGCGTTTAACCGAGCTGGGCATGTACTCGCAACCTTTGAGAGTAAAAAACCCGATGCAATAAAAATACTGATGATCGGCCATCTTGATACGGTATTTGCTAAACACGATAACTTTACTACCTATAAACAAATTGATGAACACACCGCGAGCGGCCCAGGTGTAGCCGATATGAAAGGTGGTAACACTATTATAATTACCGCACTTAAAAGCCTGCAAGCGCTTAATTTACTGGAAAACGTTAGCGTAAAAGTACTGCTTACGGGCGATGAAGAAAGCAGCGGCCGCCCACTTAGCTTATCTAAACAAGCCATTGTTGATGGCGCAATTTGGGCTGACGTAGCGCTAGGTTTTGAGAACGGCGATAACAATATTAAAACCGCTATGGCGGCGCGCCGTGGCTATACCGGCTGGACGTTAAATGTAACGGCCAATGCTGCACATTCATCGCAAATATTTAATGACAGTGTGGGCTATGGTGCTATTTACGAAGCGTCACGTATTTTAAATGACTTTAGAGAGCAACTAGCTACACAACCTAATTTAACCTTTAACCCAGGGCTTATTGTAGGTGGTACAAATGCCGATTACGACAGTGCTAACTCGTCAGCCACGGCGTTTGGTAAAAGTAACGTAATTGCGCAAACCGTGCATGTAGCGGGTGATTTACGGGCGCTTTCGCCAAAGCAGGTAGAAGGCGCTAAAAAAGTGATGCAGCAAATAGTGACTAAAAGTTTAAATGGAAGCCAAGCTGAGCTTATTTTTGAAGACGGCTACCCACCAATGGGCCTCACCGAGGGTAATAAAAAGCTGCTTGCACTGTATAGCCAAGCAAGCCAAGACTTAGGTTATAACAAAGTGGTGGCTGCAAACCCTCGTAATGCCGGTGCTGCTGATATTTCGTTTGCTGCAAACCATGTTGATATGGCGCTTGATGGCCTAGGACTAATGGGCAGTGGCGCACACACTAAAAACGAAACCGCCGATTTAACCTCGCTTAATAAAAACACCGCTAAAACAGCGCTGCTTGTATATAGATTAGGCCAAATGTAAAAGTATTTAAAACGAGTGCTGTTACTTTTGCACTCGTTCAAATACATGTGATGAAAAAATGTCTATCACGACATTATTTTGAAAAGCAAATCTCGCACTGTGGCAGGTTCAAACGGTTTATCGCAAATGGCATCAACGCCCGCTTGAGCAATATTGGCTAGATGGGTGTCGTTTGCCTCTGAGCTCACCATTAAAATAGGAATATGCGAGTAAGCATTTGAGCCACGTACAGTTTCGGTTAGTTCGCGACCATCCATTTCTGGCATGTTGTAATCGGTAACGATTAAATCGAATGACTGTTCGTTAAGTTTTTCAATTGCTTGTTTACCATCTTGCGCCTCAACCGGGGCTGGTATTCCCATACCAGCAAGCACACGAATAATATGCTTGCGCGCAAAACGACTATCGTCAACAACAAGAACACGTAATAAAGTAACATCAAAATGCTCTAGTTCGACCTCTTCTTCTGTAATTATGTCGAGCGTCGCTTTTAATGCGCGTGTAATTGCATCTGCACTGAATGGTTTAGGTAAAATGGCTAATACGCCCGACTGCCTTAATTGCTCAAGGTATTTTTTATTGCGTTCGCTCGAGATCAACATAAACGCTTGGCTTTCTGTGCGCGGGTTCGAACGAATGCTTTGTAACAAAGAGTCTGCAGTGCCATCGGCTAAATACATACTACTAATAACTAAATCGGGCTGATATTTTTCTAAAAGAGCTAACGTTTGCGCTTGATTGCTTGCGGTTTCTACTTGGGTTACACCACATTGAGTTAGTGATTTGATTATCAGTTTTTGCTGAACCTCTGAAGGCTCTACTAATAATATTGATAAATTGGCTATTGCAGTTAAATCACTCATGTAACTCTCTTGGGTTATGTTATTGCTAAACGATTTCGGTTTTACGGTTTCATTATAAAACAACATGTATCACTGGGGTTAACAAAACGCTTATTTTTATGCATTTATTTGTAAGTTTTTAATTACAAAATAAATCAGAACTTTTGAATGTACTCAAGCGCAGTCATTTTTTTATAACTTACATTTGGGTGTAGTATGTGAGCAGGATTAGGATCGACCACCTCGATAGGTATGTTATGAGTACGGGCTATTTCTAATGCCATTTGGGTGATATTTACACTAAACGAGGTGCCCATAAATACAATTTTATCAGCGTTGAGCATACGCTGCTGTGCTTGGGTTATTCTGTAAAGCTCGGTGTAAAATTCATCAAACAACAACACAAAAGGCTTAAACGAATGGTTAAGCTCAGGTGTTTGGTTTTGAATGTTAAACAGCTCAAAAAGAGATTCATGCAGGCGGCTTTCATCTACACTATCCCACGGGGTCATCAGCGGTTCAACAGCTTCGCCTTGCTCATGAAATAGCGTCATTTGATCGAGCCTGCCGTGTATAGCAATGTAATTTTTGTTACCGGCTTTGCCATCAAGCCCATCTATATTTTGGGTTATTAAGTTTTTATCACTCAACCAATGATGCACGTCATTAGGGCCATGGTTACGATACGTTGCAAAACGGTTGTAATACCAAGCCAAAAACTCACGCGGATTATTTTGATACATTGCGCGCGTTGCCATTTCCATAGGCGTATAGTTTTTACTACCTATAGTCCAAAAGCCTTCTTCCCCTCTAAACGTAGGTATACCACTAGCCGCGCTTACCCCTGCGCCGGTAATATAAAGCGTATTCATTATTTTACCTCGTAACCTAGCACATCATTAATAACTTGCTGTTGGTTATTCATTCCACCAATACGATATAAAATACCGTTATGCTCTAGTAAGCCTCGGTGATCCATCGTTGCAGTTTTAAGTGGCTGCATTACTTGCCATGTATTATTTTTAATATTAAAGCGCCATACATGACGACTTGCTGGAGCTGGCTGTTTGTTATAACCAATGCCATCGTAATTATAGGGGTTGCTTGAGCCAGCTAGCATGTAAATATGGCCATTATAGCTTGTAGCAGCCATACGATAATGTGCTTCGCCTGTTGGGTGTGGCAGCGTTCGCCAATCTATTTTTTGTGGGTTGTTGGCATTTATTGTGCCTTTTAAACATTGTGCAACCCCTGAAAACGAGCGGCGTGAACTTGGGTTTGCTTGGGTTTTTACGCCATCACATATAACAATAGTATTACCACTAATTGCAGCCGCTTGGCCAAATACAGGCTCACCTAAAAAAGGCGACGCCTGCTGCCATGTATTGTTTTTAGTATCGTATACTTGCACTAAATTTACGTTGCCATCGTTATGCCAACCGCTAATAAGGTATATGTAACGCTCTTTGTAGCTTAGCGCCACGCTGTCATCTACTGGGACTGGCATAGACTTGAGTTGCGTATAGCTATTTGTGGTTATATTGTATTTATACACGTCTGGGCTCGATATTTCCGTGTGATCTGCAGCAACAGTGTAGCCACCAAATACATAAGCGTATTTACCTATACCAACCGCTGTACTTGCTAAACGCCCCTTAATTGGCAAGCTAGAAGGTACTGCCAATTTAGCCTGCCATTGGCTTTCTCCCAGCTTTAATGCCCACACTTTATTATGTACATCACTAAATTGTTTATTTGAAGCTAAGCCCATAAAACTTAAGAAATAGGTGCTATTTTGCGATGTAACTTTAGCTACTGCGTTGTTTGCAACTGGCTCAGGTAAAGCAGGAAGGCTAGCTAGCAGTGCAGAAAAAATAAAACTCATATAAAAATAATCTTGTTAAAGGTTAATAAAGTAAGGTTAATTTATTTTTCAGCGCTGAACCAGTTTTGATAAGCCTTGTGATGCACTTACTGCTTTGAACACTTCCAAATATAAAATCAGTCAAAGCTACTTCTTTGTTAAATTAACTTTATGAACTTACGTTAAGCGTAAAAATCATCCGCTTTTAGTTGATAAAAAAAACAATTAAACATGGACTTAATACTTTTGTTTAAAGATAATATATATTATTAATCATTTAAAATTAATTTTAATGAAGCCGTGTATACGTTAGCTATGGTATTTTTTAGTTATGGTTACTTTATAAGCTAATGATATATTGAAAAAAGTTAAAGGCTCACATAAAAAGTAGCAGCGTATTTTTGCTATATTTACACCATTCATAATGTTAATGTAATGTTCTTCAAATGTTTAAGAAAAGCAATTTCGCTTATATAATTTATGACTAGGTAGGAGTTCCTTAGTGAAAATTTCGCATCAATCACTATGGCCATTATTGTTTTTATCACCGCTTGTAATTGCAGATCCTTTTGAAGATGCTGAGCTCGATCTTAGTGCACTAATGGAAATGGATGTTCAAGTTACGTCTGCAATGAAGCGAGCTCAATCAGCATTTGATACCGCCTCATCTATTTATGTTTTAAGCAAAGAGCAAATTAATAAATCTGGCGCAAACTCAGTACCAGAAGCATTAAAAATGGTACCTGGACTTATCGTTAGGCAACTTGATAATAATCAATGGGCAATTTCTTCGCGCGGTGTTGCGTCTCGATTTTCAAGTAAGCTTTTAGTTATGGTTGATGGGCAAAGCTTATATACACCTAAATTTGCAGCTGTTTATTGGGAAACGCTGAATGTCCCACTTTATGATATAGAACGAATAGAAGTTATCCGGGGTCAAGGCGGCCTATTGTGGGGCACAAATGCAAATAATGGTGTGATCAATATTATTACTAAAAACAGTATTGATACTCGTGGTGCCTACGCGAATGCGACTACCGGTAATCAAATAAATATTGATGCAAATGCGCGATATGGCGGCAACTTAAGTAATAAAGGCAGTTACCGTATTTATGGTCATGTAAAAGACGCTAATGAGTCAAAAAAAGGGATTTCACTCACGCCTAGTGACAAAGCCAAACAACATTCTCTGGGTTTGCGTGCTGACTTTACACCAAGCGACGAATGGTCTGCTTTAATACAAGGTGATGTTACACACTCTAACTTAGGCCAAAACTACCGTGGAGTTATTGACGAGACCAATAAAAACGTTTCATTTTCTGGAGACTTATCACGTACTGATTCTCGTGTTATGGCGCGCCTAGAAAATAGAATATC
Source organism: Pseudoalteromonas sp. ECSMB14103 (assembly GCF_000813065.1). Classification (NCBI taxonomy): domain Bacteria; kingdom Pseudomonadati; phylum Pseudomonadota; class Gammaproteobacteria; order Alteromonadales; family Pseudoalteromonadaceae; genus Pseudoalteromonas; species Pseudoalteromonas sp. ECSMB14103. Next base: position 4,796 of record NZ_JWGY01000004.1, on the reverse strand, counting down.
TCCCGACGCAAACCAAATGTTGCAAGTGTCATGGCTAAAGCAAAGTGGCAACCAAACATATATAAAAGAAAACTTTGAATCTATAGATATAGACTACCAAATGAACTTTTTATATGACTCTTTGCAGCTAGATTGGGGCTTGAATTACAGATATAACAAAATATCTTTCGAAGAAAGTGTATTTTTAGACAGTGATAAAGACCTAGACAATCTTCAACAATATGGTGGATTAATCCAAGCCCAATATAATGTTATACCCAATTATCTTGATTTAGTTGTCGGCACTAGGCTCGACCACAATGATTTAACTGGCTGGGAAAACCAACCATCGGCTAGGGTTATCTATAAGCCACAAGAGCGCCATCTAATATGGGGTGCTATATCCAGAAGTGTACGTACACCTACCCTGATAGAGTTTAATGATGACTACAAAGTGAATGGGACAGTTGTAGAAGAGGCGCTTGGTGGAAGTACTGGCATTAAAGCTATTGATGAATATGCGATTGCCACTTACCTCAATGGCAACGACAAAGTTGAATCAGAAAACTACGTCTCATACGAGTTAGGCTACCGCTTTGAAGGAAATAACACCTCTCTCGATTTGTCCGCATTCCATACAGATGCCGATAATATAGCAGCGATTAGATTTAACACCGACCCCAATCAGTTTCTGCCTGCTATACGTTTTTTTCAGCTCGGTCAATTTGAACAAGCGGCATTTGCGCTTACTCAAACTCGTGTCGATCTTGATGTTGTTTCGCAGGGTGAAACAACAACTAACGGGTTTGATATAGTTGCAACCTGGCAACCGCTGAATAACCTAAGTACAGAACTAGGGTATAGCTATACAAAAATTGATTATGATTTACCCGAGGGAGCAACACCAACTATAGGTTTTGATTCAACTAATAGACAAGTATTTGGCAAAGTAAACTATACGCTTTTTAATAAACATAATATTTTTGCAACGCTTAGAGTTGAAAACTCAGACGCTTATAATACCGACCGTTACACTACAATGGATATAACCTGGAATTATCAAATTAACCAAATATGGTCTACGGCTTTGTCGGGTAAAAACTTGTTTGCAGGCTCTCACATAGAGTATAACAACACTCGTGAAACCTACACATTGCCTAACTACATTGATGAATGTATAACATTTTCAATTAAAGCCAGCTTTTAAGATTATTTAATGCAGCTATTAAAACTTTTACTCAACGGGCTATTAATTACATTAACACTATTTTTTAGTGCTAATAGTGCTGCGACTGAGAAAGAGTATATGCTCAAGGCTGGTTTTTTATATAACTTTGCTCGCTTTGCAAACTGGGTAACACCGACGTATCATAATGATAACTTTACATTATGTAGCCCAGACGAAACATTCATCAACATTGCTGATGTTGCACTCACTAAGCGCAGTATTAAAAAGCGCCCATTAGTAAATAAACACATATCGCTTGAGCCAAACTCAATAAAACTGTGCGACATGGTATTCATAACTTCAAAAACGTATGCAAACTGGAAGAGTACCCCTAATTTGACTTACAAAAATATTTTACTTGTTGGGGAAAATGACGGATTTATAGAAAGCAATGGGCACATAAGGTTTTTTCTCTCAAGCGGAAAGGTCCGTTTTGAAATATCACCAAACAACCTTAAAATCGACGGCTTAACAATGAGCTCTAAAGTACTGCGCCTTGCGCGAATTGTGGATGGCTAAATGAAAAAACTATTTACGCTAGACACAATAAGTAAAAAGCTGCTTTTTATACTGATGAGCGTAGCATTTATATCAAGTAGTATTGTAACTGTAGCATTTGGTACGTACGAATTAAGCAGTGCAAAAGGTGAACAAATAGAAAGTCTAAACTCTCTATCAAACATGATGTCGCCAAATATAGCCACCGCACTTATCTTTGAAGATTTAGAAGCAATTCAAGAACTAATAAAGCCTATTCTTACTCGTACAGATGTAATCTCTGCTATTGTTACTAATCGAACTGGAGATATTGTAGCAAAAACTAATTCGCACATGTTATCCGATAATGTTGAGCATGCTGTTGAAGTAAAAAAACAACTGACTATAGATGGTAACAACGTTGGCGAATTAGTAATCTATGCTAACAATAGCTATATCAATAATCGAATAGATTTTTATGTAAAGTTTATAATTAGTCTCACGCTACTATCCTTTGCTGTCAGCCTAATTATTTCATTGTTACTAAGGCGTCGTTTTTTAAGCCCCATTTTATATTTAGCTCAAACAGCTAACGACATCACTAAATCAAATGACTATAGTTTACGTGCCGAGCAACTCTCTAATGATGAGGTTGGCGAATTAACCGTATGTTTTAACGATATGCTCTATACAATAGAGCAACGTGAACACGCTTTAGAAAATCAAGTTAAAACACGTACCCAAGAGCTTGAAAATGCTAACAGCGAACTTCACCGCTACGCATATCAAGATGGCCTTACGGACCTGCCTAATCGCCGCTATTTCTATGAAAAGATACAATCGTTAATCAATACGCATGATACAAATTTCGCATTAATTTTTATCGACCTTGATGGGTTCAAAGAAGTAAATGATAATTTAGGCCATGATTACGGTGACTTACTGTTGCATCAAGTTGCAAATAGACTAAAAGCATGCATTACTGAACAAGATATTATTGCGCGACTGGGGGGGGACGAGTTTACTTTAATACTTCAAAACGTCACCGACCTAGAAAGAGCCGCAAAAGTTGCAAATAGCGTACAACATGCCCTATTAACTTCAATTCAAGTAAAAAAAGAGACAGTGTATGTTACCGCAAGTATAGGTATTACTCTTTACCCAGAACATGGTAAAACAGTTGAAGAGCTCGTAAAGCGTGCCGACCAAGCAATGTATTTGTCTAAAAAGAAAGGTAGAAATAGGTACGAATTTTTCTCTTATTCAATTGAAGAAAAAGCCACTGAGAAAAGAAAACTCATAGAAGAAATAAAACTTGGTTTAAAAGAAAATCAGTTTGAGTTGTACTATCAGCCTATTTTTTCTGTTGATGGTAAGAGCATTACTAAAGCCGAAGCATTGATCCGCTGGAATCATCCACAAAAAGGATTAATAGGGCCTAATGAATTTATCCCTATGGCAGAAAAAAATGGCTTAATAAGCGACATAGGCCGCTGGGTGAAATCGCAAGCAATACAAGACTGTACTTTATTCAATAAATTATCTAAACGCCTTATACAAGTTAGTGTTAATACCTCACCACTTGAGATTGATCGCTCTGGTGAGTGGGTTGAGCAATGGATACAAGCAAGCGAACAATTCAATTTACCCGGACACTCTGTCTTAATAGAAGTAACAGAGAACACTCTAATGGGAACTGATTCAGAAATAAAACGACAGCTCAAGCGCCTAAGTGAATTTCAAATAGATGTTGCTATTGATGATTTTGGCGTGGGTTACTCATCACTGGCATACTTACAACGATTAGATATCGACATCCTTAAAATAGATCGTTCATTTATAAAGGATATAGAAAAAAATGATAATAGCATTGCACTAGTAAGGGCTATTATCACAATGGCCCATAACTTAAATGTGGAAGTAGTTGCTGAGGGAGTAGAAAAACAAGAGCAGTACATGTTACTAAAACAGATGCAATGTGATTATATTCAAGGCTATTACTTTTCTAAACCAGTTTCAAAAAAGGTGTTTGTCAGCGAATTCATTGAAGAATAACGCACAATTAAAACCAGCGAGGCACTACCTGTGAATATTGTTTATATTCAACTGTAAAGCTCTCGGTTAAATGTTTTTCCTCTACCAGAGTTTGCCTGTATATAGCTGCGACCCCAACGACTAAGCATATTAAACTAAATAAGCTTGGCAACGCTAAGAAAAATCCAATTTGAGCGGCTATCACCCCCAAATACATAGGGTTTCTAGAAAACTGATATAACCCTTTTGTTTTTAATTCACGCGGACCGTTTGGATCAATCCCTGAACGCCACAATGAGGCCATATTAAAATGAACAAGCATCGATAAAGCAAAGCCTGCTGTCAAAAGTACATTGCCAAACATAACACCGGGCCAATCATTCAAACCAGTAAAAAGCCCTAGGTAATTATCAAGCGAAGGAACAAACACCCGCAATACACATACAAACCATATCAAGGCTCTAAAGAACTTAAACGTAGTATGGTTCCACCAACTTGCACAATACTTAACTCCAGGAAAAACAATGTTTTCTTTCTCAGTACGTGACATATAAATAATTCTATAGGTATAAAAGCCTGCTACAAAGGTATAAAACAAAGCAAGGTAGATACGAGTAAACTCTATTAAAGAAGGTGAGTCATCAATAAATAAGGGGAAAGACATAGAGGACCCTGAATGAGTAAAAACGTTAACAAAAGGAGAGCATAAAGCCCATAAGGACTTTTAACAAGTAAAGTTAAACAAAACCAATAATAACTTTATCTCTATAGGATGTATTAGCCCATACGCTTAATTGCATCACTAGTATTTTTTATATTGTTATAAAACTTAAATCAATACATAGAGAAGTAAATCTGTAAAAGTCACATTTGAAGCCTGGTAATGTCGTGGTGCCCACAGCGGTAGAGAGTCACATAGCAAATGGGATGCTACGTTGTGCCTGTCTGCCTTGTGCGGGGCTCGCCTTCGCGCTGTTTTGTTTCACTTCTGAGTTCTGCAGGGCCTCTAAGCTATTTTACTAAACCCCAGATAGCAAAAAACCCGTCACATTGCTGTAACGGGTTTCTCTTATTTGAA
>NZ_JWGY01000032.1:0-229 GCF_000813065.1 Pseudoalteromonas sp. ECSMB14103 | reverse complement strand
GGAAAAGCCTCTAAGCTTCAGATTATACCGAATCGTACCCCAAACCGACACAGGTGGTCAGGTAGAGAATACTAAGGCGCTTGAGAGAACTCGGGTGAAGGAACTAGGCAAAATCGTACCGTAACTTCGGGAGAAGGTACGCTCCGATTGGTGATGAGACTTGCTCTCTAAGCTGATTGGAGCCGCAGTGACCAGGTGGCTGGGACTGTTTATTAAAAACACAGCACTG
>NZ_JWGY01000031.1:0-413 GCF_000813065.1 Pseudoalteromonas sp. ECSMB14103 | reverse complement strand
ATGTAAGAATCTAGTGCTTCTGCAAGCTCTACAATCTTGTCTTCCCATTGCTTCTCGCCTTCAAGTGCTTTAAGTGCAGAACCTTGAATTAGTGGTAAGTCGTCACCTGGGAAATCGTACTCAGAAAGAAGTTCACGAACTTCCATTTCTACTAGCTCAAGTAGCTCTTCGTCATCAACCATGTCACATTTGTTCATGAATACGATGATGTAAGGTACGCCAACCTGACGAGAAAGAAGGATGTGCTCACGCGTTTGTGGCATTGGGCCATCAGTCGCAGCTACTACTAAGATAGCGCCGTCCATTTGTGCAGCACCAGTGATCATGTTTTTAACATAATCGGCGTGACCAGGACAATCTACGTGTGCGTAGTGACGAGTTGGTGTGTCGTACTCAACGTGTGAAGTTGAGAT
>NZ_JWGY01000030.1:0-239 GCF_000813065.1 Pseudoalteromonas sp. ECSMB14103 | reverse complement strand
TGCCTTGCACGCAGGAGGTCAGCAGTTCGATCCTGCTTAGCTCCACCACTTTTACTTCTTAAAAATAAATATTCTTTATCGGGCAGCTAAATCGCCTGAGAATAGAGTGTGTTTAATTTTGAGAGGTTTTTGTATCTCTTGCTCTTTAAAAATTTGGAAAAGCTGATAATAAAATTCGTATGAATACAATTGTATTTGTACAGAGTTTTCAAAAGTAAAAAAGAATGATAGCAGTATCA
>NZ_JWGY01000029.1:0-450 GCF_000813065.1 Pseudoalteromonas sp. ECSMB14103 | reverse complement strand
TAACGCCCTAATAATGGGCAAAAAATTGTTGGCTGAAATGTTGAGGAACGAAAACAGCCAACTGTTTTTTGTCCTTATTAATTAGCTTGTTAGTTGCCAATTACTCTAAATTTTCGATTGCTTTAATTACATTGTCATCCAATTCTCTAACCCAGACATTAGAACCTTTTTTGAAAAGAACGACCCTTTCCATTAAGCCCTCAGAAAACGAACAACTTGCACTGGATTGGTAAATTTTATTAGCAACCCCTTTTAGCGATCGCTCTGTAATTAATCTAACACTTTTTTGAACTGGTACAGAAATGCGAAATTCAATTAATTCGTTTTCTTCATTATCATTTAGCAAACCAGCCTCTGCTTCTGCGGCAAAGATACCTGTGACATAAGCAATTGCAACAACGTCAGCCTCAGCTACTTCCTTTTCAAAATCAAAAGGCGCTGGTCTGCATG
>NZ_JWGY01000028.1:0-568 GCF_000813065.1 Pseudoalteromonas sp. ECSMB14103 | reverse complement strand
ATACGCGAGTTCAAGCGCTTTTAGCGTTAAATTAGTATCTGGCGACAACGACATGGCCCAGCCAACTACTTTACGTGCAAATAAATCAATAACGACGGCTAAATAAGCCCATCGATTACCGGTCCAAATATACGTCACATCACCGCACCACACGGTATCTGGCTCAACAACATCAAATTGTCTATCAAGCAAGTTTGGGATTTCAAGGTGTTCATTACCGCCACGTTTATATGAATGTTGAGGTACTTGGCAGCTCTCTAGTTTTAGTTTAACCATCAGCTTAGCGGCACGATAACGGCTTAATTCAAAATCGTTATTCGTTGCGATTGCCGCGATTGTCCGTGCCCCAGCTGAACCTCCGCTCATTGCATGTATGGCTTTTACTTCAGCCTCTAACTTTACTTGTTCTGGTGTTGGCGTTGTATCGCGTATGGCCCAATATTTATAGCTGCTGCGATGCACATTGAATACGCTGCATAGCACACTAATTGGATAACGCTCTCGTTGATTTAGTTTCTCAATTAACGAGAATTGTTCAGGGAGTCGGACATCAAGAGAGCGGTGGTGA